>JBBECF010000175.1:13808-71991 GCA_040881945.1 Dongiaceae bacterium | reverse complement strand
GCTGGCTGCACGTCTCCGGGCAGGTCGGCGTGCGCCCCGACGGCACGCTGGCGGGGGCCGGATTCGCCGCCCAGGCGGAGCAGGCGTGGACGAACCTGCTCGCCATCCTGGCGGCCGCCGGCATGGGGCCGGCCGACCTGGTCAAGGTCAACGTCTACCTGACCCGGCCCGGCGACGTGGCGGAGTCCCGGCGCATCCGCGATGCGGCGCTGGGCGGCGCCGAGCCGGTCTCGACCCTGGCGGTGGTCGCCGGCCTCGCCCGGCCGGATTGGCTGTTCGAGGTCGAGGCGGTCGCCGCAAGGGCCTGAGGTCGCGCCCTCCCGCGCGCGAACGAGCCGCTAGGGTTGCTCGATACCCTCAACGGCCAGCATGCGCCGATAGGCCGGCCGGGCCTTCACCAGGTCGGCGCAGCGCTTCACGTTGGCGTAGGTCATCGCCGGCGTCGCCATGTTGCGTGTCCAGCGCACGAGCATGGCGAGATAGATGTCGGCGGCGCTGAACTCGCCGCCGAGCAGATACGGCCCATCGCGGCCGAGCGCGGCGTCGATCTGCCGCCACTGCCGGTCGTGCTTCGCCTCGGCGTGCCTCTTCACCGCCTGCTGGGCGGCCGCGTCGTCGGCGTAGTAGTCGGGGTGGAACCATTGCATCGACGCCTCCTGCACCGTGTTGGTGAGGAAGGTGAGCCATTGCAGGAAATGCCCGCGCCGGGGCGCGCCGACGGCCGGCATCAGCTTGGCGTCCGGATGGCGCTCGCTGAGATACAGGCAAATCGCCGCCGACTCGTACATGATCATGCCGTCGTGGTCGAGGGTCGGCACGCGGGCGTTGGGGTTGAGCCGGGTGTAGGCGGCGCCGCGGTGCTCGCCCTTGTCGGTATCGACCCGCACCAGCTCGTGCGGCGCGCCGATCTCCTGGAGCACGGCGTGGGGCGCCATGCTGGCGGCGCCGGAATCGTAGTAGAGCTTGTACATCGCGTCGTTCTCCGTTGAACCGGCCTCAGGCCCTTCGCTTCGCCTTCGCCTGGCCGCGGCCGAGATAGGCGGCGAGGTATTGGCCGGTATAGCTGTCGGCGACGGCGGCGACCTGCTCGGGCGTGCCGATGGCAACGACGCGGCCGCCCTTGTCGCCGCCTTCGGGCCCGAGGTCGATGATCCAGTCGGCGGTCTTGATGACCTCGAGGTTATGCTCGATCACGACCACGGTGTTGCCCTGGTCGACGAGGGCGTGCAGCACTTCGAGCAGCTTGCGCACGTCCTCGAAATGCAGGCCGGTCGTCGGCTCGTCGAGGATGTAGAAGGTGCGCCCCGTCGCCCGGCGCGCCAGCTCCTTGGCCAGCTTGACGCGCTGCGCCTCGCCGCCCGACAGCGTCGTCGCCGCCTGGCCGACATGGATGTAGCCGAGGCCGACGCGCTGCAGCGACACCAGCTTGTCGCGGATCGCCGGGACGGCCTTGAAGAACTCGGCCGCGTCGTCGACCGTCATGTCGAGGACGTCGGCGATTGACTTGTGCTTGAACGCGATTTCCAGCGTCTCGCGGTTGTAACGCTTGCCCTTGCAGACGTCGCATTGGACATAGACGTCGGGCAGGAAGTGCATCTCGATCTTGATCACCCCGTCGCCCTGGCAGGCCTCGCAGCGGCCGCCCTTGACGTTGAACGAGAAGCGGCCGGGCTTGTAGCCGCGTGCCGTCGCCTCGGGCAGGCCGGCGAACCAGTCGCGCACCGGCGTGAAGGCGCCGGTATAGGTCGCCGGGTTCGAGCGCGGCGTGCGGCCGATCGGCGTCTGGTCGATATCGACCACCTTGTCGAGATATTCCAGGCCGTCGATGCGGTCGTGCTCGCCGGGATGGACGCGGCTGCCGTTGAGCCGGCGGGCCATCGCCTTGTACAGCGTCTCGATGATCAGCGTCGATTTGCCGCCGCCCGACAGGCCGGTGACGCAGGCAAAGGTGCCGAGCGGGATGTCCACCGTGAGGTTGCGCAGGTTGTGGGCGCGCGCCCCGATGATGCGCACCGTCTGGCCGCCCGCCGCGGGCCGCCGCCGCGCCGGCAGTGGGATCTGGCGCCGGCCGGTCAGGTACTGCGCGGTCACGCTGTCCGGGCATTGCAGCACCTTGTCCGGCGTCCCGGCGGCGATGACGCGGCCGCCGTGCCGGCCCGCCGCCGGCCCCATGTCCACGAGATAGTCGGCGGCCCGGATCGCCTCTTCGTCGTGCTCGACGACCAGGACCGTGTTGCCGAGGTCGCGCAGCCGCCGCAGCGTTTCGAGCAGCCGCGCGTTGTCACGCTGGTGCAGGCCGATCGACGGCTCGTCGAGCACATAGAGCACGCCGGTCAGGCCCGATCCGATCTGCGAGGCGAGGCGGATGCGCTGGCTCTCGCCGCCGGACAGCGTCGCCGCGGCGCGGGCGAGCGTCAGATAGTCGAGCCCGACATTGTTGAGGAAGCCGAGGCGCTCGTTGATCTCCTTGAGGATGCGGGCGGCGATCTCGCGCTGCTTGGCCGTGAGCTTCGCCTCGAGCGCGCCGAACCAGGCGCCGGCCTGGGCGATCGACAGGCGCGCGACCTCGGAAATGTTGAGCCGGTCGATCTTGACGGCGAGCGCCTCCGGCTTCAGCCGGTCGCCGCGGCAGGTCTCGCACGGCCTGGCGGATTGGTACTTCGACAGCTCCTCGCGGACCCAGGCGCTGTCGGTCTCGCGCCAGCGCCGCTCCATGTTCGGAATGACGCCTTCGAACGGCTTGGCCGTGCGATAGCTGCGCAGCCCGTCGTCGTACTGCATCGTCACGGCCGCGCCGTCCGAGCCGTAGAGGATGGCCCGACGCGCCGTCTCCGGCAGCTCGCGGAACGGCGTCGTCACGCTGAACTTGTAGTGCCGGGCGAGGCTGTCCAGGGTTTGGGCGTAGTACTGCGACGTCGAATTCGCCCAGGGCGCGACGGCGCCTTCGCGCAAGGTCAGCCGCTCGTCGGGCACGATCGACTCGGGATCGAAGAAGTCGCTGGTGCCCAGCCCGCCGCAGGCCGGGCAGGCCCCGAACGGGTTGTTGAAGGAAAACAGGCGCGGCTCGATCTCGTCGATGGTGAAGCCGGACACCGGGCAGGCGAAGCGGGCCGAGAAGGTCGTGCGCTCGGCCGTGGCGTCGGCCTTGTCGGCGAACACCAGCCCGTCCGAGAGCTGCAGCGCCGTCTCCAGGCTGTCGGCCAGCCGCTGCGCGACGCCGGGCCGCACGATCACGCGGTCGACGACGACCTCGATGTCGTGCTTGACCTTCTTGTTGAGCGCCGGAACGGCGTCGATCTCATGCAGCGTGCCGTCCACCTTGACCCGCTGGAAGCCGCGCTTCTGCAGGTCGGCGAGCTCCTTGCGGTACTCGCCCTTGCGGCCGCGCACCACCGGGGCGAGCAGGTGCAGCCGGGTGCCTTCGGGCATCTCCAGGATGCGGTCGACCATCTGGCTGACCGTCTGGCTCTCGATCGGGAGGCCGGTCGCCGGCGAATAGGGCACGCCGACGCGGGCGTAGAGCAGGCGCAGGTAATCGTAGATCTCGGTCACCGTGCCGACCGTCGAGCGCGGGTTCTTCGACGTCGTCTTCTGTTCGATGGCGATCGCCGGCGACAGGCCCTCGATCGAATCGACGTCCGGCTTCTGCATCAGCTCGAGGAACTGCCGGGCATAGGCGGACAGCGATTCGACGTAGCGGCGCTGGCCTTCGGCGTAGATCGTGTCGAAGGCCAGCGAGGACTTGCCCGACCCCGACAGGCCGGTGATCACCACCAGGCTGTCGCGCGGCAGGTCGACGTCGATGTTCTTCAGGTTGTGCTCGCGCGCGCCGCGAACCGAGATCTTGCCGCCGCCGTTCATGCCAGGGTCCCGGGCCGGGGTGAAACCCTTGAGGATATACGCTCTGGAGGCGGCAAAAGCGACTCTCAAGGGGTCGGGATACCGAACGAGAACCCGATGGCAGGGCGGGTGGGGTTGCGTATAGACTAGCGCCCTTGCGCCGCCTCGCCGGCGCGGCCGAGACCGGAAAGGACGAACCCATGGCTGGCAGCGTCAACAAGGCGATCCTGATCGGCAATTTGGGGCGCGACCCCGAGATTCGCAGCCTCCAGGACGGCAACCGGGTCGCCAATCTGTCGGTCGCCACCTCGGAAAGCTGGCGCGACAAGAGCTCCGGCGAGCGCCGCGAGCGCACCGAATGGCACCGCGTCGTGATCTTCAACGAGCGCCTGGTCGAGGTGGCGGAGAAGTACCTCAAGAAGGGCGCGAAGGTGTACCTGGAGGGTCAGATCCAGACGCGCAAATGGACCGACCAGTCGGGCGTGGAGAAATACACCACCGAGGTCGTGCTGCAGCGCTTCCGCGGCGAGCTGACGATGCTGGATTCGCGCGGCGCCGGCGCCGGCGGCGGCGAGGGCGGACCTGGCGATCCTTCGACAAGCTCAGGAGCGTCGGAACCCACCGCCGCGGGCGGCTCCGGCCGCGGCCCGGCGCCGGTTTCCGACCTCGACGACGAAATCCCGTTTTAGGACGGGGCGGCGGTCGCGGCGCCGTTCAGATTGAGGCTCGGCCCGAACCGGCGGATTCGGCCGGCCGCTGTTGTTCGCACGCGCGAATCCTGCTAGGCTGTAACGCGTTCGTGGCGGCCCGCCCCGACCCCGCCGGAGCTTCCGCGGAAGCCCGCGGGGGCACCTCCCAACAGATTGATTTTCCTGGCAAAATATCTTGACCACGCCACCCGCTCCGCCGACGCAAGACATCACGCCCGTGACCATCGAGGAGGAGATGCGGCGCTCCTACCTCGACTACGCCATGAGCGTGATCGTGGCGCGCGCGCTGCCCGACGTGCGCGACGGCCTGAAGCCGGTCCACCGCCGCATCCTCTACGCCATGAAGGAGGCGGGCTACGACTTCAACAAGCCGTTCCGCAAGTCGGCGCGCGTCGTCGGCGACGTCATGGGCAAGTACCACCCGCACGGCGACGCCGCGATCTACGATGCCATGGTGCGCATGGCCCAGGATTTCTCCATGCGCCTGCCGCTGGTCGACGGGCAGGGCAATTTCGGGTCGATGGACGGCGATCCGCCGGCGGCGATGCGCTACACCGAGGTCCGCCTGGCGCGCGCGGCCAGCGCGTTGCTCGACGACATCGACAAGGACACCGTCGATTTCCAACCGACCTATGACGAATCGTCGCGCGAGCCGATGGTGCTGCCGGCCCGCTATCCCAACCTGCTGGTCAACGGCGCCGGCGGCATCGCGGTCGGCATGGCGACCAACATCCCGACCCACAATTTGGGCGAGATCATCGACGCCTGCTGCGCCTATATCGACCGGCCGGAGATCACGATTCCGGAGCTGATGGAGCTTGTGCCCGGTCCCGACTTCCCGACCGGGGCCCTGATCCTCGGCCGGGCCGGCATCCGCGAGGCCTACCATACCGGCCGCGGGTCGGTCGTCATGCGCGGGCGCACCCATGTCGAGGAGGTCCGCAAGGAGCGCGAGGCCATCGTCGTCACGGAAATCCCATACCAGGTCAACAAGGCGCGCATGATCGAGCGCATGGCCGAGGCCGTGCACGACAAGGTGATCGAGGGCATCTCCGACCTGCGCGACGAATCCGACCGCGACGGCGTGCGCGTCGTCATCGAGCTGAAGCGCGACGCCATGGCCGAGGTCGTCCTGAACCAGCTCTATCGCCACACGCCGTTGCAGACCAGCTTCGGCGTCAACATGCTGGCGCTCAACGGCGGCCGGCCCGAGCTGATGACCCTGAAGGACGTCCTCGTCGCCTTCGTCGCCTTCCGCGAGGAGCTGATCGTGCGGCGCCTGCGCCACGAGCTCGGCAAGGCGCAGGAACGGGCGCATCTGTTGATCGGCCTGATCGTCGCGGTGGCGAACATCGAGCCGGTGATCGAACTGATCCGCCGGGCGAAGGACCCGGCGGCGGCGCGCGACGGATTGATGGCGCGCCCCTGGCCGGCGCGCGACGCCGCGCCGCTGATCGCGCTGATCGACGAACCCGGCCGCGCCGTCGCCGCCGACGGCACCTACCGGCTGTCCGAGGCGCAGGCGCGCGCCATCCTCGAGTTGCGGCTGCAACGCCTGACCGCGCTCGAACGCGACAAGATCGCCGAGGAGATGACCCAGCTTGCCGCCCAGATCGCCGATTACCGGGCCAGCCTCGAATCGCGGCCGCGGCGCCTCGATATCCTGCGCGGCGAGTTGCGGGAGATACGCGAGCAGTTCGCCACGCCGCGCCGCACCGCGCTCGAGGAGGTCGAGTTCGAGCACGACATCGAGGACCTGATCCAGCGCGAGGACATGGTGGTCACCGTCACCCACGGCGGCTACATCAAGCGGGTGCCGGTGTCCGCCTACCGGGCGCAGCGCCGCGGCGGCAAGGGGCGGGCCGCCATGACGACGCGCGAGGAGGATTTCGTCAGCCGGCTGTTCGTCGTCGATACGCACACGCCCGTCCTGTTCTTTTCGACCCGCGGCATGGTCTACAAGATCAAGGTCTACCGCCTTCCGGTGGGGACGCCGCAGGCGCGCGGCAAGGCGCTGGTCAACCTGCTGCCGCTGGCCGCCGGCGAGACCATTTCGACGCTGATGCCGCTGCCCGAGGACGAATCGACCTGGGCCGACATGTTCGTCATGTTCGCGACGACGGGCGGTTACGTTCGGCGCAACAAGCTGTCGGATTTCGTCAACGTCATGGCCAACGGCAAGATCGCCATGAAGCTCGACGAGGGCGATCGATTGGTCGGCGTGCAGGTGTGCGGCGAGGAGCAGGACGTGCTGATCGCCGCCCGCGGCGGCAAGTGCATCCGCTTCCCGGTCACCGACGTGCGCGTGTTCAGCGGCCGGACCTCGACCGGCGTGCGCGGCATCAGGCTCGAGGACGGCAACGCGGTGATTTCGCTGTCGATCCTCGGCCATGTCGAGGCCGACCGGGCCGAGCGCGACGCCCATCTCCGCCTCGCCGGCGCGCGCCGGCGTCCGGCGAGCGGCGAAGCGGAGGCGGCCGAGCCCGAGGCGCCGGCCGCAGTTGCCGAGGGGTTGAGCCCGGAGCGCCTCGCCGCGCTCGAGGCGCGCGAGGAGTTCATCTTGACCGTCACCGCCAACGGCTACGGCAAGCGCAGCTCGGCCTACGAATACCGCATCACCAATCGCGGCGGGCAGGGCATCGCCAACATCGAGACCTCGGACCGCAACGGCCCCGTCGTCGCCTCGTTCCCGGTGGCCGACAGCGACCAGATCATGCTGGTCACCGACAGCGGCCAGCTGATCCGCTGCCCGGTCGACGACATCCGCATCGCCGGCCGCAAGACGCAAGGGGTCGTGCTGCTGAAGGTCGCCGAGGGCGAGCAAGTGGTGTCGGTGACCCGCCTGGCCGAGGAGACGGCGGATGGCGGCCTGGCCGCGGCCGGCGAGGGGGTCGAGAATGAATAAGATGCGCGTCGGCATCTATCCGGGGACCTTCGATCCGATCACCAACGGCCATCTGGACATCATCCGGCGGGCGATGCGGCTGGTCGATCGGCTGATCGTCGGGGTCGCCCACAACGCCGGCAAGGGTCCGCTGTTCGGCATCGAGGAGCGGCTGGCGATGCTGCGCGAGGAGACCGAGGCGATGGCGCGGGCCGACGGCGGGGCCGCGGTCGAGGTGCGCGGATTCGACAACCTGCTCGTCCACTTCGCCGCCTCGATGGGGGCGGGGATCGTGATCCGGGGCCTGCGCGCGGTTTCCGACTTCGAGTACGAGTTCCAGATGGCCGGCATGAACGCCCGCGTCAGCCCGGACATCGAGACGGTGTTCCTGATGGCGTCGGACCGGCACCACTTCATCTCCTCGCGCTTCGTCAAGGAGATCGGCCGGCTCGGCGGCGACGTCGGCTCGTTCGTCACGCCGCGGGTGGCGGCGCATATCGCGGTGCGGCTGGAGCAGGAGCGGCGCAGCGGCGGGACGACCGACGAGTCTTGACCGCGCCCCCGGCCCGGCGCCTCAGACCGACGGCTCGAGGACCTCGGTGGGGCCTTCGGGGTCGTAGCGCGGGTCGGCGACCGACTCCGCCTTGACCAGCTCGTCACGCTCCCAGGGCGGGGACGTCGTGCCGACGCCCGGCTGGAACCGCGTCTTGACGCCGAAGGCCCGCTGCGCCGCATCGCGGGCGGCCTGCGCGTTCGGGGCGCGGACGATGGCCATGCCCCGATGCGAGCTTGCCTCCCAATTGCGGTCGGTCAGGTCGAGCGGGGTCAGTTTCCACAGGGCCATAGTACTGTCCTCGCGATGCGCCGCCGGGGCGGCGGCCGGCCGGGCCATTCTCCCCCAGGCCGGGCGGGCGACGCAATGGCGGGGCGCGAGCGCTCGGCTCGGCCGTCCGAGGGCGGACGACCCGACGAGGGACCCCGGCGGCGGCCCAGGCGGCGGCGGGCGGCCGCTTTTCGCCTTGCAATCGGCGGCCGGCGTGCTAGATCGGCGGTCGCGGCACCGGGCGCGAAGGACGCCCGCCTCCGGGTGCGTAGCTCAGCGGTAGAGCATCTGACTTTTAATCAGGTGGTCCCGGGTTCGAATCCCGGCGCACCCACCAATGGTTTCATGTATTTGCGAGAACGAAGCGCCGGCCGTAGCAGCGCCTCGACCGCGCCGACGATGCCCCGCGATCTCGGCCCCGACCCTTACCTCGGTGCCCTCGACGTGGCGGTTTCCCTAGGACAGGCCCTCCGGCAAGGGCGTCGGCCGCAGGTACAGGAAGACTCCGTACGATCCCGCCGCCAGCGCGAGCAGGGCGACGAGCGTCGCAATCCAAGCCCTTGCGGCCATTGCTCGGCCTCTTTCGCCTAAGGCGCGGACGCTTGTCCGGTCTGCGCGGCTTGCAGTCTGGCGAATACCTCGATCGGTTGCCGATGCCCGCGCAACTGCTGGGCCGGCAGGCGGCGCCACCGGGGCGCCTCGCCGGCCTCTCCGGCGGCCCGGAGGAGCGGCGCGGAGACGACCAGCGAGGCGTCGACCTCGCGGGTCAGTTTCTCCAGCCGCTCGGCCACGTTCACGGTGTCGCCGATGACCGTGTACTCGAGGACCTGGTGGTCGCCCAGCGCCCCGGCGAAGACCTCGCCGTAGTGGACGCCGATGCCGATCGCCACCGCGGGCTTGCCTTCTCGAACCCGCTCGTCCGACCATGTCCCGGCCTCCTCGAGCATTGCCAGGGCGCAGGCGAGCGCCCGGCTCGCGTCGTCCGTCTGGTGGCGCGGCGTCCCGAACACCACCATCACGGCGTCGCCGATGAACTTGTCGACGGTGCCGCCCAGCGCGAAGACCGGGCGCGTGAGGCGCGTGCGGAACGCCGACAGGAACGTCCCGAGTTCCTGCGTCGACATCGTCTCCGCCATCCCGGTGAAGCCGCGGACGTCGGCGAACAGCACCGCTACCGGTTGGCGCCGGCCGGCCAGCAGCTCGGCTTCCGGCGTTGCCGCCAGCTCGCCGGCCAGGTTCGGCGAGAAGTAGCGCGCCAGCCGACTCGCTCGGCGGCCCTGCTCGATCGACTCCAGAAGCAGGCGGCGCGTACGCCTCGAGATCACGAAGAGAATGAGCGCGCACAGGCTGACGATGGCGACGGGAAAGACCGCGAATTGCGCAAAGCCGCCCATGGCTTCGGGTCCGCGCATCGGTGCGTTGCCGCGCATTTGATCGAACGCCGCCCCACCCGCCGCCCCGATCAGACCCTCGCCGACCCCCATGCCGACGAGGAACAGCGCCGCGGCATAGACGACCAGCCAGGGCCGATACCGCATCGAGGCATGAACCAAGAAAACGTAAACCAGCGCCGCGGCGGGAAGAGAGAAGACCAGCGTCGACGACATCCCCATGGCGCCGGTCAGCATCAGCAACTGGACGGTCAACAGGCCAATGTCGAACGTGACGAACGCATAGGGAATCAGCGGATGAAACAGCTTCCGCCACGCGAGCAGAAGCCCCACGACCGTTCCGGCGCCGTACACGGCGGCCGTGAGGAACAACGGGGCATGCCCCCCGTCGCCCTCCGTGACGGAAAAAATCACGGCAAGCAAGGTCAGAAAGATCACCAGCCGGAACACGGCGGCCGTCCGCTCGCCCGCGATCTCCGCACGCCGCAGGAGGGTTTCGATCTCGGTCATGGATTTCGGCTCCTCGCCGAACCTACCGCGATCGTCGGTGCCGATCCGACCCGAGCCGCGGCCCGGCCTCGGCGGACGCGGCGGCCGGGACGCGGCAGAACCCTTGCGACGGGACGCTGAGCGCGCTGTTGAACTTGCTCGACATGTTCTGGAAGGCGACGAGGGCGGTCAGCTCGACGATCGCGTCCCCGCCGAAATGCCGTGACAGGCGCTCGACGAGGTCGTCGCCGACCTCGCGGTCCGACAAGGTGACCGCCTCGGCGTAGTCGAGGGCGGCGCGCTCTCGCTCGTCGAACAGGTCGCTCGTCGACCAATCCTCCAGGGCCTCGACCTTCTCGATGGGGACGCCGCGCTTGAGGAGCGTCGCCATATTGAGGTCGACGCAGAACCGGCAGAGGTTGAGCTGGGACACCCGCACCGTCACCAGCGAACGCAGGACCGGGTGGAGCGGCGAGCTCTTGCGGTCGATGGCGCCGTATAGCAGCGCCACGCCGAGGAAGACCCTCGGCGAGCGGGCCCACAGCAGCGCGGAGTCGAGGACCGCGCCGTACTTGCGGCGTTGCTTCCAGAAAAACGGCCGCAGGTACCACGGATACTCCCCAAACGGTCTGGCCGATATTCTCATGGCCCGTCGGCTCTCCTCTCTCTCGCTCTCGATGGCCTGCGCCGTCGGCCGGCGGCTAACCGATACGGACCATCGTCTCGTCCAGGAACGCGTATGGTGGAACCTCGAGGTTCCGCGGCGCCGGCCCCCGTCGGACCCGCCCGGAAATGTCGTAGACCGATCCGTGGCAGGTGCAGAACCAACCGCCATGCGCGCCGCGCGGGTCCAGGGGCTTCTGCCCTTGCGGGATACAGCCCAGATGCGTGCAGATCCCGACCACGACGAGCCATTCGTCCTTCTGCACGCGCGCGCCATCGGGCTCGGGATCGATGAGGTCGGCCACGTCATCCGCCTTGGCTCTGGCGATTTCCTCGGCCGTGCGGCGCAGGATGAACACCGGTCGGCCGCGCCAGGTCACCGTGATCCGCTGGCCGACCTCGACCGGCCCGATATCCAACTCGGTGGTGGCGAACGCAAGCACGTCGGCCGACGGGTTCAGGCTGTCGATGAACGGCCAGACGGCGGTCGCCGCACCGGCCACGGCAACGGCCGCGGTCGCGAGGTACAGGAAGTCGCGGCGCGTCTCGCCGCCTCCCGAGAGTTCCGGCTTGTTCGTATCGGATACGACCGACATTGCCAATCTTCCCCAACGACCGAATTTCGCCGGACGGTCCGCGGTCAGGCTTGGTACTCGACCGTCGTCATCATGCCGGCGGCCATGTGGTAGAGGTGGTGACAGTGGAACGCCCAACGCCCGGGGTTGTCGGCGTCGAACGCGATGGTGACGCCGCCGTTCAGGGGCACGAGGACCGTATCGCGCAGGGCGCCGTCCAGGCGCTGGCCGTCGATGGCGACGACCTGGAAGCTGTGCCCGTGCAGGTGCATGGGGTGCGACATCTCGGTGCGGTTGCGGATGACGACCTCGACGCGCTCGCCTTCGGCCACGACGAGCGGCGTATGCGCGCCGAAGCTCCGTCCGTTGAGCGTCCATGAATAGGTCGCCATGCTCCCGGTCAGGTCGAGCGCCAGGGTCCGGTCCGCGGGCCGCGCCGCCAGCGGGGCCGCGGCGCGAAGCCGGCGCTCGAGCCCGAAACCGGCGATCCCAGCGGCGGCGGCGGCGCGCTCGGCGACGCGGCGCACCGGGGCATCCTTCGTCGCCAGGATGATCCCCGTCCGCTCCTCTTCGCCCTCGCGTTGGGCGAGGACGGGGTAGGCTCCCTGGCCGGTCGGGAGCCGAAGCCGGATGTCGAGGCGCTGCGAGATCGCGATTTCGAACCGGCTCCCGCGCAACGGCATGACCGGATTGCCATCGACCGCGATGAGATCTCCCTCGATCGCGCCGAGGTCGATGAAGAAGTTGGTCGCCGCCGCACCGTTGATGAGGCGGAGCCGGACCCGGCCGCCCGGCTCGACCGGTACGACTTCGGGATCGGCGAGCGTCCGGTCGTTCGCCAGGTAGGCGTCGAACTCGACGTCGTTCACGTCCGCGTCCATGGCGCCGGACGCCATCGGCGCGTCAGGCTCGGCGCCGTGCCCCATGGCGCCGTCGTCCATCGTCGTCGCCGGCGCCGTCATGGCCTCCGGCGCCTGGTTCCCCATGTCCATGGCGTGGCCGCCGCCACCCGACAATTCAGCGAGGATTTCCTCGGGGTCCCGGAAGGTGAAGTCATGCAGCAGGACGACGACTTCCTGCTCGTCCAACCCGGCTTCGGCCGGATCGCGGACGATCAGCGGCGCCGCGAGAAGTCGCTGTTCCTGCAGGCCGAGGTGGGAGTGCATCCAGAACGTCCCCGGCCGACGAAGCGGAAAGTCATACTCGTAGGCCGCCCCGGGCACGAGCGCGGGCTGGGAGATATCCGGCACGCCGTCCTGCTGGTAGGGCGGCGTGAGGCCGTGCCAATGGACCAGCGTCTCGGTCGAGAGCCGGTTGACGAGGCGCACGCGGAAAGGGTCGCCGGCACGGGCATAGAGGCCATGCATGCCATCGGCCTGGCGGATCCCGAACACCTCGGCCGGCTTGCCCTGCACCTCGATCGTGCGCGTCGCGACCTCAAGGGTCGTCGGGGCGTCGCCGAGCGCGAGGGCGGTGCGCGTTGGCCGCCGAAGCGCGCCAAAAGCCGCAAGCCCGGTGCCGGCAAAGAGGAGGCGGCGGCGTGATAGCACCATCATGTGTAACATCCTTTCTTGCGGTACCGGAGAAAACCTAATCGGCGCACCGACCCTTAATTTCCCGTAGCCTCCTTCGCCGCGCGCCGAAGCCGCGGCACGAAGGCGGGCACGCGGGCGGCGTAGCGCGCATAGGCGTCGCCGAACACGGCGAGCACCTCGCGCTCCTCGCGGCGCGCCAGCCATACGTACATCGCGACCAGCACGGGGAACATCAGCAGCGTCAGGATCGTCGGCCACTGGAACAAGAAGCCGAGCATGATCAGGATGAATCCGGCGTACTGGGGATGGCGCACATGGGCGTAGGGCCCGGTCGTCGCCAAGGCGCGGCGGCGCTGCGCTTCGTAGAGCACCCGCCAGGCGGCCGCGATCAGCACGAAGCCGCCGCCGATCAGGGCGAAGCTGAGCAGGTGGAACGGCCCGAAATGCGGATTGGCCTGCCAGCCGAACAGCATCTCGGGCAGATGGCCGGCGTCGTGGCTGAACCAGTCGACGCCGGGATAGGTGGCCTGAAGCCATCCGGACAAGAGATAGATCGTCAGCGGGAATCCGTACATCTCGGTGAACAAGGCGACCAGGAAGCCGCTGAACGCGCCGAAAGACCGCCAGTCGCGCTTGGTTCGCGGCTGGAAGAAACTCAAGCCGAACAGGATGAACACCGCCGAGTTGATCACGACCAATGACCACAGGCCGTAGGCGGGGACGGTGTCGCTCACGATGTCCTTCCGCCGCCGTCGTCGGGGTCGTTGGCGCCGCCACCGTGACCTCCATGTCCGCCATGGCCGCCGTGCATGAAGAGGTGCATGACCAGGCAGCCGCCGACCAGGAGCCACGGCAGGGCGGCAATCATGTGCGCCTGATGCTCGGTCCAGAGGAAGTAGCCGCCGACCGCCAGGAAGCCGAGCATCACCAGGCCGGATCTCGAAAACAGGAATTGCTGCATGTCTTGCCTCGTTGGTTGGCGAGCTCGGGCGTTCGGTGCCCGGTTTTCCTTATGTGCTTGGGCCCAGAAACATCTGGTGTCCCGTGCCGCCGATCGGGATCTCTCCGAGCACGGCGAGAGTTTCCGGGTCCAGGACCCAGACCTTCGGCTCGTCGGCGCTCGAGACGTAGAGCTTGCCCGCGCCGCGCACGGCGGCGAGGTGGTAGGGCGCCGGCGCCAGGCGGACGCTGCGATGCGTGCCGGTGGCCAGATCGAAGGCGACGACCTTGTCGTCGCCGAGGTCCGCCACGAACAGGGTTCCCCCGTCATCGGAAAGGTCGATGCCATGGAGCGTCGATCCGATCGGGACGGTCTTGACGACCTGTCGCTCAGCGATCCCGATGACCGAGACGGACCCGTCCTCCACGTTGTTGACATAGAGAGAACGGCCGTCCGTCGAGAGAACAACGTGCTCCGGGCCTTCGCCGACGGCCGCGTTCCATTGGACGGTCCATGTTCCGGCATCGACGGCGCTCACGGTGTTGTTGCCGGCATTGCTGACGTAGACGCTCCGCCCGTCCGATCCGAAGGCCGAATAGTTGGGGAACGGACCCGTGGCCACCGTTGCAACGACTTCGTACGAGCCGAGGTCGATCGCGCTGATGGTCCCTTCGTTGGGATGGGTCACGACCGCATACCGGCCGTCGGGGCTGACCGCCACGTGATGGACCGCGCCCGGCACATCGATGCGCCGGACCACGGACCCGTCGGCCGTTCGAATCACCGAGACCGTGCTGATGGCCGCGTCGTCCTTCTTGGGACCGGCGGGCGCGGCGCTATGGTGCGCGGCATGCTCATCCTCGGTCACGCCGGCGGGCTTGGCCGGCGTTGCGCCGCCTGCCTCCCGCTCCTGATAGCTTCCGGCAATCAGGAGTTGGCCATCGGGCGTTCCGGCGAGGCCATGAACGGCTGTGACGCCGCTTATCGTATCGACAATCTCATCCTTCGCGGCATCGACGACGACGATCTTGCCCTCGCCACCGAGCGGCACATACACGAGTGGCTCGGCGATGGCCGTCTGCATTCCCAATACGAGGGTGACCAGAGCGGCCCAAGCCGCGGCCCGGGAAATCGATACGGCTTTCATAGCTTTTTTCTCCATTTCACGAAGGGCGGATTGCCGCGCCACGGTTGATCCTTTGCTAGATCTTGACCGAACGCAGTCGCAATGAGTTCATGACCACCGACAGCGACGACGCGCTCATCGCGAACGCGGCGAAGATCGGCCCGACTAGAATGTCGAGGAACGGATAGAGAATCCCTGCCGCGATCGGCACGCCGGCCGCGTTGTAGATCAGAGCGAAGAACAGGTTCTGCTTGATGTTGCGCATCGTCGCACGGGCCAGCCGCCGGGCGCGCACGATGCCGTCGAGGTTGCCCTTGACCAGGGTGAATCCGGCGCTCTCGATGGCGACGTCGGCGCCGGTGCCCATGGCGATGCCGACATCGGCCTGGGCGAGCGCGGGCGCGTCGTTCACGCCATCGCCAGCCATGGCGACCTTCCGGCCGTCCGCCTGCAGTTCCTTGATGATGCGCGCCTTGTCCTCGGGCAGCACTTCGGCGCGGATCTCGTCGATGCCGAGCCGTCCGGCCACCGCCTTCGCCGTGCGCTCGTTGTCGCCGGTGGCCATGATGACGCGGAAGCCGAGTCTGTGCAGCTCTTTCAGCGCCGCCGGCGTGGTCTCCTTCACTGGATCGGCGACGCTGACCAGGCCAGCGATCTTGCCGTCGAGCACGACGAACATCACCGTCTCGCCCTCGTCGCGCCGCGCGTTGGCGGTTTTGTCCAGCGGCCCGCCGTCGAGACCGAGATCGACCATAAGCTTTGCGTTGCCCAGCGCCACCGACTTGCCGTCGACCACGCCCTTTACGCCCTTGCCGGTGACCGCCTCGAAATCCTCCGCCTTGGCCAAAGCGACCCCACGCTCCTCGGCCCCGGCGACGATCGCCTCGGCCAGCGGATGTTCCGAGCCACGCTCCAGCGACGCCGCCAGCCGCAACACCTCGTTCTCCTCATGCCCCGCCTCGGGCAGCACGGCGATGAGCTTCGGTTTGCCGACGGTCAGCGTGCCGGTCTTGTCCATGATCAGCGTGTCGACCTTGGCAAAGCGCTCCAGCGCCTCGGCGTTCTTGATCAGCACACCCGCCTGGGCGCCCCGGCCCGTCGCCGTCATGATCGACATTGGCGTTGCGAGTCCGAGCGCACACGGGCAAGCAATGATCAAGACCGCAACCGCCGATACCAAAGCGTAGGCAAGCGCCGGGGCTGGTCCCCAGACCGCCCAGGAGAGGAAGGATAGGATGGCGATGCCGATCACCACCGGCACGAATTTTCCCGCCACCAAGTCGGCGAATTTCTGGATCGGCGCGCGGCTGCGCTGCGCGTTCGCTACCATCTCGACGATCTGAGCCAGCATGGTGTCGGCGCCGACGCGCTTGGCCTCCATCACCAGGCTGCCGGTGCCGTTGATCGTGGCGCCGGTTACCTTGTCGCCCGCGACCTTCTCGACCGGAATGGGTTCGCCGGAGATCATCGATTCGTCGACCGACGAGCGGCCCTCGACCACCTCGCCGTCCACCGGCACCTTGTCGCCGGGGCGCACCCGCAGCCGGTCGCCGACCTTGACATCCTCGAGCGGGATCTCCTCCTCTGTGCCGTCGGGGCGGATCACCCGCGCGGTCTTGGCGGCCAGATCGAGCAACGCCCGGATCGCCGCGCCCGTGCGCTCCCGAGCGCGCAGCTCCATCACTTGGCCGAGCAGGACCAAGGTGACGATCACCGCGGCGGCCTCGAAATAGACGCCGACCGAGCCATCGGCGTTACGGAACCCGTCAGGGAAGATCCCGGGCGCCAGCACCGCGACGATACTGAAAGCGTAGGCCGCGCCGACGCCCATGCCGATCAGGCTGAACATGTTGAGGTTCATGGTGCGGAACGACTTGTAGCCGCGCACGAAGAATGGCCAGCCGGACCATAGGATCACCGGACTGCCAATGATGACTTCGATCCAGAGCGAGGTCCACTCGCCGAACAGCTCGCGGATCTGGTTGTAGCCTAGATAGGGCGGCATAGTCAGGATCAGCAGCGGCACGGTCAGCGCCGCGCCGACCCAGAACCGGCGGGTGAAGTCCACGAGTTCGGGATTCGGCCCCTCGTCGGCCGCCGGAACGCCCATCGGCTCCAGCGCCATGCCGCAGATCGGGCAGTCACCGGGCGCGTCGCGTACGATTTCCGGATGCATCGGGCAGGTGTATCTGGTGCCCTTGGGCGGGGCCTCGCGCTTGCGCTCACCGGACAGAAAATGCTCGGGATCAGCCGCGAACTTGTCGTGACACTTCTGAGAGCAAAAGTGATAGGTCTCGCCATTGTGCTCCCGACTTGGCTTTCCGGCGTCCAGATTCACCGTCATTCCGCAAACCGGATCCTTTACGACCATGTGACGGATCTCCCTTCCATAACCGCTCGATAACCTTGAATATTAGACTCGCTGTCACGATTCATTGATCTACCTCAACACGTCTTTGTCCGGACTCTATGCCGATCATGCGCCCTGCGGATCGACGGCGGCGCCGCAGGTTCGGCACCAGACGCAGGCGCAGTCCAGGTGGTCGCAGCTCTTGTCCGCCAATGGCGCGCGGTAGCGCCAAAGGGCGAAGGGAAACAAGAGTGCGGTCGGCGCGGATGGCCGATACAGCCGTCGCAGCGCCCGGCGGACGTCGGAGGCGCTCAGCCGGTGCGCCAGTACCCAGCGCCAGCCGCGCTCGCCGACGCTGTTGAAGATGAACCGGTTGCTCACGGAGGCGCGAAGCGACGGCAGCAGCTCCGTGCGCCACAGCCGTCGATAATCGATGCCTTCGATCAGGCTGCGGGCCGCCAGCGCGCCGGAGCGTATGGCATATCGCATGCCGAACCCTGCGAGCGCGTCCTGAAATCCGGCATGCTCGCCGACCACGGGATGACCGCCCTGTATCGCCGTGCGGGGAAGGCGGAAGTTCGCGAATCCACCGAACTTCCGCGGATCGCGCATGTGCAGGCCGACCCGCCGGCGGAACATGTCGACCGTCCGCGCCACATGCTCGGCTTCGTTCCTGAAGCCTGTGAACATGCAGCTCGCGGCCGTGCCGCGCCCCTGGCACACGAGCAAGTAGGCGTAGCCGAGCGGCGCCAACGTGTTGTCGAAGCAAACCCAGTTGCCGTCGGGCATGTCCGTCTCGAAGACATACCCGACGGCGATGGCGTCCGCGATCCGGGGACCTCCGGCGAGCACCGCGGGTCCATCCGCGCGCTGTACCCTGTCGTTGAAACGGACCTCGACCCCGAGCTCGCGCGCTTGCTCGAGCAACCCGTGATCGAGGCTCCCCGCCTCGGATCCGCGACGCACGAGATAATAGATCGGCTGCGCGCTCTTGACCTCGTGGCGCCCGCCCCAGGCGTCGAAGGCCGTGCCGGCGTAGACGGGCTGGCAGAAGCAAGGTCGGACGGATGCCGAGGACCGACAGCTCGTCCAGGATGTCTTGAGCCGAGGACCAGTTCTCCAGCCCCTGGAAATCGTCATGGAACCTCGCGCCGACCCGGCTGTGCGCCTCGCGCAGGACGACCCGCCGGCCGGCCCGCGCCAGGGCGATGGCGCAGGCGAGGCCGGCCGGACCCGCGCCGACGACCGTGATGGGCCGACGGTCCGGGGCCGGGCGAACATCCGTTCTGGCACGAGCGCGCATCCGCGGTCCTCAATCTGCGGTCGCCGGCGGCCCGCCGGCAGGGGCGGTCCGCTCCGCATGCCCTCCCGCCGCGGCGCGCGCCGGCTCGACGGCATACCGGTGCGGAGACGCCGCGAACCGGCGGGCGCACTCCGTCGAGCAGAAGAAATACACCCAGCCTCCGAAGTCTTCGTAGGCGGCGACCTTGTCGACTTCCAGCCGCAGTCCGCAAACAGGGTCCCGGACTTTCACCTCGCCACCTTTACGTGTCTCAAAGCTCGACGCCGAAATACGCGACATAGATGACCACCGCAACCGGCGACGCCCAGCAAACCCGCGTCGCCGTCGGCCGATTTCGTCTAGCCGTAGAGACGCCGGAAGGCTTCCTCGCCGGCGCGGTCGCGGAGCTTGCGGCAGCTCTCGATCGCCTCGAAGACAGAGTGGGCGAGCACCTTCTCGGCGATGCGGTACGGACTGTCCGCCGGTACGGGTTGCCGGTTGTGACGGACCATCGAGGCCAGCGCGGCGATTCCGAGCATGGCGGGGTTGATCGCCTCGGCAAACGCGTACCGGCTGCCGCGCATCGGATGCAGCCACCGCATCATCGCCGCCGTCCACGGGGTCGCGACGGCGCGTACCCACGGGCTTCCGAAGGACCGATAGAGGTCTTCGTTGAACTCGGAAACGGCGCGGACGCGCTCGAACGGCTCCCTCGGATAGTCGAAGCGGATATCTTCCACCCGGCGCGGCTCGAACGCGACCGTGTACTGCGGTCTGCGGCAGTCGGGGTCGCCGGTCGGGTTGTCGATCTTCATCTCGTAGAGGCCGGGTTCGAGGGCCTCGATGTCCTCCAGGCTTTCGAGGATCGCGCGGTGCTCGAATCGGGCGACCTTGGCCGAGACGAAGATCCCGAGATGCCCGACATGCGGGTTCAAGAGATAGACGATCCGCTGTCCCGCTTCCTTGAGCGCCGCGGTGCTGTCGTAGACCGCCGGGATCCAGCCGAGGGCCTGGTGCGGCGGCGTGATGTTGTCGCCGTGGGAGGCGAAGATGACGAGCGGGTTGCGGATGCGGCGGAGATCGACGTAGCAGCCCTCGCAGACGCGGACCTTGCCGTCCTCCAGCTTGTTCCCGATGAACAAGTTCTCGATGATGTCCACGAATTCCTCTCGGCTCAGGCTATGGAAGCCGTTCCACCAGCGCTCGAAGTCGAGGAAGCGCTCGCGCTCGCCGTCGATGTCGGCGAACAGACCGGCGTATTTGTCCCAGACGGCGGTCTCCGGCTTGAGGTTCTCGAAGTTCTGGACCAGCCAGGCGCCGTCGAAACGGCCATCGCCGAGGTCGGCGAGGAAGTGGGCAAGCCAAGCGCCGCCGACGAGCCCGCCGGCGACCCGCAGCGGATTGATGCCGGCCTCGCCCGCCCAATAGGACAGTGGCGAGCCGTTGAGCACGACCGGTCCCGCCAGGCCCTCGCAGTCGGCCGACAGCAGCGCCGCCGCCCATCCCGCCTGGCAGTTGCCGTAGAGCACCGGCGGCTTGCCGTGACGCTCGGTCACGAAGTCGACGAAGCGGCGTAAGGCATGCAGCACGTCGGCCAGAGTCTGACCGGGGCAAGGCTCCGGAAAGAAGGTTACGAAGTAGACCGGGAATCCCTCGTGCAGGGCGATCCCGACTTCGGAGTCGCGCTTGAAGCCGCCGATGCCGGGGCCGTGGCCCGCGCGCGGGTCGATGACGATGACCGGCGGCTTGTCGTGATCGACGCATTCGTCCGCTCGGTCCTCGTCCGTTGCGATGATCCGCAACAGGGCATAGTTAGCCGGCTGCTCGAACGTCCGCGCGTCGAGCTCGGGTTCCGACTCGAAGTGCAAGACCGGCGGCAAGCCGGCCGCCTCATGTGCCAGCATGTTGTCGGCGCGTTCCCGCAGGGTATCGAGGAACAGGACGGATCGCTGCCAGAGGTCTATCGGATAGCGCCAGGCGTCGTCCGCGATCGGGGCGAACGGCGCCGGGGCGGTGGGCCGTTCCGGTACGCCTTCGGCGGCGAGGCGGGTGACCTTGGCGGGACGCGCTTGCCCGCCCGTTGCCTTGGTCTTGGGACGGCCGGTGACAAATCCGGCCGGCGCCACTTGCTTTCTTCGTGGCCGGGGGGCTTCCAGGGTCGCGCTGCGGGGCATCGGCGAATCCTTTCCTTAGTTGCGCTCGGCCCGAGCGTTACCGCGACCGCGCGGCGAAGAAGTTGTAGAGCGGCGCGAACACCAGCGCGACGTACCAGCCATAGGCGAAGCTCTCGACGAGGCCGAGGAAGAAACTCGGCCAACTGAGCCAGGTGAAGCCAGGCAGCAGGCGCAGCCAGAGCTGGCCCATCGCCTGTCCCGGGAACCACAGGTCGAAGAGGATACACAGGAGGTAGGTCACCGCCAGGAACAGCCCGAGGCTCATGCCGAAGGCGAACACCGGGATGCGCGGCGCGATCCGCACGGGCAGGGGAGAGCCGGAACGTCTCTGGGCGGTCTCGGAAAAAGTTGCATCAGACATGGGAATGCTCCACTTGCCGGTGATCCTGCGTCGCGCCTTTCCCGACATAGACGTCGGGCGCGGCCTCGAAGACTTCGCGGCATTCGCGCGAGCAGAA
Organism: Dongiaceae bacterium; assembly: GCA_040881945.1. GTDB lineage: Bacteria > Pseudomonadota > Alphaproteobacteria > Dongiales > Dongiaceae > JBBECF01. The sequence continues at coordinate 50,751 of JBBECF010000175.1, read as the reverse complement.
ATAGTAGACATAGCCGTCGTGGACGCTGGGTCTTGCGGTCCCGGTCTGCACGGTCTTGCCACAGACCGGGTCGATGTCCTTCTTGGGCGGCACCCAGCGCAGGTCCGTGCCCGGCGTCGACGCCGCTCCGTCGCCGGGTTGCGTCTTTCCGCCGCCATGCCCCAGGACGTGCGCGCCGCAGCCGAAGCGCATCATGAGGAAGATGATCCCGGCCCAAAGCGCGAAGAAGACGATCGCGTCCATCTCACCGCCTCCCTGTCCGGGCGGCAAGCAATGCCGGCACGTCCGGGCCGCCGGGCCCCCGGTCGACGGGACGATCGATTTCCATGCCGATCGTCAAGAGAGCCGCTTCGAGCCGCTTCTCGTCGGCTTGGGCGCGACGGGCGCGGCAATCGCAATTGGCCCGGACCGCCGAAAGGGCGCGCGCGGGGCGAATGTCCTGGATCGGTTGCAAGGCGAAGATCTCCGCGCCGCAAGGCCGATCCGGCCCCCCGATGCCGTCCGCGTCCGACATCGGCGACGGTCGCTCCGTTCCGGCCGGACCAGACGACGCGCCTTGCCGGGCCGCAAGTTCGTGAAGCCCGGCAAGCAAAGCATCGATCGCCTTGCGTAGATCGGAGATGCTCCGTTTCTGCGCCGCCCGGAGGGCGTCGAGATTCAGTCCTCGATACCGGAGCACCGCCGGTAGCCTCTCCGTGCCGGTCGCCGTCAAGGGGTCGTCATCGATCGTGAGCATTTCCTTCGTTCCGGTCGCCGATGCGGCCCGCCGGCCGTCTCCCTCGGAACCCGGAGCGACGGTCGCGGGCCAGACCGGCCAGTGGCCCGGTGCCACGCGTGGCGCAGGCAACTTGGCGATCAGCCGGCGGACATCTTCCCCGGCAACACCGTCGCTCGCCATCACGGCTCGCACGATCGCGTCGTCGAGCAGCTCGCGCAGTGTCGGTTCGCCGCAATCGGTCATCGTAGCCTCCGCTCGAAAATCGAAGACGGCCGGACCGGGATCCGGCCGTGACTCGGGCTATTCCGCCGGCCGCATCGCGCCGGTGTGGCGGTCCACCGCCCAGCGCCGCACCAGCGAATCATCGACGGTGACGATGTCGGCGAGGATCGTGTCGTCGTCGGCCTCCTTGACCTCGCCGACCTTGAGGCGCTCGTTGCCCTGCACAGCGAGCCGGTGCTCCAAGAAATGCCGCACGTCGTCGGTCGAAAGGTCCTTGCTCGGAACGACGTGCAAGCCGAGGTCACCCTGCATGCCAGGCCCCGTCATGCCTTGGCCGCCCATCCCGGGCCCCATCATCCCGGACCCCATCATCCCGGACCCCATCATCCCGGACCCCATCATCCCGGGCCCCATCATCCCGGACCCCATCATCCCGGGGCCCGTCGGTGCCGCCCCGCCGCCGTAGCCGGGGCAGGCGCCGAAGCCTGTGATCCCTTGTTCGCCCATGCCGGGGCCCATCATGCCGCCGCCCATCATGTCGCCGCCCTGGCCGCCTTGCTGCATGTGCGCCTGCTGCACGGCGCCGGCCGCCACCGCGGCGGCGTCCGTAGCGGCCGCGGCGGGGGCGGCGAGCAGGAATGCCGCGCCGAGGCCGGCGATCGCCGATTTCATGGTCTTCATGGCCGTATCTCCTTTCGGGCTGTCGTATGACCGGGACTAAACCGACCTTCTGTTACGCGGCGATTTCAGAACCCCCGGCCTTGTGTTACAGAGGGTTACGAAGCGCGCGGGCGTAACCGTCGGTAACCGAATACCGGTCTCGATTGCCGGGATTGCCGATAGGATGTCGGCCGCGGAGCAGAAATCGTGCAGGACTCGCCGCATATCCTTGTCGTCGATGACGATCGCGAGATCCGCGACCTGCTGTCCCGGTTTCTCGGCAAGCATGGATTCCGCGTCACGGTCGCCCGCGACGGGCGCGAGATGAAACAGGCGCTGGCCGACCGGCGGATCGACCTCGTCGTCCTCGATCTCATGCTGCCGGGCGAAGGCGGGTTGTCGCTGTGCCGGGAGCTGCGGGCGCGCTCGGCCGTTCCCATCATCATGTTGACCGCGATGCGGGAGGAGGCCGACCGCGTCGTCGGGCTGGAGATGGGGGCCGACGACTACCTCGCGAAACCGTTCGGCCCGCGCGAGCTCCTGGCCCGGATCCGGGCGGTCTTGCGCCGCGGCCCGGACCGGGTCGACCCGCCGGCGGCCCGCCCGGGACCGATCGTCCGCTTCGCGGGGTGGTCGCTTGACTTCGCCCGGCGCCGTCTCGAGTCGCCCGACGGTCTGCTGGTCGACTTGACCAGCGGCGAATACGAGCTGCTCGTCGCCTTCGCCGAGCACCCGCAGCGCGTCCTCAACCGCGACCAGCTCCTCGACCTCGCGCGCGGTCGCGCCGCCGGTCCCTTCGACCGCAGCATCGACGTGCAGGTCCTCCGCCTCCGCCGCAAGATAGAGACCGACCCGACCAACCCCGAGATCGTCAAGACCGTGCGCGGCGGCGGCTATATCTTCACGCCGGCCGTGGAGCGCGCGTGAGACGCTTGCTGCCCGACACGATCGGTGGCCGGACGCTCGTCGCTCTGGTGGTCGGTCTCCTCCTGTCTCATCTCGCGAGCATGGCGATCTATTACGGGGATCGCGAAATCGCGCTGGAACTCATCGGCGCGGAGCATATCGGCGAGCGGATCGTCACCGTCAGCCGCCTGGTCGAGAACGCGTCGCCGGCCGAGCGGGCGCGGCTCGTCGCGCTTGCCGGCAATCCGAAACTGGGCGTCACGCTGGGCCGGCAGGCCGCGATCGAGGACGATGCGGCGGCCGGCTGGCGGACCGAGGTGCTGCGGCGGGCGCTCGCCGCGCATTTCGGCGCCGGGCGCGAGCCGAACTTCCGGATCCACTACGCGACCTCCGGGGCTTCGCCGGAGGAGGGGGCGAAGGCGGGCGATGGACCGTCCGACGGCAAGACGCTGCTCGTCGCCGTGCGGTTGACGGACGGCGCCTGGCTGAATTTCGTGGCGCCGATCGAATCCTCCGAGAGTTTTTGGTCGCTTCGCTTCGTCCTCTCCATCGCGGTGATGATCGCGGCCGTCGTCGTTCTGTCGGCCTTCGTCGTGCACCATCTGACGGCGCCGCTGCGGACGTTCGCGCTCGCCGCGCGGCGTCTCGGTCGCGATGTCGGGGCGCCGCCCTTGCCCGACCGCGGCCCGCGCGAGGTTCGTCAGGCCGTGCGCGCCTTCAACGACATGCAGGATCGGGTCCGCCGCTTCGTCGAGGACCGGACCCAAATGGTGGCGGCGATCTCGCACGACCTGCAGACGCCGATCACCCGGATGCGGCTGCGCGCCGAATTCATCGAGGACGCGGAACAGCGCGACAAGCTGCTCGCCGACCTCGAGGGCATGGAGCGGATGGTCGCGGCCACGCTGTCGTTCGCGCGGGACGACGCGGCGGCCGAGGCGCGGGAGACGGTGGATCTGGTCGCGCTCGTGCAACGCGTGTGCGATGATCTAACGGACGCGGGTCTGGCGGTGGAATTCGACGGCACGGGACGGCTCGCCTATGCTTGCCGGCCGACCGCGCTGCGCCGCGCCCTCGCCAATCTGATCGAGAACGCCGCCAAGTACGGCGAGCGCGCCCGCGTCGCCCTTCTCCCCGCCGACGATCGCCTCGTCGTCCGGATCGACGACGACGGGCCCGGCATCCCCGAGGAACGGCAGGAGGCGGTGTTCAAGCCGTTCGTCCGGCTGGAAGAGTCGCGCAGCCGGGAGACCGGCGGCACCGGCCTCGGCCTGACCGTGGCGCGCAGCGTCGTTCGCGCCCATGGCGGCGACATCGCCTTGCGCAACCGCCCCGAGGGCGGCCTGCGCGTGGAAGCGAGGCTGCCGCGATGACCGGCCGCAAGACAGCGATCGGCGACCCGCAGAGGCGGCGGCCGGTCCGCAAATCCAACCCCCGATCGCAGAAGGTAATCATGAAAAGTCCCGTCCAGCTTTCGACGCTCACGGTCATCGCGGTTCTCGTTCTGGGCGCCGGCGTGCTCGGTTGGCGCTTCTTCTCGCCGTCACTTACGACGGCGATGGTGAAAGTGAAGGTCCCGGAGTTGTCCGCGGTTGCGCTGCGGGGACAGCAGGCCTTCGACGCGAACTGCGCGACCTGCCATGGCCCGAACGGGGCGGGCAGCGATAAGGGCCCGCCGCTGGTTCACACCATCTACAACCCCGGTCACCATGACGATGGCGCCTTCTTCCGGGCGGCGAATCAAGGCGTCCGGCGCCATCATTGGAACTTCGGCGACATGCCGCCGCTGCCCGAGGTGACCGACGGGCAGATCGCCGACATCATCCGCTACATGCGGGAGTTGCAAGAGGCCAACGACATCTTTTTCCAGCCCCACCAGATGTAGCCGCATCGCCGGCGGCACCGCGTTCAAGAGCGTCTTGGCGTGGCCCCAGCCCGGCCCGTCTAGCAGGTTGGCGCGCCGGGGCCGCGGACCTAGCCGGCGCTTCTTGCCGCGGCGATGACGGCCTTTAGCTCGCCGAGCGGGACCGCGCCGGGGACGAGCCGGTCGCCGATGACGAAGGCCGGCGTGCCGGTGATGCCGAGCTCGGCGGCGAGCGCCCGGTTGTCGCGCAGCACTCGATCGATCTCCGGCGATTTCATGTCCGCGCGCAGCCGTTCCGGATCGAGGCCGAGCCGGCGCGCGGCGTTGAACACCGTGGCCTCGGTCAGCCGGCCGCGCAGGCGCATCAGCGCCGAATGGAAATCTTCGTACCGGCCTTGCCGGCGCGCGGCCAGGGCGGCGCGCGCCGCGAACTCCGACATCGGTCCCAGGATCGGCCATTCCTTGTAGACGAAGCGGAGGCCGTGATCTGCCTCGAGCAGGGTCTCGAGGCGCGGCGCCATGGCGATGCAGTACCCGCAGCGGTAGTCGAAGAACTCGACGACCGTCACGTCGCCGCCGCGGTTGCCGCCGACGGGCGACCCCGGGTCGTGCAACAGCTCGTCTCGATGGGCCGCCACCTGGCGGCGGAACTGCGTCGGGTCGAGGTGCCGCGGCCGGCGCTCGAGCGCTCGCAGCGCGTCGAGGGCATCTTCGGAAATCGCCGGCGTCTCGCCGCCGAGGCGCAAGTCATGCCCGGCGCCGAGGGTCGCCGCCGGCGCCGCTCCCAGCATGAACGTTACAAGAACGAGTAGATGGGGCAAGGCAGCGGGGGTCATGCCGGGCGCTCTGCGCTTCAAAGACCGCCCATGAACGGCGCCGCCATCGCCAGGAAGAACGGCGCCGCGATCAGCAGGCCAAGGGCGAAAACCAGGCTCTTGAGCGCGAGCCGGGCCAATTTCGGTAACATTCGTACTCACTCCAATGTTTGGATGCCGTTGTGCTTGCGCCGGTGTATCTAGGCCTTGCCTCGGCGGTAGGGAAGTGACGGCCGTCACATCTCGGCGTGATTCAGGAAAATCCTAGTGTCCCGTCCCCGAAATTCGTTTCACGAATTTCGGGGGGAACGGGCCACTAAGTATTTGATTCAAGTGGCCTGCTTACCCCAGAAATTCGAAAACGAATTTCTCGGGCAGGACACTTGGTCCGGCCGGCCGCTCAGCGGACCGAGATCGCCACCGTGGCGTTGCGGCCGGCCGTCGCCGAGGTCGTCGTCGAGCCGCCGCGCTTGCGGATGCGCACGATCATCGTCCCGTCCTGATCGCTCTTGCGCAGGCGGCAGGTGAGGCCGGTGCCGTCCAGGCGGTGCGTCTCGGGGATGACGCCTTCCAGCCTCACCTGCTCGGTACCGCCGTCGGCGATCAGGTCGCAGGTGCCGGTGAAGGTCGTGCCCGCCGTCCCCTCGATCTCCAGAATCAGCGCCGCGTCGGCGCCGGCCGCCTGGCGCGCCCCTCGCCACTCCCAGGGCGGCACGACTTCGCCGCGCCACAGGCCTCGGGCGGCCGCGCGGGCCGCATCCTCGACGGCGACATAGGCCGTGGAGCGCCGCCGGTCGACGAGCGCCCAGCCGCTCTGCACCATGTCGCGGCCGAGGTCGACGCCGTCGGCGAAGCACACGGCCACGGCTTCGCCCTGGACGATCTCGGCCACGGGCAGGCACACGATTTCGACGCCGGCGAGGAGATCGCGCAGTGCCGTGCGGGCGTTCTCGCCGCAGGGAATCTCCCGGTCCGGCCAGGCGCAGGTCTGATCGAGCTCCGGCGCGTCGATGCCGTACAGGCGGATGCGCCGGCCGCCGAGCTCGAGGCTGTCCCCGTCGATGACGAGCGGCCGCCCGGCGATCTCGGCCGCGGCCGCATGCGCCGGGACCGGCGCGACAACGGCCAGCCCGGCGACGAGCGCGGACGCGCGGCGCCATCGGCGCGATGCCGAGACCCTGGCGTTGCGCGGTTCCGGCGTCCTCATCCCCATGGCCGCCACCCGGCCTAACCCGGATTATTCATCAGCGGGCTGATTTTTCGGTGGCGGGCGTAGCATAATCCGTTGATTTCGTGTATGATTTCGTTGTCAAAGCGCAATCGTTCACGAGCTCACGGAGTGCCCGCCCGCCATGGAAGAGCATACGGCTTTCCTGCCCGGTTTGTCACCGATTGAAGGCAAGCAATTACAGGTTGCATTCGACGGCGGAATGCTGTCGTCGGATGGCGGCGTGCTGCTGCTGCGCGAGGTCGAGCGCAAGCTCGGGATCGCCGATCGGTTGGCGGCGTGCCTGCCCGACCCGCTGCGCCAGCGCGTCAGCGCGGCGAGTCGTCGCGATCCCGGACGCATCGACCACACGATCGCCGAGATGATCCGCTTCCGCGCCTTTGCCATCGCCGCCGGCTACCAAGATGCCGACGACTGCGATGCCTTGCGCGGCGAGCCGGTGTTCAAGATGGCGCTCGGCCGCGCGCCGGCGAGCGGCGCGAGCTTGTGCTCGCAGCCGACCATGTCGCGGCTGGAGAACGCGCCCTCGCGGGTGACGCTCATTCGAATGATGGCGGCGATGGTCGATCTGTTCTGCGACAGCTGGCACCATGTGCCGAGCCGCATCGAGCTTGACATCGACGACACCTGGGACGAAGCCCATGGGGCCCAGCAGCTGTCGTTCTTCAACGCCCATTACGACGGCCACGGCTTCCTGCCGATGCACATCTACGAGGCGACCAGCGGCAAACTCGTCGCCGCCATCCTGCGGCCGGGCAAGACGCCGGGCGGCCAGGAGGCGCGCACCATCCTGAAGCACGTCGTCAAGCGCATCCGCAAGCACTGGCCCAAGGTGGAGATCCTGGTGCGCGGCGATTCCCACTACGGCCGGCCGGAAGTGCAGGATTGGTGCGAGGACAACCGCCTCGGCACCGTCTTCGGGCTGGCCGGCAACGCGGTGCTGGCGGCCATGGTCGCCCCGCTCGCCGAGGACGCGGCACTCCGCCGCCTGGCGCGCGGGGGTGAGACCAAGGTCCGCCGCTACGCCGACTTGCGCTACGCCGCGAAGAGCTGGCGCGCCGCGCGCCGCGTCATCGCCCGCGTCGAGGCCTCCGATCGGGGCGTCGACAGCCGCTTCGTCGTCACCAATCTCGCCGCCAAGCCCAAGGCCCTCTATGAGACGGTCTACTGCGCGCGCGGCCGGATGGAGAACCTGATCAAGGCGCACAAGACCCACCTCGCCTCCGACCGCACCTCCTGCCACGGCGCCAATGCCAACCAGTTCCGCTTGATCCTGCATTCCGTCGCCTATTGGCTGCTGCAGGGCGTGCAGGCCACGGCACCCCGGCGCTCGTCCTGGCGGCTCGCCCAGTTCGATACCCTGCGCACCCGCCTCATCAAGCTCGCCGCCCGCGTCGTCGAGACGGCGACCCGCATCAAGGTCCACCTGCCGAGCGCCTGTCCCGACAAGGCCATCATCTTCCACCTCGCCCGCGCCTTCGCCGCGCAAGGACCGTGAGCGCCGGGGCATCGTGCCCCGCCCGAACCCCGCGCCCGTCAACCCCTAACCCGATGCAACCAGGAGCCGAGCCACGCAGCGCCCCACGGCGCCACCACCCGCCCTGCGCCGGTCGCAGCATGCCAGTCAACGCGCGCAATATCGGCTATGCTGGTGAATAGATCGGGCTAAAGCCGCGTCACGCGGTCGGGTGCGCCGCCGAGTTCCTGAAGGCAGAACCGCCGCGCCTCGGCCTCGCTGCTCTCCGCCGTCGGATGCACCCCGCCCATGCCGATGCGGCGCCCGTCGCGCCACGCCGACCAGCGGAAATCGACGCTCTTGTTCGGATTCGTCCAGCGTTCGATGACGATCTCGACCATCTCCCGGCTCCGTCGGCGGCGCCCCGGACGAGATAGTGCAAGACCGCGGCCGACGCAAACCCTTCGTGGGGCGCGTCGCGTGCTGAAGCGACGCTGCCGGGTGGTCGGTACCGGCCGCAAAAGCGACGGGCGCCGACCGCGGTCGGCGCCCGTTTCGTCGCGCAGTGGAACGGACTGCGGCTATTGAGCGATGCCGGCTCCGAACCCGAGCGATTGCCCCAGCGTCGCGCTGGCGCCGGCATTGGCGCCTTCGGCTGGCGCGGCCGCCGGCATGACCACGGAAATGGCGATCGGCGCGCCCTGGTTGGCGATCCCGGTGTTGTACGCCGTGACCGACACCCCGGTGCTCGGGCCGCTGACGTTGTCCGAGATATCGCCGGTCGTCAGATTGCCCGGGGAGAACGAGCCGCCGCTGTCGAGGAATAGCGGGCCGGTGAGGGTCTGACTCAGCGTGACCTCCGATATCGCGCTGCCGTTGAAGCTGTTCACGGCGGCGTCCGCGGCGATGTCACCGGACCGCGCCGGGCCGGAAAGGGCGGCGATCATGGCGACGCCGCCGATCCCGGCGAGCAAATGCTTGTACATGGTACCTCCGTCCGCAAGATGTCTCTAGCTCGGACAATTCTTGACAGACGGCCGTTAAGTTCGGCTTAGAGGTGGTGGTTAAGGTAGGTTTACTATAACAAAAGGCGCTTATTCAATTTGTTGATTTATAAATACTTATTTTTGCGTTGACCGGCCGCGCGGTAACCGAATCTAAACCGTCACGCCCTATCCATAGAATCTTGATCCAAAGAATCTTGATCCAAAAGAATAATTGAACAAGTCTCGTGGTTTTCAACCTGTACGGGTGTGCGCAATTCATGTCGCTGGCGCCGCGATCGCGATCCCTGCCGACCGCCTTCCGACGCCCCCGTCTCGGCGCGCGCGGCACGGCGCCGACGGCCTGCCTTCGCCGAAGCGAAGCCACTTTCCTGCCCGCCGACCCGCTGCGCCAGCGCGTCAGCGCGGCGAGAGCCCGGCGGGCGAAGGCGGGGGCTTCGCGCAGGCAGGCGGGAGCGGCCGCAGCGTGCTGACCCGCGGCAAGCTCGTTTGGGCGATATGTTTCGCTCTGCTGCTCGTCAGCTTGCCCCTGCTGGCCCGCGACTTGTCCATTCTCCGACAAGGCGTGGTAGATTCGAGCGGTGCCGATTTCTGGTATACGAGCGAGATCCACCGCGAACTGCTGCGCTTCAAGGTGACGCTGGTCGAGGCCAAGGCCGATTGGGACGAGTCGTCCGCCGGCAGGATCCGCTTTCAGTTCGACCTGGCGATGAGCCGCCTCAATAATCTGCCGCAACAAAGCAACGACGGCTGGCACAGCCAAGCCTTCGGCCGGTTTCCCGAGTTCGCGGCGCTGCGCGACGACGTCGCGCGATTCGATGCCGCGTCGTCGTTGCTGGACACCGATCCGCCGTCCTATCTCGAACTTGCGTTGAGCGGGGTCGAGGGCGTTCTGAAAGACAGCCGTGCGTTATCCGTCAAGGCGTTGGAGAGACAGAACGGTCTGATCGGATACTTGCAGGCGGAGTTCGAAAAATTCGGGATCCATCTCGCGCTGTACGGGGCCGGCTTGGTCGCCCTGGCCGTCGGACTCGTCTATCTGATGGTCCGCCATATGCGATCGGAGGGGGCGCTGCGCACGGCCGACCGCGGGCTGGTCGAAAAGTCGGCGCTGGTGGAAGCGACCCTCAACAGCATGAGCCAGGGGCTCTGCGTCGTCGACACCGACTGGCGCCTGATGGCCTGGAACGACCACTTCCTCGAGCAGTTCGAAGTCGCGAAGGGCTATGCGCGCGTCGGTCGGCCGTTCGCCGACATCATCGGCAATGAGGCGATGGGCAGCGGCCGGGGATCGGAGGACGCGCTGGCGCTGTTGGCCGACTGGGCCGAGCGCATCGGCAACAGCGAATCGCACGGTTTCGCCTATGTCCGGTCGAACGGCCGGGCGATCGATATTTGGGGCGATCCCATGCCCAAGGGCGGTTACGTCTATACCTTCACCGACGTGACCGAGCGCCGCCGCGCCGAACAGGATATCCGCGAGAGCGAGGAACGATTCCGCCGCCTGGCGGAAGCGGTGCCGCAGGGCATCATGGTCCATTTCGAAGGCCGAATCCTCGAGGCTAACGGCAATCTCGGCAAGCTGTTCGGGCAGCCCACGGATTGGCTCATCGGCGGCGATCTCCGCCATCTGCTGACCGATGACTCCTGGCGTTCGCTGACGGACCAGTTCGAACGTCTCGAGGAAGGCGTCGCGGAAATCGTCGGCCGGCGGGACGACCAATCGGCCGGCGGGACGACCAATCGGCCTTTCCCCTGGAGGTGGCGTGGCGGACGGTCCCGTACCGCGGCGATCAGGCGAAGGTGGTCAGCCTGTTCGACATCTCGTCGCGCAAGCTCAGCGACGAGCGGCTGCATCAGTCGCAGAAGCTCGAGGCCATCGGCCAGCTCGCCGGCGGCGTCGCCCACGACTTCAACAATCTGCTGACCATCATCGAGGGCTTCGCCAAGCGGGCCCTCGCGAAAGCCGACGACAGCGCGCAGGTGCGCAGTTCGCTCGCCGAGGTGGTCACCGCCGCGGAAAAGGCGGCCGGGCTCACGCGGCAGCTCCTGACATTCAGCCGCAAACGGACCATCGCCCGCGAATCCGTGCGCATCTCGACCCTATTCGACGAGCTGGCGATGCTGCTTCGTCCCGTGCTGGGCGAGCGCATCGAGCTCGTTTTCCTCCCTCCGGAACGCGATCTCGGTGTCGACACCGATCCCGGCCAGCTCTTCCAGGCGCTGGTCAACCTCGCCATCAACGGTCGCGACGCCATGGAAGGCAGCGGCCGCTTGACCGTCCGCGCCACGGCGGCGGATGTCGACGAGACGCGCGCCGGCCGCTATCCCGACGCTCGGCCGGGACGCTATGTCGCCCTCTCGGTGGCGGACGAGGGGACGGGGATCGATCCCAAGGTCATATCCCGGATTTTCGAGCCCTTCTTCACCACCAAGGAAGCCGGGCGCGGGACCGGGCTGGGGCTGCCCATGGTCTATGGGTTCGTGCGGCAGTCGAACGGCTTCATCGATATCGACTCCGCGATTGGCGTGGGCACCACGATGACCTTGTACCTGCCGCTGTCCGAACCGGCGGCGGTCGCCAGCGCCGAGGAAATGGGGGGAACAGCGTTCCGCGCCCGCGGCGAGACGATCCTGATCGCCGAGGACGAGGACGCGCTGCGCCGTCTGGCCAAATCGATCCTCGAGGAGCTGGGCTACACCGTGCTGACGGCGACCGACGGCATCGACGCGATCGAGGTGGACGAGGACTGCGAGGGGCGCATCGATCTGCTTCTGACCGACGTGGTCATGCCCGGTCTCGACGGTATCGGCGCCGCGCAGGCGATCGTGCAGCGGCGTCCCGATATCAAGATCGTGTTCATGTCCGGCTATCCGTCGCGCGGCGACCTGTCGCGCGGCGATCTCCCCCGCGGCGTGACGCTGCTGGAAAAACCGTTCAACGCCTACAGCCTGGCGCGAACGCTTCGCGAAGCGCTCGACGGCACGACGAGCGCAACCGAAACCGAGGCCGTCGCGCCCCCGGCGCCGGAGAGGTATGGCACATGACAATCGAGCTCAAGGATCTCCGGGTGCTCGTCGTCGAGGACAGCTTCCAGACGATTGCCCTCATCCGCACCATGCTGACCGACTTCGGCATCACTCAGATCTATACGGCGAAGGACGGCAAGGAGGCGCTCGATTTCCTCGGCACCTGCGACGAGCTTATCGACATCGTGATGTGCGACTGGAACATGCCGCGGATGAGCGGTCTCGAAGTCTTGCGCCAGGTGCGCACCGTCGACCCCGATATGCCGTTCCTCATGGTGACCGGCGCCGCCGACCCCGATTCCGTGCTGGCGGCCAAGAGCAACGGCGTTACCGCCTACATCGCCAAGCCGTTTTCCGCCAACATCCTGAAGAAGAAACTCAACGTCGTCGCCCGGCTGCTCAGCGTCCGCCACGGCTAACCGACCGCGCGGTTGCCGCTCAGATCACCTTGGCAATGAGTCCATCCAGCGAACCGGCGTCGGCCGCGAGGTCGAAGAAGGTATATCGGTTGCGAATCTCCCTGGCGTGCCGCACGGCCGCTTCATAGAAGCCGCGGGACCACCCAAGATCCGCATGGGCAGTCGGCGCGCCGGCGCGGCACAGGACCTGTTTCAAAGTCTCCGACGGCAGGGTGACGCCGGAAATCGCCGCGCTGATCCGCGGCCAATTGGCGGCGATACGTGCGTTGACCGCCTCGAGCGGGCCGTTCGCCAAGCGCTTCTGGGCGAATTCTTTCCAGCAGGACGGTCCCAAGGCCGGGCCGAAGCGGCGCACGAAATCCGCTTCGCTATCGGTATTGGCAAGCAGGATCGGAGCGGGGCCGCGGAGCATATGCTCCTGCAGGCGCGCCGAAGTCAGCGTGGTCACCCCGATCTGCTCGCCGTGAAAGACGAACGGGCGCCCGGGATCCGGCAGCATGTCGGCGTAATGGCTGATCAGGTGCTCGCCCTGGCTGGCGGGCAGGCTGTTGCCGCAGATCGCGGTGCCAAATCCGGAGAGCAGGAGCGTGCGGACCAGCCGCTCCATCGCCGAATGATCGCCCGCCATCACCGCATCGGCCGTGGCGAAGAGTTCCGCCTCGTCGCCCGCCAGCAAGGCAAAGGGCATGGTGCGATAGGGCAGATCGAACAGCAGATGCGCCAGCAGCCAATCCGCCTGGGCGGTGGGCCGACACAGGCTATCGCCCAGGCCGGACCGGATCATGCGCGGCGGCGCGGCCGACAGAATCGAAAGATCCAGAAACACGCCGAGCGGCGCCTGCGCCGCCAGGGACTTCTTATGCCCTTTGACGGTAATGGCTGCATTCAACGAGGTATAGCCGTTCATCGACGGCGCCGTGCCGAAAACGAGGTAAGGCTTTCGATCCTGGGCGCTGGCATATTTGCAGAGATCGTTGATTGTACCGGAGCCGACGGCGATCAGCGCATCCGCCGCCGCGGTAGCCGCACGTACCTGCTTCACCGTCTCGTCGTCGGCGTGGGGATTCCGGGGCAGGACGACGCTGATGACCTTTGCATGGCCGCGCAAGGCTTGCTCGACGCGATCCGCCAGAATGACATGGGTGGTTTGGTCGCTGACGACGGCAAGCGATTTTCCCAGTCCCAGCGCCTGCACAAGATCGCCTTCCATGCCGGCGATCGATCGCGCGATCACCACCGATCGCGTATCGACGCGAAGCGACGCGCCGCCATCGGGGTCCGGGCAGGTCCCGTCGATCAACTGCGCTATGATGTCTGGTGCCATCGAATCATGCTCCGCAATCTCATTTCGCGGCGACGAAGGCGCCATCCGCCACGGCGTCCTCGAAGAGTGGCTTGAGTGATTGAAACAGCCGGCGATAGGCCCGGTAGGCGACCTCGTAGGCCTCGCCATGGCACGGCTGCGGCACAAAGGTCGTACCGCCGCCGATCGCCTTCGTCCCACTGGCCAAATCTTCCGCGGTTCCGCCGGCTACCGCGGCAAGAAGCGCGGCGCCAACTGGCGAACTGTCGACGCAATTCGGCACCGCGACAGGACGCCCGGCGATATCCGCGCGCATTTGCGCCCAGAGGCGGCTCCTGGCGCCGCCGCCGAGCAGCAGGATCGACTCCGTCGCGACGCCGATCTCGGCCATGTGATCGATGACGTCGCGCATGGCGAAACTGCACCCTTCCAGCACCGCGCGGACAAGGTGACCGTGCCCATGTGCGGGCGTCAGGCCATAGAAACAACCGCGCGCCGCCGGGTGCCATTCCGGCGCCATCGCGCCGGTCAAAGCCGGTATGAAGCAGAGACCCTCCGCGCCCGGCGGCACGGCTTCGGCCAACTTGTCCATCGCCGCGAAATCGGCAAGACCCAGAAGATCTCCCAGCCAAGCCATGGCGCCGCCGGAAAGCCAGCCGGGATTCTCGATGTAATAGAGACCGCCGGGATAAGCGTGCGTTTCCAGCAGGCCCGCGCCATCGCGCAGCGCCGTCGGATGCAGGGCGCCGACCACCTCTCCGGTTCCGACGCCGACCGCAACGCGACCGGGCGTCGTCAGGCCGGCGCCGAGCGGCATGGAGAAGTCATCGCCGGTACCGACGGCAACCGGTAATCCGGTCGGCAAGCCGGTGCGTGCGCTGCCCTGCTCGGTCAGATATCCGGCGCGGCTTTCGGCCGGCGCGACGGGCGGCAGCTCGATTTCAGAAAGCTCGAATCTACTTAACAGGGCCGAATCATAAGCGCCGCGGTCGAGGGCGTAGACCATGCTGGTCGAGGCCAAGGCGTGATCGATCACCGCTACGCCGGTCAACCGCTCCACCAGATAGGAAACCGGCTGGTGAAATCGCGCGATCGGCCGTGGCGCGGCGATATGCCGCTTCAGCCATCTCGCCTTGGCCGCGAGATGGCTCGGATCGAGCACCACGCCGCATTCAGCGCGGATCAGCTGCGCAGGAATGTCGGCGATTTCCGTCCGCGCCCGACGGTCCATCCAGGTCAGGCAGTTCGATAGGGGTATGCCGTCGCGGTCGACCGCGATGCAGCCATCGAGCTGGCCGCAAATACCGATCGCGCGGACCTGCGCCGGGCGGGCATCGGCGACCAACAGTGCCTCGGCGATCGCCGGCCCCAGCGCCTCTTCCCAAAGACCGGGATCCTGTTCGACCCAGCCCGGGCGTGGATGGATCGGCTGATAGCGGCGCGCCGCGACGCCTTTGGTCTCAAGTCTCTCATCCAGGATCGATACCTTCAGGCTCAGGGTACCGACGTCGACGCCGACGATCATGCGCGCCGCGCCTCCGCGCCGAGGTCGCGGCGGCGGTCCGTACCGTTGCCCATGGCGCTCAGCAGCATACGGGTTCCGGATCTTTCGTCTGGCCATAGGTCTTGAACTTGTCGATCACGCGATCGATTTCGGCCTTGAGGAGAATGTTGGGTTTGCGAATCTGCAACGCGCGCCAATATTGCGCCGCCAGGGTCTCGACCTCGACCGCCAGCCACATGGCTTTCTTCAGATTCGGACCGACCGCGATCATGCCGTGATTGGCCAACAGACAGGCGTTTCGGCCTTCGAGGGCCTTGACGGCGTTGTCGGCCGTTTGCTGCGTCCCGTAGGTGGCATAGGGCGCGCAACGGATCGTGTTGCCGCCCGCCACGGCGATCATGTAGTGCAGCGCCGGTATTTCCAGGCCGAGGCAGGACAGGGTCGTCGCAAACATCGCATGTGAGTGCACGACGGCGCCGATTTCCGGTCGGGTCTTCATCAAGGCGTGATGAAAGCGCCACTCGCTGGATGGCTTGCAGCGGCCGACATGGCTTGCGTCCGGGCGCATCAGCACGATGTCGCCGGGTTTCATTTCGTCATAAGGGATTCCGGAAGGGGTCAGGAGAAAGCCTTCCGGGACGCGCACGCTGATATTGCCGGAAGTGCCCTGGTTGATTCCACGGCGGTTCATGTCGAGGCAGGCCGTGGCGATTTCCCGCCGGATCTTTTCGTGCTTCATCGGGAACTCCCTAGCTGGATTGATCGGTGCGCGGATTCGCGTCGCGGCGTTTCATCCGCCCGCTTCCTCGTCGGCCACCAGCACCTCGAGCGGCAGGGCGGCAAGGGCCGTCGCGATCTCCGGCTCCGGCTTTCGATCCGTCACCAGATACGTGACTTTTTCGAAGTTGCCGACGCGAACCGGTGCGGTGCGGCCGAATTTCCCCTGATCCGCGACCACAACGGCGGTGCGGGCGGATTGCAGCATCAGGCTATGGAGCTCGCCCTCTTCGCGGGTGTAGTCCATGAGCCAGCCCGCCGGCGAAATGGCGCCGGCACCGATGAAAACAAAATCGGCGAAATAGTTGGCCAGCATGGCGGTCGTGTCCCGGCCGAGCGTCGCGCCGTTGATCGGCTGAACCTCGCCACCCAGCATATGGACGCGGTTGCCGTTGCGGCCCATCAGCTTGCCGCAGCTGACCACGTTGTTGGTGAATACCGTGAGGTCGCGGCGCGCCATTAAGGCATTGGCCACCGCTTGCACCGTCGTACCGCTGGCAAGGATGACCGACGCACCGTCGGGCACCAGACTGGCCGAGAGGCGGCCGATGGCGCGCTTGCCGGCCGCATTCGTCACCTGCCGGACGGTCATTTCCGGTTCGCTTTGCTCCAGCGACAGGGCCCCGCCATGGGTTTTCCTGAGACGCTGGCCATCGGCCAGCGCCACGATATCGCGACGGATGGTTTCGCGGGAAACCTTCAGCTTGCGCTTGATCTCGGCAATCGAGATCGAGCCTCGGGTATTCACCGTCGACAGGATGAAGCGCTGTCTTTCTTCGGCAAGCACGATTCCAGTCCTTTTCGTCGGCGGCGGGTTCCGTCGCGTAACACGCCCGCCCGGCCGGAGCCGCCGCCGCACGTCGATCGAATCGCGCGGCCGGCAGGGCGCGGCGGCATGTTTAGCACGCCATTGCATTTTGTGGCAATTATGTTGTAATTTGTGGCATCCGGGCGATAGGCGGAACCGGAATGCAATGCAGACCGATCCCGATACTCGGCCGTAAAAACAGGGAGATTCAGGCATGACCACGCACTCACCGAAGGCAACCGGACCGGCCCGGCCGCGTAAGCGCGGGCTGTCGCGGCGCCAACTGATTGCCGGTGCCGCCGCGGCGGCGGGGATCGGTGCCTTTAGGCCCATGGCGCCGTTCGTCGGCAATGCCGAGGCGGCGACCACCACCTTGCGGCTCTTGATGTGGCAGCCCTATGCGATCAACGAAACCGTGGCGGAGTTCGAGGAAAAGGCCGGCGCGCGTTTCTCGCCGACGTTCTTCGACGGCAATTCCGAAGCCTTCAACAAGATGAAGGTCGGGGGCACCAAGGATTTCGATATCGTGCAGGCCGACGGCTTCTGGCCGCGGCTCTATTTCCGCCAGGGACTGACTCAGGGCGTCGATTACCGCAAGCTGCCGAATGTTGCCAATGTCTTCCCCGAATTTCTGCCGCCGAATTTCCCGCTGCTGGCCGATGAGTCGGGGGCGACAATGGTGGCGGCGCCGAATTGTTGGGGCGGCTACGGCATAACCGTGAATTTGAACCGGATCGCGCCCGAGGATATCGGCTCGATCGGCTTGCTGCTCAATGAGAAATACAAAGGCCATCTCTCTTCGAATGCGCGGTTCGAGGAGAATATCGCGCTGATGGGCATCCTGGCGGCGACCAATCTGGGCACCGCCGCCGGCCCGCGACCGGACGGCAACCCGTTCAATCCCTATAATCTGACCGATGCGGAACTGGATGAGACGAAGCGCCTGCTGATCGCGCAGAAAAAGCTGCTCCTGACCCGCTACCAGGACTACGACGCCCTGGATCGCCTGATGCGGGGCGACGCGATCTGGGCAGCGCCGGAATTCGCCGAAACCTATCGCCATCTGACGGTGCTGCGGGGCGAAGGCAAGATCGATTTCGACGTTCAGCATGTGCTGCGGCCCAAGGAAGGCGGCCTGGGTTGGGTGGATACCTGGATGATCAGTTCAGGCGCCGGTTCCGAGCAAGCCGAACTGGCCCATAAGTGGATCGATCACTACCTCAGCAAGGAGAATTTCGCCCGCGTGGTCCGGTCCACGGGCTATGGTGGTACGGTGGATGTGCGCGACCTGCTGAAGCCGGAGGAGGTCGACCTCTACTTCCAGAACAAGAGCGGCGATGCCAGCAAGCTGTTCATGTTCGATCAACCGTCGTCGCCGGAGAAATGGGAGAGGATCTGGTCCGACGTCGAAGCTTCCTGAAATCGCGGAGTTGAGGCTGCTTCCGCTGCTCGCGGCAGATTGAAGATCGTTCCTATCCCTAGGTCTGTTCGCGGGGATCGTTGTGCCTGGCGTTACGCTACAACTCCAAGCGGTCACCAGACGATTCGGTCCGGTGACCGCGGTGGACCGAATCGACCTTGAGGTCGAGCAGAGCGAGTTCTTCGCCCTGCTCGGCCCCAGCGGCTCCGGTAAGACGACGTTGCTGCGCATCATCGCCGGCTTGGAACGGCCGGATGCGGGCCGCGTGCTGATCGCCGGACGCGACGTCACCGAACTGCCGCCCTACAAGCGCCACGTCGGGATGGTGTTCCAGAACTTCCTGCTGTTCCCGCACAAGACCGTCGCGGAGAACATCATCTTCCCGCTGCGCATGCAGAAGGCGTCCCAGGCGCGCCGGGACGAGCAACTGACGTGGGTCATGTCGCTCTTGCGCCTCGAAGGATTGGAGTTGCGCTATCCGAACGAGCTCTCCGGCGGCCAGCAACAGCGCGTCGCCTTGGCGCGCGGCCTTATCTCGCGGCCGGCTCTCCTGCTGTTCGACGAACCGCTCGCCAATCTCGACCGCGAACTGCGATCGGAGATGGAGGTGGAGATACGCCGCTATCAGAAGGAACTCCAGATCCCCTTCATCTATGTGACGCATAACCAGGAAGAGGCGCTGACCATGAGCGACCGGATCGCGGTCATGGATCGGGGGCGGTTCGAGCAGATCGGCGCCAAGTCGGAAATCTACACCAATCCGGCAAGCGCATTCGTCGCTACCTTCGTCGGCCATGCGAACCGGCTGGATGGCCGATTGATCGATATCGACGGCGACCGCGCGCGCATCGAGTGGGGCGGTCAAACACTGCTGGTGCCGCTGCCGGTGGGCGTCAACCCAGGAGATGATGTCCGGTACTTCATCAAGCATGAAGACCTGGAGATCGCGAATGCCGGTGCGAACGATGTCGTATCGCCCAACGTCAACCAACTCGCGGGAACCTTGCGCGACGTCATTTTCAAGGGGCAGACGGCGAACTATATCGTCGCCCTGCCGGGCGGGGGCGATCTTGTCATAAGCGGCACGCCCCGCGCCGCCACTGTTCGCCCGAACGATCCTGTCGTCGTGCGCTGGCCTTCGGCAAGCGGTTCCTGCTTCGCCGCGCCGAAACCATGAACGGGACGAGTTTGCGGGCGGCGGGGTACCGGCGGCCGGGTTTTCGCTATGCGGCGCTGGTCGGGCCGGGCGTGGCCTTCATTGTGATCGGCTTGCTGCTGCCGCTGCTCTCGATCGTGGTTTTCAGTTTCTGGCGCACGGAGAGCTATGAGCTTTTCGCCGACCGGTCGCTGGACAATTACCGCGTCCTGCTGGGCGAGCCCGCCTATCGCGTTTTCTTCCTGAGGTCGCTCGTCACCGCCGTCATCGTGTCGCTGGTCTGCCTGATCTGCGGCTGGCCGGTCGCTTATTTGATCGCCAGACATGGCGGGCGCTACCGCCTGTTGCTGGTGCTGCTGCTTGCGGCGCCGTTCTTCACCGGTGTCATTCTGCGCATCGCGGCGCTTCAGGGATTGCTTGGTCCGATCGGGCTGATCAACATGGCGCTTGGCATCGTCGGCCTCGGGCCGATCGAAGCGCTGATGTATACCCAGGTCGCGTCCGGACTGGGACTGGTCTATCTCTTCATGCCTTTCATGGTGACGGCGATCTATCTGTCGCTGGTGAATTTCAACTTCGAACTTCTGGAAGTCGCCAAGATCAATGGGGCGAAGCCGTGGCGCGCCTTTATCGAAATCACCTGGCCGCTGAACTGGATCGGCACGGCGATCGGGATAATCCTGGTTTTCATCCCGTGCCTCGCCAATGCTGTCACGCCGCGGTTTCTCGGCGGTCCCGATGCGACTTCGTTCGGGATGAGCCTCGCCCAGCAGTTTGGCGAGACCGGCACCTGGGCACTCGGTTCCGCGATGGGCGTCTTCCTGTTCCTATCTTCGCTGGTTGTGATCCTCGCCATTTGGCCGACGATCCACCTGAAGCGCTCCGGCTTCACCGGGGTCATCACGTCATGACGCGGTTCGATGCCTCGGCTGTATCCATGGCGACCGGGCTCGCGCTGCTCTACCTATTTCTCTATGCACCGATCTTCTATGTGATTTACACATCCTTCGCGGCCGATATCGTTTGGCCGTTCCCGCCATCCTTCACGTTGTCTGGGTATGAAGACCTGTTCTCCAGCTCGCTCTATGGCGACGCGCTGGTGAACAGCCTCGAACTGGCTTTCGGTAGCGCCGCGATGTCAACGGTCCTGGCCGGGGCCGGCGTAATCGGCATCCTGCGCTTCAGGTCGCGATATCGCGGCCTGGTCCTGCTGGCATTCATCGCGCCGCTTTTCGTGGCGGATCTGCTGATCGGCATATCCATCCTGGCGTTCAATGCCCGTGTTCTCGGCCTGCCGGGGAATCTGTTTTCCGCCATGGCGGCCAATGCGGTTCAGGGGACGTCCTTTTCCTTCCTGATCATCCTGGCGCAGCTGGTTCGCTACAACTGGGACATGGACGACGCGGCGATGGTTTTCGGCGCCAAGCCGTTTCGCTGTTTCATCGAGATCACCCTGCCGACGATCTGGCCGGCGCTGTTCGGCGCCTTTCTCATCAGCTTCATTCTGGCGTTGAATAACCTGGAGATTTCCTTCTACAACCTGGGCGCCATCCCGACCCTGCCGTCGGTCGCCTGGGGCTCTCTGCGGTTCGGGCTGGGCCCGGAGTTGTTCGCCTTGGCGTCTCTGGTGAACGGTTTTGTGTTCATCGTATTCGCTGTCATGTATCTGCTGATGCGCTCGGGCATCGTCAAGTTCGGTTATCGCGGGCAATAAAAGCCGGCCGATGTTTCAAGTGGGATTGCCAAGCCGGCCTTTGACGGCGCCATCGCCCGGCTGCTCGGCGTCCGCCGCGGCTAGCGGACTGACCTGGATCAACGCGCCGGCGTCCGGCGACGGCTAGGATTACTCCACGATCGCTGGGTTGCGTCGGAACGGGCGATGGTGGAAGGTCGCTGGGAGCATTTTCCGCACGGCGCCGATGTCGGCGTGCGCGGCCATGGGCCGACCCGCGCGGCCGCCTTCGAGCAGGCGGCCGTGGCCTTGACGGCCGCGGTCTGCGACCCCGGCTCGGTCCTGCCGAAGGAGGCGGTCGAGATCGACTGCGAGGCGGCGGACGAGGAGCTGCTGCTCGCCGCGTGGCTCAACGCCGTGGTTTACGAAATGGCTGTCCGGCGGATGCTGTTCGGCCGCTTCGCCGTCGCCATCGACGGCCATCGCCTGCACGGACGGGCCTGGGGCGAGCCGGTCGATCTCGGCCGGCACCGGCCGGCGGTCGAGGTCAAGGGCGCGACCCTGACCGAGCTGCGGGTCGCGCGCGGGCCCGACGGCTGGCTGGCGCAGTGCGTCGTCGACGTGTAGCGGATCGCGGAGCATGGATCTCAAGGCCTGGACGCGCGTCTCGGAGACGGAATGGCGGGTGCCGCGGACCGGCAAGATGCGCGTGCCGGCGGTGCTCTTCGCCACCGCGGACCTGGTCGCGGAGATGGACGACAAGGTCTATACGCAGATGGTCAACGTCGCCGCCCTCCCCGGCATCGTCGGCGCCTCCTACGCCATGCCCGACGCCCATTGGGGCTACGGGTTCCCGATCGGGGGCGTCGCCGCCTTCGATGCCGCGCAAGGCGGTGTCGTGTCCGCCGGGGGCGTCGGTTTCGACATCTCCTGCGGCGTGCGCAGCCTGCTGACCGGGCTCAAGGCCGGCGCCCTCGACGGCTCGGTCAAGCAGCTTCTCGCCGACGCGCTGGCGGCGCGCATCCCGGCCGGCGTCGGGTCCACCGGGCGCATCCACCTCACCGACGGCGAAATGGACGCCATGCTGGCGGGCGGGGCGGCCTGGGCCGTCGAGCGGGGCTACGGGACCGCGGCGGACCTCGAACGCATCGAGGAGCACGGCCGGGCGGCCGGCGCGGTGCCGGCGAACGTCTCCGCCCGCGCCCGCCGCCGGCAGCGGGACGAAATGGGGACGCTCGGCTCGGGCAACCATTATATCGAGGTCCAGCGCGTGGCCGCCGTCCACGATGCCGCGGCGGCCGCCGCCTTCGGCCTGGCGCCGGACGAGCTGGTCGTCAGCATCCATTGCGGATCGCGCGGCCTCGGCCACCAGATCGGCACCGAGTTCCTCGCCCGGATGGCCGGCGCCGCGGCTGCCTACGGCATCGAACTGCCGGACCGGGAACTGGCCTGCGCGCCGATCGACTCGCCGGACGGGCAGGACTATCTCGGCGCGATGCGCGCGGCCGTCAACTGCGCCCTCGCCAATCGCCAGATCGTCACCCATCTCGCCCGCGAGGTGTTCGCCGAGCTGCTGCCGCAGGCCCGGCTCGAGCTGCTCTACGACGTCTCGCACAACACCTGCAAGGTCGAGCGGCACAGTGTCGAGGGGGCGATGCGCGAGCTCCATGTGCACCGCAAGGGCGCGACGCGCGCCTTCGGCCCCGGTCACCCGGATCTGCCCCCGGCGTTGCGCCCGATCGGGCAGCCGGTCCTGATCGGCGGCAGCATGGGCACCGGGTCCTACATCCTGGCCGGGGCGGGCGGCGACGGCGAACGGGCCTTCGCCTCGGCCTGCCACGGCGCCGGTCGGCGCATGAGCCGGCACCAGGCGCTCCGGCAATGGAAGGGCCGCGAGGTCGTGGACGAGCTGGCCGCCCGCGGCATCCTGGTGCGCAGCCCGAGCTGGCGCGGCGTCGCCGAGGAGGCGCCCGGCGCCTACAAGGATGTCGGCGCCGTCGTCGGCGCCGCCGAGCGCGCCGGCCTGGCGCGCAAGGTGGCATGGCTCGAACCGCTGATCACGGTCAAGGGCTGACGCGACCGAGAACGGCCCCGGAGCGTCCGAGATATGGATCCGCAATCGAGCCTGCTGCTGACCGACCTCTACCAGCTCAACATGCTGCAGGCCTATATCGACCACGGCCAGGTCGACACGGCCGTCTTCGAGATGTTCGTGCGCAAGCTGCCGGAACGCCGCGGGTTTCTCGTTGCGGCCGGGCTCGAGCAGGCGCTCGACTACCTCGAGCGCCTGCGCTTCGCCGAGGACGAGCTCGACTGGCTGGCGCGCTCCGGGCGTTTCAACCGGCGCTTTCTCGACTACCTGGCGGATTTCCGTTTCACCGGCGACGTCCACGCCATGCCGGAAGGCACGGTGTTCTTCGCCGACGAGCCGATCATCAGGATCACGGCGCCGCTGCCGCAGGCGCAGCTCGTCGAGACGCGGATCATCAACCTGCTGCATTTCCAGTCGCTGATCGCCGCCAAGGCGGCGCGCATGGTGCTGGCCGCGCCGGACAAGCTGCTGATCGATTTCGGGCTGCGCCGCGCGCACGGCGCCGAGGCCGGGCTGCTGGCGGCGCGGGCCAGCTACATCGCCGGGTTCGCGGGCACCGCGACGACGCTCGCCGAGGCGATGTTCGGCATCCCGATCTACGGCACCATGGCCCATTCCTTCGTCCAGGTGCATGACGACGAGACCGACGCGTTCGAGAGCTTCGCGCGCTCCCGGCCGCAGAATCTGATCCTGCTGATCGACACCTACGATACCGAGGCGGGCGCCCGCAAGGTCGTGGCCCTGGCGCCGCGACTGAAGGAGGCGGGGATCGAGCTGCGCGGCGTGCGCCTCGACAGCGGCGACCTGATCGCGCTCTCAGGGCGGGTGCGGCGCATCCTCGACGACGGCGGACTGCCCGAGGTCCATATCTTCGCCAGCGGCGGCATCGACGAGGACCGCCTGGCGGCGATGGCGGCGGCCGGGGCGCCGATCGACGGCGTCGGCATCGGCACCAACCTGACCACCTCGTTCGACGCGCCGGCGCTCGACTGCGCCTACAAGCTGCAGGAATATGCGGGCGTGGCGCGGCGCAAGCGCTCCGAAGGCAAGGCGACCTGGCCGGGCCGCAAGCAGGTCTGGCGCCGCTACGACGGGGCCGGGCGCATGGCCGGCGACGTGATCACGGTCGAAGGCGACGAGCGGGCGGGCGAGCCGCTGATCCGGCCGGTGATGCGCAACGGCAGGCGGATCGGCGGCCGGCCGGCCCTCGAGGCGATCCGCGAGCGCACGAAGCACGAGTTGTCCCGGCTGCCGGAGTCGTTGCGCCGTTTGACGCCGGGCGCCGCCCATCCGGTGGAAGTGGCGTCCGCGCTGCGGGCGCTGGCCGACGAGGTCGACCGCCGGACCGCCGACGGACGTGCGCCCGCGGCGGCGTCGGGCTAGGCTCAATCCAGCGATAGGACGGGGGAGACCGAAATGTTGGCAATCAGCCCGGAGACAGTCTGCTACCTCATCGTCAAGGCGCGCGAGTTCGACGTCAAGGTGGAGCCGGCCGAGCCGGATCCCGGCTCGAACCCGGCGGACGACCGCGACGTCGGCATCCTCGAGGACTATGCCGACGACCCGACCTACCAGGAGTTGACCGGCGCGCTCGGCTCGCTCAACTCGGACCAGCTCCTCGACCTCGTGGTCCTGACCTGGATCGGGCGCGGCACCTACGGCAAGGACCAGTGGGACGAGGCCCGCGACCAGGCCGGCGAGATCCCGGCCAAGGATGTGCCGCGTTATCTCCTCGGCACGCCGCAGCTCGGCGACTACCTGGAGGAAGGCCTGGCCGAGCTCGGCTTTTCCTGCGAGGACTACCAGATCGGACGCCTTTAGCAGGCTGCCGGCCGGCAGCCGGGCGCTGCGCCCGGCGATATGTCTAAGCTCGTTAATATTCAATCAATGGTTGTGGCCGCAAACTGCCCGGGCGACTCGGACCGGCAGGCTCCAAAACCATGCAGAAGATGGCGGAACGCAAGAAAGAGCTCGACCTCAGCCGCCTCAACGTCCTGGTGGTCGACGACAACCGCAACATGTTGCATCTGATGCGCACCGTGCTCAACGGGTTGCGCATCAAGAACATCCGCGCCGTGTCCGACGCGGCCGAAGCCTTCAAGGAGATGCGGCACTTTCCCGCCGACGTGGTGTTCGTCGACTGGATGATGGAGCCGCTCGACGGCTGCGACTTCACCCGGCTGGTGCGGACCGCCAAGGACAGCCCGAACCCGAACGTGCCGATCATCATGTTGACCGGCCATACCGAGGAGTGGCGGGTGATTCAGGCCCGCGACGTCGGCGTGACGCAGTTCCTCGCCAAGCCGGTCTCCGCCCGCGCGCTCTATACGCGCATCGTCTCGGTGATCGAGAATCCACTTCCGTTGAACCGGCATGAGAAACCGACGACGCCCGCGCCGGAGACCGCCGCCGCCAAGGACGACCAGCCGCTCGCCGAGCTCGGCACGGCGTTGACGCCGGACGAAGTCGACGCTCTCTTGCGCAGCTAACGGGCCGCCGCCCGCGCCGAACGGCGTTGCGTCCCGATCCTGGCGAGACCATAATCGCATCGTAGGCGAAATCTGCGCGGCGACCCGCCGGCGCCAACCGGCGGGATCCAGGGGGCCAAGCCATGAAGTATATCTTTCTCGGCAGATTCAGTCCGGAATGGGCGGCGAAGCAGAGCGCGCGCCTGCGCGCCGCCAAGGCCAAGGCCAAGGCGCTCGGCATCAAGGTCGAAAGTGTCTTCTATACGCAGGGCGAGTACGACTTCGTGGACGTGATCGAGGCCAAGGACGTGACCGACGTGCTCGCGTTCTCGCTGTGGTACGCCCAGCAGGGCTACGGCCGGATTACCACCTTGCCGGCCTTCGACGGCGCGGCCATCGAGGCCGCAGTCAAGAAGCTGTAGGCGGCTGCGGGCCGGGCCGGGGCATGGGAGGCGTGAAGCCATGCAGATCCTGATCGACCAATCCGACCTCAAGCGGATGTCGCCGAGCACCCGCGGCGAGTTGCTGCGGATTCTCCAGGGCGACGCCGGCGCGGCGCCGCCGCCGCCGGGCCCCGGCGCCAAAGGGTTTCGCTGGCGGACGCCTTACGATCTGACGCCGGAACTGACCCGGAAGCTGATGCGCGGCATCGGCGCGGAGGCGACGAAGCGGCTGGAGCTGTTCGCCCGCAAGGGCGGCCGCGTGACGATGCGCGAACTCTTGGCGGTGTGCCGGGACGAGGATCTGCACGCCCTGACCGCCTTCGAAGGCCATGTTACGCGCAAGCTGCGGCGGCTGGTCGGCGACGACAACAACATCGTGTCGCTGATCATGTGGGACTACGACGCCGAGACATGGGACGCGGCGCACAAGAACCTCGTCGACGGGGTCTATTACGTGTCCGAGGCGACGACCCGCGCTCTGTGCCAGGTTCTCAAGATTGCGCCTCCGGATTTGGGCGACTGAGTTATCGGCCGTCAGCTATCAGCTATCAGCTATCAGCTATCAGCTAGCTGACGGCTGAGGGCTGACGGCTGAAAGCCGATAGCTACTTGCTACTCGAGCTTCTGGCGGAACGGCGTGTGGCAGCCGCCGCAGCCGTTCTTGCCGAAGCTCGCGAACTGCTCGGCGATCTTCGCCTTGTCGCCGGTCAACGCGGCGTCGGCGAGCTTGCCGCCCTCCTCGCCGAACTTTGCCGCCGCGGCCTGGAAGCCGGCCCAATCGGCCCAGATCGCCGGCTTCGCCCCGGTCTTGCCGACGCCGTCGTCCATGCTCGTGCCGGCGGGAAACAAATCGGGGATTGCCAGCGAGATCGCCCGAAACGTCATGGCATAGCGCAGCACGTCGGCGGGCTCGCCGGCGCCGGACTCGACGTACTCATTGATCGCCTTGGCCATGGCGCCCTGCTGTTTCATCAGGGCCTGCCGCTTGACGACGATCGTCGCCGGATCGTCGGCGGCGTTCGCCGCCGTCCATGGGCCGGCGCCGAGCAGCGCGAGGGCCACGATGCCGAGCAGCCCTTTGGGGATAGATTTCATTCCTGCCTCCGGTGGATCGGTTTGGTTGCACTACGTCGACGCCAACGCTCGTATAAACACCTGTTGCGGAGGTTTATTCCCGAACGGCCGCGGCCAGCGTCCACGCGATCTCCGTCTCACGGCGACCGAACAGGGTCTCCTCGGCGCGCTGGCCGATGGGAAAGCTCCGGACCACGCGGTAGGGGACGCCGTGAATACGGAACAAGTCGCGGCTGCCGCCGGTCTCGGCGACGATCGCGTCGATCACGTCGCTGTCCTCGAGCAGATAATCCGGGCGGCGGTCGCGCCAAAAATCGGCGAGCCCCGGATCCGCCGGCGACCAGAACCGCTTGCCCGCGGCGCGAACGCGGCGCGCGACGGCGCGGTCGGTGAGGCCGAGCGAATAGTCGAAGACCCGCTTGTCGCCGACGAAGGCGGCGGCGCCGATTCGCCGCGTGGCGATCAGCGCGTCGGCCGGCAGGTTCGCCCGCATCCACCGGGCCGGCTCGACGAGGGCCTCCCCGGCCATGACATAGCCGGGGAAGGAGCGCAGTCGCGACGGGCTGCTCTGATACAGGATGTCGATCGCGCCGGCCGCGACTATCGCCGCGGCCACCGCCAGGGTCACGCCGCCCCGCCGCCGGTCGTCGCCCGCCCGCCGCGGCAGCTTGCCCTCGAGCCATGCCCCGCCGGCCAGCAACAGACTCACGCCGACCGGCAGATACGGCGCGAAATAACGGCCGAGCCCGGTCCAGTCCGGCTCGGCGTAGGACGCGAACAGATAGCCGGTGGCGACGACCGCGGCGGCGTAGGCGGCCGCCCGCGGCGAGCGCCGATGCGCGGCGTAGAGGCCGAGGCCCAGCGGCAACAGCACGAACGGACCGGCGAACGGAAACGGGACATTGACGCCCGACCTGTCGCCGCCCAGAAACAGCGCGGCGACGGCGCCGCCGAGGTCGCCGGTCTTGGCGAAGAACGTATTGGGGACAAGCTCGCCGAAATAAAGGTAGCGCGCGCCGGTGATGGCGGCGACCGCCGCCGCGAAGGCGGCCAGGCGCCGCAGCGCCGCCGGCGCCGTCACCGCCCCGGTCGTGAGCCCGATCGCGATCGCGACCGGATAGACGAGCACGGCCTCCGGGCGCACGGCGTAGGCGAGGGCCGAGACGCCGGCCGCGACGTAAGGGCGCCGGTCCTCGTGGCTGAGCCACAGCCCGAACAGCAAAAGGCCGGCGATCAGCCCCGTCTCCATGCCGGCCAGGCTGAAATAGGCGACGTCGAAGCGGCTGAGAACCAGGAGACCGGCCGCCAGGGGTATCCCCGGGTGCGCGCCCTCGCCGACGAGGCGGGCCGCCGTGGCGGCGGTCAGCAGGACGACGGCCGCGAGCAGCGCGGCGCCAAGCAGCTTGGCGGCGAGCGCCGGGCCGAGCGCGGCGGCGAACGGCGCCAGCAGCAGCAGCCAGCCGGCGTTGGTCACGCCTTCGACCCGCTCGCCCGGGTTGAAGACGAAGCCGTCGCCGCCGAGCAGGTTGGCGACGTAGCGGAACCCGGTAAAGGCGTCGTCCATGTAATAGCTGCGGAAACGCAGGCCGAGCGCGGCGACGCCGATCGCCGTGACGCCGAGAAGGATACCGACGAACGGGTCGCGGCCGCGGGTCGCGGAGGTCTCGGTCATGGCCCCTGTCGCCGGGTTGGCTGCGGGACAGTCATCGTTCCCGCGATTCGGCTTCCGGTAAAGCGGCCGTTGCGCCGCGCCCGGCCAGGGCCGCGTCCTCGACGCGGATGCGCCAGGCGAGCACGGCGCCGTTGAGCAGCGAGAACGCAAGCGCGATCCGCCAGGCGTCGAAAACCAGCGGCAACGCCGCGATCTCGCCGGCAACGATGAAATAGTTCGGGTGCCGGCAGTATCGGTAGGGCCCGCGCGTCACCGGCGCTGCGCCGGGCAGGGTGATGATCCGCGTCGTCCAGAAGCGCCCGAGCGACCGCAGCACCCACAGCCGTCCGACTTGCAGCAGGACGAAGACGGCGAGCCAAGGCCAACGCACCGGCGCGGTCTCGGGCACGAGCAACCACAGGGCGGCGAGCCAGCCCGCATGGACGAGGACGAGCAGCGGGTAATGACCGGCGCCGACCTCGACGCCGCCGGCGGCGATCAGGCGGCTCGCGTTGCGCCGGGCGTAGGCGAGCTCGGCCAGGCGCTGCGCCGCGACCAGGGCAACGATCGCCTGGACCGGCGTCACGCCGCTTCCAGGATCTGGAATCCGGCGGTGAAGCCGGGGCCGAGCGCGGACAACAGAAGGCGGCCGGCCCTGGCTCCGCCGGAGGCTTCGCCGAGGCGAGCGGCCCCGGTCCGAAGCACGCGTTCGAGCACGAACAGCACCGTCGCCGCCGACATGTTGCCGTAGTCGCGCAGCACGGACCGCGCCTCGGTCATGGCGCCGCGGGTCTGTCCGAACGTCTCCTCGAGCGCGTTCAGTACCTTTGCCCCGCCGGGATGACAGACCAGGCGGTCGATATCGGCGAGCGTCAGGTCGTGGCCGGCGAGAAACGAATCGGTGACGCCGCGCAGCTCGTTGCGCACAAGCTCGGGAATGTCGCGCGAGAACAGCACGCCGAGCCCGTCGTCGGCGACGCGCCAGCCCATGACGTCGAGCGACCGCGGCCAGGTATGCGCGCCGCCGGGGCCGAGCGCGGGACCGTCGCCGTCGCACCCGATCAGCGCCGCCGCCGCGCCGTCGCCGAACAGCGCCGTGGCGACGATGTTGCCGTTCGATTGGTCGCCGTGGCGGAAGGTGAGGCCGCACAGCTCGACCACCAGCAGCAGCACCTTGCCGCCGGGCGCGGCGCCGGCCATGGCGGCGGCATGGCTCAGCCCGATGACGCCGCCGCCGCAGCCGAGTCCGAACACCGGCAGGCGCCGCGTGTCGCGGCGCAGCCCCAGCCGCTCCATCAGCAGCGCGTCGAGGCTCGGCGTCGCGATGCCGGTGGTCGACACCATGACGATGCAGCCGATCTCGCCGAGCGCGGCGCCGGCGCGCGCCAGGCACGTCTCCGTCGCGGCCGTCAGCAGTTCGACCGCGTTCTCGACATAGAGACGGCTGCGCTCGGCCCAACCGTGCGGCCGCAAGTACCAGTCGAGGGGAACGCAGGAATAGCGGGTTTCGATGCCGGCATGGGCGAAGACCGGCAGCAGGCGCTCGATCTCCGAACCCTTGCCGTCGAACAGCTCGAGCGCCAGGCGGGCGACCTCGACCTGGCGCAGGCGATAGGGCGGCACCGCGGTGGCGAGCGACAGCAGTCGTGCTTGGGCAGGCATGGGCGGGCTCCGGCGCGGCAGAGCTTAGACCCGTCCCGGCGCCGCGGCGAATCCGATCCGGAGCCCGGCGGAACGCTCGTGTCGTGGGCTCGGCTCGCACCACATCAACACTCCGATCTGCGCACTTATTCCGGCCGGTTCGGGCGGCATGACTTTACAAGCCGAGCGTCGCGGCCAATCATCGGCGCGGCTTCGATTTTTCGCAGGAACGCCGCATGTTCGAGGGATTCGCGACTCGGCGGATCGCGGCCGCGGGCGCTGAGATCAATCTCGTCCTCGGCGGCGCCGGGCCGCCGCTGTTGCTGCTGCACGGCTATCCGCAGACGCACGCGATCTGGCACAAGATCGCGGCCGGTTTGGCCCGCGACTTCACGGTCGTGGCCGCGGACCTGCGCGGCTACGGCGACAGCGCCAAGCCGCCGGGGGGCGCCGACCATGCCGGCTATGCCAAGCGCGCCATGGCCCGGGACCAGGTCGAGGTCATGGCGGCGCTCGGGCACGAGCGATTCTTCGTTGCCGGGCACGACCGCGGCGGCCGGGTCGCGCATCGCATGGCGCTCGATCATCCGGACCGCGTGGCGAAGCTGGCCGTGCTCGACATCGTGCCGACGCACAAGATCTTCGCCGCGACGAACCAGGCCATCGCCACCGACTATTACCACTGGTTCTTCCTGATCCAGCCCTATGACCTGCCGGAGCGGCTGATCGGCGCCGAGCCGGATTACTAC
Organism: Dongiaceae bacterium; assembly: GCA_040881945.1. GTDB lineage: Bacteria > Pseudomonadota > Alphaproteobacteria > Dongiales > Dongiaceae > JBBECF01. The sequence continues at coordinate 19,671 of JBBECF010000175.1, read as the reverse complement.
CTGCGCAAGAAGCTCGGCGGCTGGGGCGCCGGCGCCGATGCCTTCACCGAGGAGGCTATGGCCGAGTATCTGCGTTGCTTCCGCGACCCGGCGACGATCCATGCTGCTTGCGAGGACTACCGCGCCGCCGCCTCGATCGACCTCCGGCACGACGAGGCCGATAGGACGCGCAGGGTCGAATGTCCGGTCCTCGCCCTCTGGGGCCTGCGCGGCATCATGGAGAAGCATTTCGATGTGCTCGCGACCTGGCGCGAGCGGGCGCGTGACGTGCGCGGCCGCGGCCTCGCCTGCGGCCACTTCCTGCCGGAGGAGGCGCCGGCCGCGACGGAACGCGAGCTGCGCGCCTTCTTCGCGCCATGAAATGAGGATATTTTATGCCATGGGTACGGGAGAACGAAGCATGAGCGAGCATCGGGCGCGGCGCGCTCGCCTCGGCGAAGCCGCCTTCGGCGGAGCCAGGGCCGTCGCGCGGGTCCTGGCGCTGTTGGCCTTCGGCGTCGCCGGGTTGCCGGGGCCGGCCGGGGCGGACGAGATTCCGGTCGCCGCCGCCGATCGCGTCGGGCTGACGGTGACGATCTACAACGACGGCCTGGCCCTGATCGGCGACCGGCGCGAGGTGACGCTGGCGCCGGGGCCGAACCGCCTCGCCTTCCTCGATGTCAGCGCCGCCCTGCAGCCGGAGACGGCGCGCCTGCGCGTCGCCGACGCCGTGGTGATCGAGCAGGGCCTCGCCTTCGATCCGCTGACAAGAACGCGGCTGCTGCAGGAAGCGGTCGGCAAGACGGTGCGCGTCGTGCGCACGCACCCCGAGACCGGCGCCGAGACGACGGACGAGGCGACGGTGCTCAGCGTCGCCGACGGCGTGGTCCTGCGCATCGGCGACCGCATCGAGACCGACCCGCCGGGCCGCATCGTGTTCGTGGACGTGCCGGCGGGCTTGCGGGCGCGGCCGACCCTGGTGGCGACGGTCGAGGCGGCGGCGGCCGGACGGCGGCAGGTCGAGCTCGACTACCTGACCGGGGGCCTGAGCTGGCGGGCCGACTACGTGGCCGAGCTCGATGCCGCGGAGGAGCGCCTCGACCTCGACGGCTGGGCCACCCTCGGCAACACCAGCGGCGCCGCCTACCGCGACGCCGAGCTGCGGCTGGTCGCCGGCGCGGTGCATCGGGCGACGCCCGAGATCGCGATGCGCCAGGATCTGATGACGATGCAGGCGGAGGCGGCCCCGGCCATGGCCGAATCGGCGCCGTCCGAATATCACCTGTACCGCCTCGATCGGCCGGTGACGATCGCGGACAACGAGACCAAGCAGGTGGCGCTGCTGTCCGGCGCCGGCGTCCCGGTCGTGCGCGAATACCGCTTCGTCAATCTCGGCCGCGACGCCGTGGGCGAGGAACGGCCGGTCAACGCCACGGTGCGGCTCGCCTTCGAGAATACCAAGGCCGGCGGCCTCGGCCTGGCGCTGCCGGCCGGGGTCATCCGGTTCTATCGCCGCGACGAGGCCGGCCGGGCGCTGTTCCTCGGCGAGGACGCGATCGCGCACACGGCCGAAGGCGCGCGCGTCGAGTTGACGCTCGGCCAGGCCTTCGACGTGACCGCGCGGGCGCGCCAGACCGCCTTCGAGCGGCCGAGCGAACGGCTGACCGAGGTCGCCTTCGAGATCGTGCTGGAGAACGCCAAGCCGACGCCGGCGACGGCGACGGTCGTCGAGGAGATGGCCGGCGAATGGCGCGTGCTCGAGGAGAGCCACCCGCACGAACGCACCGCCGCCCAGCGCGCCGAATGGCGCGTGCCGGTCCCGGCCGAGGGCCGCACCGTGCTCACCTACCGGATGCGCATCGAAACGTAGGAGCGGCGGGCCGGCCCTCCCTCACGATCCCCTCTCCCCCAATTTGGGGGAGAGGGTTGCGTAGGCTTGGCGAGGCTCTCGGCCGAGCCTTAGCCGAAGCTGGGTGAGGGGTGAAGTGAATAAAAGGGGACGCTACCCTTTTTCCTGAGACTAACGTATCGGCGTCGTCCCATCCGCGATCAGGAGCGCGCCATAGAAATCGAGGCGGCGGTCGCGGAATAGACCTCAGGAGAAAAGGGTAGCGTCCCCTTTTTCTCGCGAGTCAGGAGCGGCCCTTCCGGCCCCGCCCATTTTTTGTCCGTTTAGCCACCAAAACCCGAAGTGATAGGGTGCCGCAAAGGGGCTCCCGTTTTCTCTGTGCCTCTGTGTCTCTGTAGTTCAAGGCCGCTTGCGCGCGGCTATGCCGAACCATCCGGTCGTGGCTTTTCGCGCAGGGTTCCGCCGGCCTCACGTCCCGGCCGGCTCCACCGTCAGGATCGCGCCGGCGACGCCGACGACGCGCACCCGCGCGCCCACCGGCAGGTCGGGGCCGGCGGCGAGCCACCGGCTGTCGTCGACGCGGATCGTGCCGCGGCCGTTGACGATCGCCTCCTCGAGCGCGAAGACGCGGCCGACATACTGCTCGCCGCGGCGGTTGAGGGTACTGTCCGCGCTCACCGTCGGGTGGCGGCGCTGATAGGCGCGCCAGGCGAGCACGCTGGCGACCGAGAGCGCGGCGAAGACCAGCACCTGCCACTGCCAGGGGACGCCGGGCGCGACCAGGAGCAGCGCCCCGGTCAGCCCGGCGGCGATGCCGAGCCACAGCAGGTAGGTGCCGGGCGCGACGATCTCGATCCCGGCCAGGGCGAGGCCGAGAATCCACCAATGCCAGAAGCGGATCGGCTCGATCAGGTCGTCCATCACTTGTCACCCTCCCAGGGGCCTTTCTGGCGCTGCATCGCCTGCTTGGCGAGCTCGGCCACGCCGCCGATGGCGCCGATGACGTTGGCGGCCTCGAGCGGCAGGAAGACGATCTTGTGGTTCGGCGCCGAGGCCATGTCCCTGAGCGCCTCGACGTATTTCTGGGCGACGAAGTAGTTGATGGCCTGGATGTCGCCCTTGGCGATCGCCTGGGAGACGACCTCGGTCGCCTTGGCCTCGGCCTCGGCGCCGCGCTCGCGCGCCTCGGCGTCGCGGTACGCCGCCTCGCGCCGCCCCTCGGCCTCGAGGATCGCGGCCTGCTTCTCGCCCTCGGCCTTGAGGATGGCGGCCTGGCGGAAGCCCTCGGCATCGAGGATGTTGGCGCGCTTGTCGCGCTCGGCCTTCATCTGCCGGCCCATCGAATCGACGAGATCCTTGGGCGGCGCGATGTCCTTGATCTCGATGCGCGTCACCTTGATGCCCCAGGGCGAGGTCGCGTCGTTGACGACGTGCAGGAGCTGGGCGTTGATCTTGTCGCGCTGCGACAGCAGCTCGTCGAGGTCCATCGACCCCATGACCGTCCGGATGTTGGTCATGGTCAGGTTGAGGATCGAGAGCTCGAGGGCGGTGACCTCATAGGCCGCCTTGGCGGCGTCGAGGATCTGATAGAAGACGACGCCGTCGACGCTGACCATGGCGTTGTCGCGGGTGATGACGTCCTGGGTCGGCACGTCGAGCACGGTCTCCATCATGTTCAGCCGGGCGCCGACGCGGTCGACGAACGGCACGATCATGTTCAGGCCCGGGCGCAGCGTGTGGGTATAGCGCCCGAACCTCTCGACCGTGAATTCGCGGCCCTGCGGCACGGACTTGACGCCCATGGTCACGACCAGGACCGCGACCAACAGGAAGAACAGCGCGAAGATGGCGAAGTCGCCGAACTCGGGCATGGGGTGGGTTCCTTTTGTTTGTCTAATTTTAGTTAATTACCTTAATTATGGATAATTAACTATAATACGTACAATCACCAGCCGGCTCAGGCTTCGCCGCCCTTGCGGCCGCCGGCGACGGCGGTCAGCGCCGGCGGGGCGACGCCGGGCTCACCCAGTTGCACCTCCTCGATGCGCTTCGCGTGCCGCGTTATCCCTTCGGTCGAGGTGTGAATCTGGCGCACGTCGTCGCTGACCTGCCCGAAATGCTTCTGCAGGTTGCCGACCCGATCATCGAGCCGGCGGACGTCTTCGAGCATCAGGCCGACCTCGACCTGGATGCGGCCGGCCTGTTCGCGCATCTGCACGTCCCGGAACACCGCCCGGATGGTGATCAGCAAGCCCATGAGCGTCATCGGCGAGGCGATGCCGATGCGGCGGCGATGGGCGTCCTCGATGGTGCCGGGGAAATTGCCGTGCAGCTCGGCGAAGATCGAATCGCTGGGCAGGAACATCACCGCCCATTCGTGGGTCTCGCCGGGCACGATGTACTTCTCGGCGATGTCGCGGATATGCTTGCGGATCGCCATGTCGAAGGCGCGCCGGGCCTGAACCAGCGCCGCCTCGTCCGCCGCCTCGCGCAGCGCGCGGTAACTCTCCAGCGGAAACTTGGCGTCAACCGCGATCGGCGCCGACCCGTTCGGCTGTTTCAGCAGGCAGTCCACGCGGACCTTGCTGCGCAGCGTCGCCTGGAACTCGTAGGCCGAGGGCGGCAGCGCGTCGCGCACCAGGTTCTCCAGTTGCACCTCGCCGAAGGCGCCGCGCGCCTGCTTGTTGGCGAGGATGTCCTGCAGCCCGACCACCTGGGACGACAGCTCGGCGATGTTCTTCTGGGCGGCGTCGATGACCGCCAGCCGCTCCTTGAGATCGGTCATCGACTGCTGCGCCTGGGTCGTCTGCTCGTGCAGCCGGTCGCCGACCCGCTTGCCGAGCTCGGCCAGACGGTCGTCGAGCGCCTTGGCCAGCGCCGCCTGGGTGGCCGCCTGGTCCTTGGCCATCTGGTCGAGCCGCCCGGCCAGCGCCGCCGTCGGATCGCCGCCGCCGCGGCGCAGCAGCAGCACGACCGCGATCAGGCCGAGGGCGGCGAGGGCGGCCAGCGCGAGAATGAGCGTAGTGTCCATAGACCGCCCTATCCTGCCCGGAGGGACGATCAAGCTAACACGGCCGGCCGCGCGCTTGCATGCTCCCTCGTACCGCGGCCTGCCGCCCTGGGCCGTCGCATTGGACCGCTCTGCGCCGGTCCAAGTAGACCTGGACCAGCGCGGTGCGTGCTTCGACAGGCTCAGCATAAGGGTTTTCTTTGTGCCACGAAGATTTCCCCTCATGCCTCAAGCCTGTCGAAGGACGCAAGGGCCGAAATGCAGCGCCCATATGCGGCAGCCCTGTCCCGCCCCCCGGCGCTGCTTGACGCTGGCGCGGTCAGGCCATACCTAAGGGCCGGCCGCGCGGGCAGCATCCGCGGCCGCGGACCTTAGGCCATGGCCAAGCTGGACATCATCACCGCGCCCGACCCACGCCTCAAGATCAGGTGCCGGCCGGTGCGGCGGGTCGACGACGCGGTGCGGCGCCTGATGGATGACCTGGTCGAGACCATGCACGCGGCGCCGGGCATCGGTCTGGCGGCGCCCCAGGTCGGCGTCGCCAGGCGCGTCATCGTGGTCGACGCGGCGCGCGGGGACGAACCGGCGCAGCCCCACCGCCTGGCCAACCCGGAGCTGGTCTGGGTGTCCGACGAGACGGCCTGCAATAACGAGGGCTGCCTGTCGCTGCCCGAGCACTACGCCGACGTCACGCGGCCGGCGGCGATCCGCGTGCGCTACCTGGACCGCGACAACGAAATCCGCGAGCTGGCGGCCGACGGGATGCTCGCCACCTGCATCCAGCACGAAATGGACCATCTCGACGGCGTGTTGTTCGTCGACCACCTGACGGCGCTGAAACGCAACATCATCCTGCGCAAGCTGGTCAAGGTGCGCAAGGTCGCGGACCCGATCCCCGTCGCCGGCGACGCCTGAGCCGGGCGCCTAGTACCCACTTTCATAGAAGGATGCCACGTGAGATCGCCTGTGGCGGGCCTGCGGCAGGAAGCGGCGCGCCGCCGATGCTGGACGCATCGGCAAGCGGC
>JBBECF010000175.1:0-13798 GCA_040881945.1 Dongiaceae bacterium | reverse complement strand
CCCCCCCCCCCCCCCCCCCCCCCCCCCCCCCCCCCCGACCCTGCCGGGCGGCTTCGGACGCACGCCGGCGTCGTCGCGCAGCCTTGGCGATGCGTCCAGCATCGCCCGCGGCTTCGCTCCTAGCCGGCGCGCGTCCGAAGCCGTCTGACGTGGTATCCTTCTATGAAAGTGGGTACTAAATGCGCCGCCTGCGCCTCGCCTTTCTCGGCACGCCCGATTTCGCCGTCCCCAGCCTGGCCGCGCTCATCGCGGCCGGGCACGAACTCGCCGCCGTCTATACCCGGCCGCCGCGCCCGGCCGGGCGGGGCAGGAAGCCGCGGCATTCGCCGGTGCACGCCTTCGCCGCGGCGTCGGGCCTGCCCGTGCGCAGCCCGGCCGACTTCAAGGACGCGGCGGCGCCGGCGGCGTTCGCGGCGCTCGCGCTCGACGCCGCCGTCGTTGTGGCGTACGGCCTGTTGCTGCCGCCGGCGGTGCTGGCGGCGCCGCGCCTCGGCTGTGTCAACGCCCACGCCTCGCTGCTGCCGCGCTGGCGCGGGGCGGCGCCGATCCAGCGCGCGCTCCTGGCCGGCGATCGCGAGACCGGCGTGACGATCATGGTCCTGGACGAAGGGCTGGACACCGGGCCGATTCTGACCGCCGAGGCCCTCGCCATCGGGCCGCGCATGACGTCGGCCGAGCTGCACGACCGTCTGGCGGCGCTGTCCGCGCGGCTGCTCGTCGCGGCGCTCGACGGGCTCGCCGCCGGCCGCCTCGCGCCGCGGCCGCAGCCGCAAGCCGGCGTCACCTACGCGCCGAAGCTGACGCCCGCCGACGGTCGGCTCGACTGGCGCCGGCCGGCGGCGGAGCTGGAGCGCCGCGTGCGCGCTTGCGACCCGCGGCCGGGGGCGTGGTTCGAGGCCGCCGGCACGCGCGTGAAGGCATTGGCGGCGGAGCTGGTCGAGGACGGCGGCGACGCGGCGCCGGGCCGCGTGCTCGACGACCGTCTCACGGTCGCCTGCGGCCAGGGCGCCCTGCGTCCGACCCGGCTGCAGCGCGCCGGCGGAGCGGCGCTCGCGGCGGCGGAGTTCCTGCGCGGCTTCCCGCTGCCCGCCGGCACGCTGCTGCCGTGACCCGCTTCAGGCTGACGTTGGAATACGACGGCGGCGGCTTCGTCGGCTGGCAGCGCCAGGACAACGGCCCGTCGGTGCAGCAGGCGCTCGAGGACGCGGTGTTCGCCTTCTGCGGCGAGCGCGTCACCGCCATCGCCGCCGGGCGCACCGACGCCGGGGTGCACGCGCTCGGCCAGGTCGTGCATCTCGATATCGCGCGCGCGGTCGCCGTCGAAACGGTGCGCGACGCGGTCAACTACCACCTCAAGCCGGCGCCGACTCGCCGCGCTGGCGCTCCGGCGCAGCGGGTCGCGGTGCTGGCGGTCGAAGCGGCGCTGGCGGATTTCCACGCCCGCTTCTCGGCCGTCGAACGCGCCTATCTCTACCGCATCGTCAACCGCCGGGCGCCGCTGGCGCTCGACCGCGGCCGCGCCTGGGGCGTTGCGGCGCCGCTCGACGCGGCGGCGATGGCCGAGGCGGCGCGGGGGCTCGTCGGCCGCCACGATTTCACCAGCTTCCGCGCCGCGTCGTGCCAGGCGGCCTCGCCGGTCAAGACGCTCGACGTTCTGGAGGTGGCGCGCGCCGGCGCGGAGATCCGCGTCACCGCCCGGGCACGCTCGTTCCTGCACCATCAGGTGCGCAACATGGTCGGCACGCTGAAGCTGGTCGGCGAGGGCAAGTGGAGCGCCGCCGACGTCGCCGCCGCGCTCGCCGCCCGCGACCGTTCCGCCGCCGGCCCGACCGCCCCGCCCGGCGGGCTTTATCTGGTCGAGGTGCGGTACTGAGGGCGAGGGCTCACGCGATCATGCGGTCGGCGACGGCGCTGATCAGGACGCCGAGGGCGATGTCGACGGCGACGACTCCGGCCGCGGCGGCGCCGCCCAGGCGCAGCGCCGTCCGGGCGATGAACCATTCGTAGGCGAGGATCGCCAGGGTCGCGGCGACGCCCAGGAAGTTCGCCAGCCCGCCGGCGCCGAGCGCCGCCACCGGCAAAAAGACGGCCATCTGCAGGATCGTGGACCAGTTGTAGGCGACGACGAAGCCGATGACCTCGGCGTCGCGGTCGACGAACCGCGCCAGGTGAACGACGGCGAGCGGGAAGGCGACCCAGCCGATGACATAGGCGATGCCCTCGACCAGGACGATGCGCGCCGGTCCCGCCGTCGCCGGTGAGTCGAGCAGGTGGAAATAGACGAGCAGCGCGAAGGCCGGCGCGACCAGGACGGCGACCCGGAACGAGCGCCAGAAGCCTTCGACCGTGCGGTCGAAATAGGCCATGCCGCCGCCGTCGAAATGGGCGAGCCGCCAGGCGCCGGTGAGGCCGGCCGCGATTTCGGGTACGCTCAGCATGCCGCCGCGAAATAGCCGTCGAGCACGGCGCCGTAGATCTCGGTCAGCGCCTTGAGGTCGGCGAGCGGCACGCGCTCGTCCACCTTGTGCGGGGTGGGGCCGGCCAGGCCGAATTCGACGACCGGGCAGTGGTCCTTGATGAAGCGCGCGTCCGACGTGCCGCCGCCGGTGCCGAGTTCGGGGCGGCGGCCGAGCACCCGTTCGACGGCCCCGGCGACCAGGTCGGACAGCGGCCCCGGCGGCGTCAGGAAGGCCTCGCCGCTGACCTCGACGGCGAGGTCGTAGCGCCCGCCGGCCTCGTCGAAGCAGGCGCGCAACCGGCGTTCCAACCCGGCGCCGTCGTGGCGGTCGTTGAAGCGGATGTTGAACACGGCGCGGGCCGCGGCCGGGATCACGTTGCTCGCCGGATTGCCGACGTCGATGCTGGCGATCTGCAGGCTCGACGGCTCGAAATGCGCCGTTCCGTCGTCGAGCGGCCGCGCCAGCGCCGCCGAGAGCATGCGCAGCAGGCGGTGGATCGGGTTGTCGGCGTTCTGCGGATAGGCGATGTGGCCCTGCACGCCGTGCACGGTCAGGCGGCCGGTTAGGCTGCCGCGGCGGCCGATCTTGATCGTCTCGCCGAGGGCGGCCGGGTTGGTCGGCTCGCCGACCAGGCAGGCGTCGAGCCGCTCGCCGCGTTCGGCGAGCCAGTCGAGCACGCGGCGCGTGCCGTTGACCGCCGGCCCCTCCTCGTCGCCGGTGACGAGCAGGCTGAGGCTGCCGCCGAAATCGCGCCCGCGCCGGCCGAGGAAGCCGGCGGCGGCGGCGGCGAAGCAGGCGATCGCCCCCTTCATGTCGGCGGCGCCGCGGCCGTAGAGCTCGTCGCCGACGATCTCGGCCGCGAACGGATCGACGCTCCAACTGTCGACGTCGCCGGGCGGCACCACGTCGGTATGGCCGGCGAAGCAGAAATTCGGCCGTCCCTCGCCGAGCCGGGCATAGAGATTGTCCACCGCCGCGCTGCCCCCGCCGGCGAAGGTCAGGCGGCGGCAGACGAAGCCGAGCGGCGTCAGCGCCCCTTCGAGCACATCCAGCGCGCCGGCGTCGGCCGGCGTCACGCTCGGGCAGCGGATCAGCGCGCGAGCGAGCTCGACGGGGTCGATGTCGGCGGCGACCGGCGCGGACACCGATCAATCCCGCAGCAGCTCGTTGATCGACGTCCGGGCGCGCGTCTTCTCGTCCACCCGCTTGACGATCACCGCGCAATAGAGGCCGGGGCCGGGCTCGTCGCCGGGCAGCTTCCGGCCGGGCAGGGCGCCCGGCACGACGACGGAATAGGCCGGCACGCGGCCGTACTGCACCGCGCCGGTCGCGCGATCGACGATCTTCGTCGAGGCGCCGAGATAGACGCCCATCGACAGCACCGCGCCTTGCTCGACGACGACGCCCTCGGCGACCTCGGCGCGGGCGCCGATGAAGCAGTCGTCCTCGACGATCACCGGCCCGGCCTGCAACGGTTCGAGCACACCGCCGATGCCGGCGCCGCCGGAGATGTGGCAGTTGCGGCCGATTTGCGCGCAGGAGCCGACGGTCGCCCAGGTGTCGATCATGGTGCCGGAATCGACATAGGCGCCGACGTTGACGAAGCTCGGCATCAGGACGACGCCGGGCGCGATATAGGCGGAACGGCGGACGACGCAGTTCGGTACCGCGCGGAAGCCGGCGGCGCGGAACTCGGCCGCGCCCCAGCCGGCGAACTTCGACGGCACCTTGTCGAACCACGCCGCCGGGCCGCGCGCGCCGAAATCGCCGCCGCCCGGAATCGGCGCCGCGTCGTTCAGGCGGAACGACAGCAGCACCGCCTTCTTCAGCCACTGCTGCGTGACCCAGGCTCCGTCGCGCTTTTCGGCGACGCGGAAATGCCCGCGGTCGAGGCCGTCGAGCGCCGCCTCGACGGCGGCGCGAACGTCGCCGCCGGTGGCCGGCGACAGGTCGTCGCGGCGCTCCCAGGCGGCCTCGATGAGGGCGGGCAGGTCCGCTTCGTCCATGGAACGATCCCGGCGGCTGGCTGGCTTCGGAAGGTGCGGAAGATGGGGCAGCCTCCGGCGGCTGTCAACGGCGGGGGACGCCGTGCCCGTTGTCCGGTCTAGGCTTTCCGGTCGGACAGTGCCGCCGTCGCGTCGGCCAGGGTGAGCAACAATGTCATGCGATCGATCGGCGACGGCTGGAAGCCATGACGCTCGTAGAAGCGCCTTGCGTCCTCCGAAATCGCGTGGACGAGAAGCGCCCGTATTCCCGCGATCTCGGCCGCCTGGAGCGTGCGCAGAACCGCATCGCGCAGAAGGCTCTGGCCGATGCCGCGGCCCTGATAGGCGCGATCGACGGCAAGGCGCCCCAGAACCATCACCGGCACGGGATCGGGCATGTTCCGCCGCACCCGCCCCGGCGCCGCCGCCAGCGATTCCGCGCCGGTGGCCAAGGCATAGTATCCGACGACCCGGCCGCCAGCGCATACCACATAGGTGCGCGATGCGCCCGATTCCTCGTTGCGCAACGCGCGCCGCCTGAGCCATTCGTCGAGAACCGGCACGCCGGAGACGAAACTCGACAGGTCATGCTCGCTGCGCAGCCTCTCCGGCGCACGCAACTCCTCGTCAACGCGCATCAGTCCCAGACGGGTTTGCTCTTGAGCAGCCGGCGCAGTCTCGGGTTGTCCGACGGCGGCGCATCCAGGGCGGCCATGAAGCGACGGTGCTTCTCCGCATCGAGCACGAAGTAGCGCCGGTCGAGGAGCACGGACTCGGCCTCGCGGCACGCCGCTTCGAGCATGAAATCGGAGCGGTTTCTGCCGAGCGTTTCCGCCGCCCGGTCGATCAGAGTCCTCTGCTTCCGGTTCGCGCGGATATTGATGGTCACATCCCGCGCGGTTCGCTCGCCGGTCGTGGAGCTGTCCGCCATGGAGTCTTCCTCTGCCATCACATTAAGTATACATATTTGTAGGGGCATTGTCGATACGCAATGACGGTCGCAGACAGCCATCGAGCGGCGTCGGGAGACGGCCGCGCCCAGCCGACAGCCGGTCGCAACTACGTGGGTCGCCGCGCCGCCGCCTCGAGCCAGGCGACGAGGTCGTCGGTGACGTGGTGGATATGGTCGCCATCGGCGCCGGCTTGCGCCCAACTCGCCTCGGCGAAGCCGCCTCCGGCGCAGCCAGGGTCGGCGTCGCTGCGCACCAGCACCGTGGTCATGCCGAGCGCGGCGGCGGGCGCCAGGTTGCGCGGCAGGTCCTCGAACATCGCCGCGGCGCGCGGGTCGACGCGGTGACGCTCGACCAGGCTGGCATAGGCGGCGGGCTCGGGCTTCGGCAGATAGGCGGCGGCGACGATGTCGAAGACGCCCTCGAAGTGGCGGCCGACGCCGAGCCGCGTCATCACGTTCTCGGCATGCGCCTCGGAGCCGTTGGTGAAGATGATCTTGCGCCCCTCGAGCCGGCCGAGCGCGGCGTCGAGCGCCGGGCTCGGCGGCACCGGCGACAGGTCGATGGCGTGGACGTAATCGAGGAACCGCCGCGGCGCCACGGCGTGCCGGGTCATCAGGCCGCGCAGCGTGGTGCCGTAGTCGCGGAAATACTGTTTCTGCAGGCGGCGCGCCTCGTCCGCCTCGATTTGCAGGAATTGGACCATGAACTCGCCGATGCGCCGGTCGACCTGGTCGAACAGGTTGCACGACGCCGGATAGAGCGTGTTGTCGAGGTCGAAGATCCAGGCCTCGATATGGCCGAAACCGCCGGCGCGCGTCGGCGCGCGGGCGGGCGGCAAGGCGGGACGCGACGGCTCTGGTTCGTGACTGGGCATGGGGGTCAAAAATGGGGCCGCGCGCCGGGCATGGCAAGGTCGGCCGCCGCTCGGCTTAGTCATCTACCCGGCCGAGGCTTAATTCGTCCTTAATTTCGCGGCATTTACACTCTGCGCCTTCGTCGATCTCGAGCGGGGCCGGAATGACCGCCAACGTGCTGGTGCGCCACGGACCGGCGCGGCGCAGCGGCGCACGGGCGCCGCGCCGCCGCTTGGCGCGCAGCCTGTTCGCCGCCGGCGGACCGCTTGCCGCCTATCCCGGGCCGGCGCTGATCGTCGGCGCCGGGACGACGGTGCTGGCTGCCAACGAGGCCGCCCTGCCGCTCGCCGCCATGATCGGCGCCGGCGGCGCGCCGGAGGTGACGGCGGCGATCAATTCGGCCCTGGCCGGGGCGTCGGCGCAGTTGCAACCGTTCCAGCTCGCCGGCGCCGGCACGCCCACCGCGCTCGAGCTCCTGGTGCTGCCCTACGCGGAGGCCGAGGCGGCCCTGCTGCTCGGCCGCGACGCGACGCTGGAGCGCAGCCTGCGCGCCGCCCTGGTCGAATCGCGCCAGCGCTACAAGGACCTGGTCGAGGCGTCCAGCGACTTCGCCTGGGAGACGGGACCCGACGGCAGCTTTCGGTTCGTTTCGCCCGGCGGCGCGCTGGGCCATCGCGCCGACGATCTCGTCGGCCGACAGCCGGCTGAGTTCGTCATCGCCGCCGACGGCGCGGACCCCGGCTTTCCGTTCAGCGCCCGCGATCCGATCGCCGGCGTCGAGCTGTGGTTCCGCACCGCGACGGGCGACAGCGCCTGCCTGGTGGCCGCGTGCCGGCCGCTGTTCGACCATGCCGGCGAATGGCGCGGCACCCGCGGCCTCGCCCGCGACATGACCGAGGCGCGCGCCCGCGAAGCCGACTTCGCCCGCGTGCGCCACCGCGAACGGCTGCTCGCCTATCTCGTGCGCACGATCCGACACGAGGTCGATCCGCAGAACATGCTGACCGCCGCCGCCGCCGCCGTGCTGCCGGCGCTCGCCGCCGGCGGCTGCCGCGTCCACCGCCTGGATGACGACGGTTCGTTCCGGACGGCGGTCGAATCGGGGGCGCCCGCCGACATCGACGAGACGCCGGTCCTGGCCGCGATCCGCGACGGCGAAGCGACGGTCGAGCGGGTCGTCGGCACGGTCTCGCTGCTCGCCATGGCGACGCGGCACGGGCGCCGCGCGAACGGCGCGCTCAGCCTGTGGCGGCTCGCCGACCAGCCGCCGTGGGACGACGACGACCGCTTCCTCGTCGGCGAGCTGGCCAATCAGCTCGGCACCGCCATCCAGCAGATCGCCGACCAGGAGGCGCTGCAGACGATGTCGCGCACCGATCCGCTGACCGGGCTGCTCAACCGGCGCAGCCTCGCCGAGGAGTTGCGCCGCCGCTATCGCGACGTGACGGCGGACGGCCGCGGCGCGGCGCTGCTCTACCTCGACCTCGACAACCTGAAGGCGGTCAACGACCGCGGCGGCCATGCCCAGGGCGACGCCGCCCTGGTCGCCGCCGCCCGCATCCTGACCGCCCATACGCGCGGCCGCGACGTGGTGGCGCGCGTCGGCGGCGACGAGTTCGTCGTCTGGCTCGAGGACATCGACGAGACGGCGGCGCGGGCCAAGGCGGCTGAGCTCGTCCGGGCCGCCGGCGATCTCGCCCGCTTCTCGGCCGCGGCGGCGCCGCTGCGCCTGTCCGTCGGCGTCGCCGTCCGCCGGCCGCGCAGCCGCGAGGACCTCGACGCCCTGACCGCGCGCGCCGACGCCGCCATGTACGAGGCCAAGCGCGCCGGCAAGGGGCGCTACGCGGTTGCCGCGCCGCCGCCGGGGGTCGCCGAGGACGCGGCGCCGTGAAGCGGCGCGGCGCGCGACCGGCGCCCGACGCGGCGCCGCTCGACTACGACGAATCGAAGCGGCTCGCCCGACACGAGGACGTCGCGGTGCGGCGCGAACTGGCGCGTCGCGCCGACCTGCGGCCGGAGATTCTGTACTACCTGGTCGAGGACGCCGCGCCCGAGGTGCGCCGCGAGATCGCCGCCAACGCCGACACGCCGCGGCAGGCCGATCTTCTGCTGGCGCGCGACACCGTCGAGGCGGTGCGCCACGACCTGGCGCGCAAGATCGCCCGGCTGGCGCCGACCCTCGACTCCGAACAGCGCGAGCAGATCCGGCGCGTTACCGTCGAGATCATCGAAGTCCTGGCGCGCGACCAGGCGGCGCGGGTGCGCCAGGTCGTGGCCGAGGCGCTGAAGGACCTCACCAACGCCCCGCCGGAGGTCATCCAGGAACTGGCGCGCGACGCCGAGATCAATGTGGCGGCGCCGATCCTGCAGTTCTCCCCGCTGCTCAGCGATGCCGACCTCATCGACATCATCAAGGGCGAACCGATCAAGGGGGCGCTCGCCGCCATCGCGCGGCGGTACGGCCTGGCCGCCCCGGTGACCGACGCCATCGTCACCGCCGCCGTGCTCGCGCCGGCCGAGACCTCGACCATCACCGAGCTGCTGAGCAACGCGAGCGCGCAGATCCGCGAGGAGACGCTGGACCGCATCCTGGACGAAGCGCCGCGGGCGAAGACCTGGCACAAGCCGATGGTGCGCCGCCCGAGCTTGCCGCCGAGCGCGGTCAGGCGGCTCGCCGAATTCATCGGCCGCTCGCTGCTCGAGCTGTTGCAGGCGCGCCCGGACCTCGACCCGGAGACCGCGCGCAGCGTGGCCGCGACCGTCGAGCGCCGTCTCGCCGGCAAGGACAAGGCCGGGCCGCCGGAGGCGCCGACCGGCGAGGCCCTGGCGGCGGCGATCGCCGCCGGCGACCACAAGGCGGTCGCCGCCGGGCTCGTCGCCGGGTCGGGCCTGCCGGCGCCCCAGGTCGAAAAGATGCTCGGCTCGCAGAGCGCCAAGAGCGTCACCGCGCTGGCGTGGAAGGCGGGGCTGTCGATGCGCCTGGCGGTACAGCTCCAGCTCCGCGTCGCCGGCGTTCCGCCGCGCTCGGTGCTCAACCCGCGCGGCGGCACCGAATACCCCTTGAGCGCGGAAGAGATGGAGTGGCAGATCGAGTTCTTCGCGGGCCTCGGATGAGAGAGTCGTCAGTCGTCAGTCATCAGTTGTCAGTCAATAACTGAAGACTGAAGACTGATGACTGATGACTGAATACTGACGACTTCAATCCCGGTGAATCAGCGTCCCCACCCCATGCGGCGTGAAGGTCTCGAGCAACAGCCCGTGCGGCACGCGGCCGTCGAGAATGACCGCGGCCTCGACCCCGTTCTCGACCGCGGCGATGCAGGTCTCGAGCTTGGGGATCATGCCGCCGTGGATCGTGCCGTCGCGCATCAGCGCGCGCACCCGGGCGAGCGGCAGGTCGGGCAGCAGCGTGCCGGAGGCGTCGAGCACCCCGGCCACGTCGGTCAGCATCAGCAGCCGGGCCGCCTTGACCGCGGCGGCGACGGCGCCGGCCACGGTGTCGGCGTTGATGTTGTAGGTCTCGCCGGCGTCGCCGAAGCCGATCGGCGCGATCACCGGAATCATGCCGGCGCCCTCGAGCGCCTTCAACACCTGTGGGTCGATGTGCTGCGGCTCGCCGACGAAGCCGAGATCGCCCTGCGACCCCCGCACCCGGCGGGCGCGGATCAGCCCGCCGTCCTTGCCGCTCAGGCCCACGGCGTTGCCGCCGACCGCGGTGATGGAGGAAACGATCTGCTTGTTGATGCTGCCGGCCAGCACCATCTCGACGACCTCCATGGTGGCCGCGTCGGTGATGCGCAGGCCGTCGACGAACGCGCTCTTGATGTTCAGGCGATCGAGCATCTGGCCGATCTGCGGACCGCCGCCATGGACCACGATCGGGTTGATGCCGACCTGCTTCAACAGCACGATGTCGCGGGCGAACACGGCGGCCAGCTCGTCGTCGACCATGGCGTGGCCGCCGTACTTGACGACGAAGCTCTTGCCCGAATAGCGCCGCATATAGGGCAGCGCCTCGGTCAACGTGCGCGCCGTGCGCAGCCAGTGCTTGGTCTCGCCGAAATCGGTCTTCGTCATGGGCCGCGGCACTTTAATCGAATCGCTCCGGCGCCGCCAGCGCGGCGAGGGCGGCGCGCAACTCCGCGATCCCGGCGCCGGTGCGGGCGCTGGCGGCCATGATCTCCGGATGCGCGGCGGCGTGGCCGGCGAGCTCGCCGACCAGCGCGGCGCGGCGCGCGTCGAGCTCGTCCGCCGGCGTCAGGTCGGCCTTGGTCAGCACGATCTGGTAGGAGACCGCCGCGTCGTCCATGAGCCCCATCAGGGTCCGGTCGCTGTCCTTGGCGCCGTGCCGCGAGTCGATCAGCAGACAGAGCCGGCGCAAGGTCGGCCGACCCTTCAGATAGTCCTCGAACAGGCGCGTCCACTCCCGCACCCGGACCCTGGCGACGGCGGCGTAGCCATAGCCGGGCAGGTCGACCAGGACCAGCCGTTGGCCGAGCTCGAAGAAGTTGATCTGCTGCGTGCGTCCCGGCGTGCGCGACACCCGCGCCAGGGCGCGCTGCCCGGTGAGCGCGTTCAACAGGCTCGACTTGCCGACATTGGAGCGCCCGGCGAAGGCGACCTCCGGCAGGCCCGTGGGGGGCAGCGCCTCGGCTTGCGCCGCCGCGGCGACGAAGCGGCATTCGCGGGCGAACAGGCGGCGGCCGGCGTCGAGCGCCTCGGCGCCCGGCTCCGCGGTCGCCGGTGCCGGGCCGGTCAGGGCTTCACGCCCATCCGGCGCATGATCACCCATTGCTGGGCGATCGACAGCACGTTGTTCCACGCCCAATAGATCACCAGCCCGGCCGGGAACGTCGCCAGCATGAAGGTGAAGACGATCGGCAGCATCATGAAGATGCGCGCCTGTATCGGATCGGGCGGCGCCGGGTTGAGCTTCTGCTGCAGGAACATGGTCACGCCCATGATGATCGGCCAAACGCCGATGCTGAGGAGCTGCAGCGGGCCGAGGTCGGGGACGCCCCAGGGCGCCAGCCCGAAAAAGTTGAGGATCGAGGTCGGGTCCTGCGCCGACAGGTCCCGGATCCAGCCGAAGAACGGCGCGTGGCGCATCTCGATGGTGACGAACAGCACCTTGTAGAGGGCGAAGAACACCGGGATCTGGATCACGATCGGCAGGCAGCCGGCGGCCGGGTTGACCTTCTCGCGCTTATAGAGCGCCATCATCTCCTGGTTCAGGCGCTGCTTGTCCTCCTTGAAGCGGTCGCGCAGCTTGGTCATTTCCGGCGCCAGCAATTTCATCCGGCTCATCGCCCGGTACGACTTGTTGGCGAGCGGGAAGAACAACCCCTTGATGGCGATGGTGAGCAGCAGGATGGCGACGCCGAAATTGCCGAGCAGCCCGTTCAGGTAGTCGAGCAGGTAGAAGATCGGCTTGGTCAGGAAATAGAACCAGCCGAAGTCGACGGCGCGGTCGAACAGCGGGATGCCGGCCTCGTCGCGATAGCGGTCGAGCAGCCGCACCTCCTTGGCCCCGGCGAACAGGCGGCTGCCGGCCTCGACCGACGCGCCCGGCGCCAGCGTCACCCCGTCGCCGCGGAAGTCCGCCTGGTAGACGTCGGTGTCGGCGCGCAGGGTATGGGCGAAGCGCCCGCTGACCTGGTCCCCTTGATCGGGCACCAGCGCGACCAGCCAGTACTTGTCCGTGAGGCCAAGCCAGCCGCCGGCGCCGGCGTATTCCTGGACGCCGGCGTCGCGGAGATCGTCGTAATCGACCTCCTCGAGCGTGCCGTCGAGCACGCCGATCAGCCCTTCGTGCAGGATGAAGAATCCGGACACCTTGGGCGTGCCGGTGCGCGAGATGAGGCCATAGGGAAACAGCGTCACCGGCGTCGTGCCGCTGTTCTCGACGCGCTGCGTGACCGTGAACAGATAGTCGTCGTCGAGCGCGAAGCTGCGCGTGAAGCGCAGGCCGGCGCCGTTGTCCCAGGTGAGCGTCAGGGGGCTGTCGGGGGCGAGCCGGTCGCCGTCGGCCTGCCACCGAGTCTGGGCGTCGGGCAGCGCCACGCCCGGCTCGGCGGCGACCCAGCCGAAATCCGCGTAATAGGCGTTGGGCGCGCCGACCGGCGACAACAGGACGATGTTGTCGCTGCCGCGTTCGACCCCCTCGCGATAGTCGGTCAGCACCAGATCGTCGATACGCCCGCCGGCGAGCGAGATCGAGCCCCCGAGGCGCCGCGCGGCGATCGGCACGCGCGGCGCCGCGGCCAGCGCCGCCGCCCCGGCCGCCCCCCCCGCCCCCCACCCCCGGGCGGCCCCCCCCCCGCGGCCAGCGCCGTCGCCCGGTCGGCCGCCGCGGCCGCCGTCGCCGGGGCGGCCCCCGGGGCGACCGGCGGCGCCGCGACGCCCGCGGGCGCGGGCGGCGCCTCGGCCGGGCGCGCCGCCTCGACCGTCGCCTGCTGTTGCTGTTGCTGGCGCAGCCGCGGCAGCTCGTAGAAATACTGGAATCCGAGCAGAACGACGACCGAGATGACGATGGCGACGATGAGGTTGCGTTGGTCCATGATCGATCCTGCCCGGTCCCTAGCGGAACACGCGCAGGATACTGGGCGTATTGCGCTCCTCCGGCACCGGATCGTAGCCCCAGGCGCCCCACGGATGGCAGCGCAACAGGCGCCGGGCCGCCAGCCGGCCGCCGCGCAAGATCCCGTGCCGGCCGATCGCCTCGGCCGCGTATTCCGAACAGCTCGGCGCGAACCGGCAGACGCGCGGCAGCAGGGGCGACAGCGTCCACTGATAGACCCGGATGAGGGCGATGCAGGCGGCGCGCGCGATGCTCATGCCGGCGCCGCCTCGCCGGCCACGGCACGGCCGACGCCGTTGTCCGTCGCGCCGTCCCCGCGATACAGGCCGAGCCGACGCAAGCCCGCGCACAGGTCGTCGATCAGCGCCGGGAACGGCCGGGTCAGGGTGGCGGCGCGCCCGATCACGACGTAATCGTGGGCCGCTGCGGCATGCGCCGGCATCACCGCCGCGCCCGGTTGCGGGCGACCGCGCCGCCGACCTTGCGGCTGACCGTGAAGCCGACGCGGAAAACTCCGGGCTCGGCCGCCGCGCGGGGCCGGGCCTGCAGGATCAATCCGGGGGTCACCGACTTGCGCCGCGTGCCGGCGACCCGGAGGAAGTCCGGCCGCCGCTTCAGCCGATCGAACGCCGCCATTCCTAGGCGGAGAGGCGCTTGCGCCCCTTGGCGCGGCGCCGGGCCAGGACCCTTCGGCCGCCGACGGTGGCCATGCGCGAGCGAAAGCCGTGCCGACGCTTGCGGACGAGCACGCTGGGCTGAAACGTGCGCTTCACCGGGGTACTCCGTGGATCGGGGGCGGAATTCGAGGGGGCTGTATAAGGGCTTGACCGGCCGAAGTCAACGCGCGATCGGGCGCGTCTCACCGGATGGTGAATGGCGCCGCCGCCCGCGCGATGCTAGTGGTCTCTCCCAAACGGATGGATCCCGCCGCTGTCGAACTTCCAAGTTGTCATTGCCGGGCTTGACC
>JBBECF010000174.1:0-14650 GCA_040881945.1 Dongiaceae bacterium | reverse complement strand
GGGGGGGGGGGTGCGCGGGGGCGACGCCGGGCGCCGCCGTCGCCGCCGCGCGCGCGCGGTAGGCGGACAGCCCGGCGAAGCCGAGCCCCGGCAGCGCCCGCACCGCCGCCGGGGCGATGCGGTTCCAGGGCGGCACCAGGACCGGCAGCAGGACTGTTGCGCCGCCGTCGAACAGGTGGGCGAGACGGTCGCGGCCCGCCGCCAGCTCGGCCATCGCCGCGGCCGGCGCCCGGCCCGGACCGAACTCCGCCTTCTTGGCCCCGGCCGGCGCGTGGTTCAGGTGCGCGTAGCCGTGCTGCAAGACGGCGATCCGGGGCGCTCGGCGCAGGCGTTCGGCGAGCGCCGGCTCGGCCAGCGCCGGGATGACGGCGAGCGCCAGCGGCGCGCCGGCTTCCATCGCGATGTCCAGCAGGCGGTCCAGGGCCGGCGTCGCGGCGACGGCGTCGTCGTCGCGCCACCACAATGTCGCCACGGCGCCGGCGGCGCCCCAGGCGTCGAGCTCGCGGTCGAGATCGGCCCAGCCGCTCACCGCCGTCCCACCAACTCGGCCGCGATCTCGGCCGTGCGCGCGGCGCCGTTCAGATGGATATCGGACACCGGCGGCGCGCGCTCGAGCGCCGCGTCGATGGCGGCGGCCAGCGGCGCCGCTTCCGGCGTCTCGGCCACGGTCAGGAGGCCGCGCTCGGCCAGCAGGCGGGCGCGCAGGGACTGTTCGGTCTCCGCGCCGTCGGCGAACGGCACGACGACGGCGCGGGTCCTCGCCGCCAGGATCTCCATGACCGTGTTATAGCCGCCCTGCGACACCGACAGCCGGCAATTGCGCAGCAGCGTCGGGAAGTCGGCGCGGAAGCGCTCGACGGCGACGCCGCGGGGCGCCGCCCGTCCCAGGGACGCCAGCTCGGCCTCGGGCATGTTGATGCCGCCGATCAGGCGCCACGGCGCGGCGGCGAGGCGGGTCAGCGGCCGCGCCGCCAGCGCCGCCCGCAGCAATGGCCCGCCGACCGCGCCGCCGCCGGCGGAGACCAGCACCTCACCCTGCCCGGCTCCGCCCGCGCCGGGCGCCGCCGCACGGACCACATAGCCGGTGTAGCGCACCAGATCGGCGATCTCCGCGGCGGCCGGAAACGTCGCCTCCAAACGGATCAGACGCGGGTCGCCATGCACCAGCACGCGGTCGAAACAGCGGCGGACGATCGACACGGTCTCGCTCGCCCGCGCCGGATCGCGTTTGCCGACCAGGATATCGCGCAGCGAGCAGGCGACGGCGGGTCGGGGCCGGCGGCCGATCATGGCCTCGAGCAGCGGCAGGAGCTCGAAGCGGAACGCCCGCCGGCCGAACGGATAAAGCTCGATCAGCACGAGGCGGGGGTCGGCGCGGGCGAAGGCGTCGAGCAACAGGGCACGCCGGCGCGCGCGCCAGTCGTCGTCGATCGGCCGCCCGTCGGCATCGACGATCCGCGCGAAGCTCGCGTCGCCGGCCAGCGCCGGCGGTAGCTGCACCGACGTGGCGCGCCCGAGATCGAGCGCCGGCGCCGGCGCGCCGCCGGACACGAACGTCACCGCCAGACCGGCATCGTCGAGGGCGCGGGCGATCGCCGCGGCGCGGCTCAGGTGGCCGACGCCGAGCAGGCTTTGGACATAGAAGAACACCCGGGTCATGGCGGCGGCGGTTCCAACGCCAGGTTGAGCCGTTCGACGCTAAGGCCGCCGTCGGCGGCGACCGCGAACAGATGGACCGCCGCGTCGGCCAGGCGGATGGCCGGGTCGTCGCGCATGTTCCAGCCGCTGGCCAGCGCATAGGCGGCGCGAATGACCCCCTTGTGAGTCACGGCGAGGATGTTGCCG
This sequence comes from Dongiaceae bacterium, assembly GCA_040881945.1. Classification (GTDB taxonomy): domain Bacteria; phylum Pseudomonadota; class Alphaproteobacteria; order Dongiales; family Dongiaceae; genus JBBECF01. The sequence goes on along the minus strand of JBBECF010000174.1, from coordinate 12,805 downwards.
CCGCCGCCGATTTCCGCCAGGAACGGCCGCAGCCTTGCCTGCACCTCGCGCGGGCTCTCGCCGTCCGGCGCCTTGAAGTCCAGGCCGCGCGCTTCCCATTCGCCCATCGCCGCCCCGAATTCGGCGCGCAACTCGGCCAGGGTTCGCCCCTCCCAGGCGCCGAAGCTCATCTCGATCAGCCGCAGATCGGCGCGCGCCGGCGGCGCCTCGGGGTGTTCGTCGCGCAGCAGGGCGGCGGTCTCGCGGCAGCGGCTGAGCGGGCTCGTCATCCAGGCGAAGCGCAGGACGGGCGGCGGCAGGCGCCAGCGCCGCACGGCGGCGCGGCCGGCCGGGCTGAGCGCGATGTCGGTGCGCCCCTGCAGGCGGTCGGCCTCGCTCCAGGCGGTCGGCCCGTGGCGGATCAGGGCGAGGGTCGGCATGACCGATCCTTTGCCGCGGCGCAGGCCCGGCGCAGTTCCGCGTCGAGGATCGCCGCGGCCGTCGCGATGTCGTGCTCGCGCGCCGCCTTCGCCCGCGCCGCCGCGCCCATCGCCGCCCGGCGCGCCGGGTCGAGGATGAGCCGGCGCAGCGCCTCGGCGAAGGCCGCTTCGTCCCCGGCCGGGGTCAGCAGACCGGTGGCGCCGTCGGCGACGATGGCGGCGACGCCGCCGGCGATCCCGGCGACGACCGGCAGGCCGGCCGCCTGCGCCTCCAACAGGACCATGCCATAGGCCTCGTTGACCGCCGGCCAGACGCACAAATCGGCGGCCGCGTAGAACGCTGCCAAATCTTGCTCGGCCTGCGCCCCGGCGTAGCGGACGCCGAGTCCGGCGAGCGCCGCTTCGACGTCGTCTCGAGCCGGCCCGTCGCCGACCACCAGCAACTGCCAGTCGAGGTCGCTGAGCCGGCGCAGCGCCTGCCCGAGCAGACGGTACGACGCGAGCTTGTCGCCCGCCCGCATCATCGCCACGGCCAGCAGCCAGGTGCGCCCTGCGTCGAGCCCGAAGCGCCCGGCCAGGGCGGCCCGCGCGGCGGCCCGCGGCGGCGGCGCCGGGCCGACGGCGTCGAGAAACGGCGGCAGCCGCACGACGCGGCCGGCGCCGGCGAGTGGCGCCAGGCACTCGGCATCGACCGGGTTGAGGGTAAAAATCGCGGCGGCGCGGGCGATGGCGTCGGCTGCCGCCGCGTGCCCCGGCGCCCAGGCGCCGCCGGCCCGCTTGGGCGCATGGGACGCCTCGGCGACCAGATAGGGGATGGCGAGCGCGTCTGCCACCGCCGGGCCGAGCCAGTCCGGCGCCTTGTAATAGAGATGGTAGGTGAACCAGGCCGCTGGGCGCTGCGCCGGCGGCCGCGCCCGGTAGCGGCGCAGCAGGCGCGCCGCGATCCCGCGGGCCCGGGTGGCGATCGCCGCCTGTCGCGCCGGGTCGCCGGCGCCGTCGTAGCTGCGCAGCCGGCTCGCCAACTCGACGCGGTGGCCGGCGCGGGCGAGCGCGGCCATGAGCAGGCGGGCCATGCGGCGGTCGCCCGACGGCACCGGATGGGTCGGCTGCTTCATCGGCGCGTAGAAGGCTACGCGCAAGGCCGTGCCCGCGCCGCCGCCGCGCCCAGGCCGAACCGTTCGGCCAGCCTGTCGATGCCGGCGGCCAGGCCGAACTGCCGATGGACCCGAGCAAAACCGGCTTCGCCCAGGGCGGCGCGGCGGGCCGGATCGGCGATCAGGGCGGCCAGGGCCGCGGCTAATGCCTCCGGCGCGCCGGGCTCGACGAGGACGCCGGTAACGCCCTCGATCACCAGCTCCGGCACCGCCGCGACCCGCGTCGCGAGCACGGCCAGGGCCTGGCTTTGCGCCTCCATCAGGACGTTGGGCAGGCCGTCGCGGTCGCCGTCGGCGGCGAGGCGGCTGGCGAGCACGAAGAGATCGGCCTCGCGGTACCGGCGCAGCACCTCGTCCTGGGCGCGCGGGCCGCACCATTCGATGCGCCCGGCGAGGCCGAGCGCGCGCGCGCGGCGGCGCAGGGCGCCGAGCAGCGGGCCGCCACCGACATGGACGAACCGCCACGACAGGTGGTGCGGCAGCCGCCCCAGCGCCTCGAGCAGATCGCCATAGCCCTTCTTCTCGACCGCGCGTCCGACCGACAGGATGCGCACCGGATCGGCGGCGTCGGCGCCGTCGCGCGCCCCGCCCTCGCGCGCCGCCCGCGCCGCCGGGTCGAGGGCGAAGCGGCGGAAATCGAGTCCGTGATAGGCCAGCTCGACCCGTCCCGGCGCCGGGGCCAGAGCCGCCAGGTGGTCGCGGCCGTGCGCGGTGCAGGTCACGACCCACGCCGCCGCCGCCAGCTTCTCGCGCTTTTCCCACTCGGGCGTGGTCCAGATGTCCTTGGCATGGGCGGAACAGCTCCACGGCAGCCCGGTCATCAGGGCGGCGTAGCGGGCGACCGAGGCGGGGGTGTGCAGGAAATGCGCGTGCAGCCGCGCGGTCTCGGCCGGCAGCTCCTCGGCCAGGACGAGCGCCTGGCCGAAGCGCCGCACCCGGTTCGGCGTCGGATCGCGGCGCAGGTCGCTGAGCCAGGCGGCGCGCGCCGGGCCGTAGCCGGGCCGCCGGCGGCCGCGCCACCAGGCGCGCAGCACCCGCCACGGCGCCCGGTACAGGTATTCCGGCAGATAGGCGACGGGCGCGCCGATCTCGCCGTGGATCGGATGCGCGGCGCGGTCGGTGGGACGGCGCAACGCGACGATGCGGATGTCGAGGCCGCGGCGCTCCAGCTCGCGGATCTCCTGCGCGATGAAGGTCTCCGACAGGCGCGGATAGCCCTTGAGGACGAAGACGACGGGTCGGGGCAAGGGTCCGGGGATCTCAATCCAGCTATGCGGTCCCGGCCATCATGGCCGGGACACTAGATCCGCTGCTTGCTGGCGACACGCAAGGCGGGCCGCCGGCCGCGGGCCAGCCATTTATCGGCCAGCCGGTTGATGTTGGCCTCGCCGTCGAGCAGCCCCGGCACCACCACCTGCGACGGCGCGCTCTGCTGCGGCAGGTGGCGCAGCGCCGTCGCCATGGTTTGGGGGTCGTGCCGCCCGTCCTCGACCAGCATGCGCACCAGCCCCAGTTCCTCGGCCCGGGCCGCCCGGATGTACTGTTCCAGGCGCGGCGCCATGCGCGGCACGATCAGCGCCCGCTTGTCGAACGACAGGATCTCGCAAAAGGTGTTGTAGCCGCCCATCGCCACCACGCCGGCGGCGCGCGCCAACAGGTTTTCGATCTGCGCGTCGAAGGTGATCGCCTCGACGTTATCCAGCTTGGCGGCGCGGGCCAGGAACTCCGCCTGGCGGTCGATGTGCATGAACGGCCCGAGCACGAGCAGCGCCGGAAGCGGCATGGCGCGGTCTTCTTCATAGGCGCGCAGCACCCAATCGACGACGCCCTCGCCGTCCCCGCCGCCGCCCGTCGTGACCAACAGGAACGGCTCGGCGATCTTCGACAGCGGCGGCGCCGACACGCGCTGCAGGCGGCGGGCAAGATAGCCGGTGAAGGTCACCTTCTTGCGCACCGAACGGGGCAGTCCGATGCCGGCCAGCGGATCGCACACCTGCGGCAGCCCGTAGACCCAGATCTCGTCATAGACGTCGCGCAGCGCCGGCAGGACGTTCTTGCGCGCCCATTCCGGCGCCAGCAGGCCGGGCTCGTCGAGCACATCGCGCAGGCCGAGGATCAGCGGCACGCCGCGGTCCTTCAGCATGTGCAGCGTATCATCCACCTCGCCGCGCAGGCCGAGCGGCTCCTTGTCGACGATGAACAGGTCCGGGTCGAAGATCTCCGCCGTGTGCCGGATGATCGACGCCCGCATGGCAAGGGTCTGTTCGATGTCGATGTGCAGGTTGAGCGTGGTGTAGTCGCCGCTGCGCAGCTTGATCACGCCCGGCACGCGCACGAAATCGACGCGCGCGCGGAAGTCGAAGCTGCCGATGATCGGCGACCCGGTCAGGATCAGGACGGACAGGTGCCGGTTGTGCTCGACCAGCGCATGCGCGATGGCGCGGCACCGGCGCAGGTGGCCGAGGCCGAACGTATCGTGGCTGTAGATCAGCACGCGGACGTTGGTCCGAACATTGCTCATCGCCGTCCCCGGCGTTGTTCTTGGCTTTTCCCCCGACGGGACTATGGCATATGAACCGGGCTGCGGGAAAGTCAGGGTTTTTCGGGCCGTCTGGCCGGCATTGTTTACGGGCCGCCCAATGGCGCGGTAGTCTTTGACCGACGACGGGCGCGGTCCGTCGGCGTCGCGGCGGACGGCCAGGGCCCGGGCATGGAACGTAATCTGTTCAAATACGTCCTTCGGCACAGCCGCAACGAACAAATCGTCATCATCGGCGTCGTCCTGGTTTCCCAATTGTTCTATTTCCTGTCGCTCGACCTGCCGAAGCGGATTGTCAACCGCGCGATCCAGGGCGAAGGCTTCGACGCGCCGGACGCGACCGCCAGCTTTCTGGCCCTCCGGTTCTCCGCCCCGGATTTCCTCTCCGGCTTCGGTCTTCAGGGCACGGTCACCCTGTTCGACGGCTTTGAGTTCGAGCGGATTCCCTATCTGGTGGCGCTGAGTCTCACCTTCCTGCTGCTCGTCTTCATCAACGGCGCCTTCAAGTACCAGATCAACACGCAAAAGGGGCGCCTCGGCGAACGCATGCTGCGGCGGCTGCGCTTCGAGCTGTTCGACCGCCTGTTGCGCTTTCCGCAGGCGCATTTCCGGCGGGTCAAGCAGGCCGAGATCGCGACCATGATCAAGGAGGAGGTGGAGCCCCTGGGCGGGTTCATCGGCGACGCCTTCGTGCAGCCGGCCTTCCTCGGCGGCCAGGCGCTCACCGCCCTCGCCTTCATTCTCGTGCAGAGCCTTTATCTCGGCGCCGTCACGGTCGGCATCCTGGTGCTGCAGGCCGTCATCATCCCGAAGCTGCGGGTCAGGGTACTGGTCCTCGGCAAGCAGCGGCAGTTGACCGCGCGGCAGCTCGCCGGGCGGGTCGCCGAATGCGTCGACGGCGCCACCGAGATCCACGCGCACGACACCTCGAACTTCGAGCGCGCCGACATGGCCGACCGGCTCGGCACGATCTTCGGCATCCGGTTCGAGCTGTTTCAGCGCAAGTTCGCGGTGAAGTTCCTCAACAACCTGCTCGCCCAGTTTACGCCGTTCCTGTTCTATCTCATCGGCGGCTACCTGGCGGTCACCGGGCGGCTCGACATCGGCGGCCTGGTCGCGGTGATCGCCGCCTACAAGGACCTGCCGGGGCCGGTCAAGGAGCTGATCGACTGGGACCAGCAGCGCCAGGACGTCCAGATCAAGTACGAGCAGGTGATCGAGCAGTTCAACCCGGACGGCATGCTGCCGCCGGCGTTGCAGGACCCGGCGGCGTCCGCCGCGCCGCTCGACGGCAGGGTCACGGCCGGCAACCTGACCCTGATCGACGAGACCGAAGGCAAACTCCTGGACGGCGTCAGCTTCGATTTCGACCTTGCCGAGCACGTCGCCGTCACCGGGCCCGCCGGCGGCGGCAAGGACAGCCTCGCCCTGGTGCTGGCCGGGCTGGTGAAGCCAACGGCCGGATCGCTGACCATCGGCGGGCTGGATCTCGTCGAAGCGCCCGAGGCGGTCACCGGGCGCCGCATCGCCTATGTCGGCCAGGAGCCCTACCTCTTTCCCGTCAGCGTGCGCGACAACATTTTGTACGGGTTGAAGCACCGGCCGTTGCGGCCGCCGGCCTACGACGACCACGAAGGGCGGCGGCGCGCCGGTTGGATCGACGAGGCGCGGCGGTCGGGCAACCCGGAACTCGACCTCGCCGCCGATTGGATCGATTACGCGGCCGCCGGGGCGACCGGGCCCGGGGACATCGACGATCGCCTGATCGAGGCGATGCGTCTGGTCGAGCTGTTCGACGACACCTACCAATTCGGCCTGCGCGGCACGATCGTGCCGGATCGCCGTCCGGGGCTGACGGCCAAGGTCCTCGCCGCGCGCCAAGCGCTGCATGGGCGCCTCGCCGACTCGGATTTGGCGACGCTGGTCGAACCGTTCGACGGCGGGCGCTACAACAAGAACATGTCGATCGGCGAAAACTTGCTGTTCGGGACGGCGGTCGGCGCCGAGTTCGCGGCCGACCGGCTGGCCGACAACGACTACCTGCGGGGCATTCTGGACCGCGAGGGCTTGACGCGCGACCTTCTCGAGGTCGGTCACCGGATCGCGGAAACGATGATCGAGCTGTTCGCCGACCTGCCGCCGGGACACCCGTTCTTCGAGCAGTTCAGCTTCATTGCGTCGGACGATCTGCCTGAATACCAGGCGCTGGCGTTGCATGTCGGCAAGGCGGGCATGGAGCATCTCGGTGCGGACGACCGGGGCAGGCTGATGGCGCTGGCGTTCCCCTATATCGAAGCGCGGCACCGGCTCGGCCTGATCGACGCGGGCCTCGAGCAGCGGCTCCTCGGCGCGCGCCGGGCCTTCGCCGACAACCTGCCGGCGCCGTTGCGCGGCGCCGTCGAGTTCTACGACGTGCGCCGCTACAACGCCGCCGCGACGCTCCAGGACAACATCCTGTTCGGCCGTCTCACCTACGGCCAGGCGCACGCCGCGGGGCGCGTCATGCAGTCGATCGGCGAGGTGCTGGACGAGCTCGATCTGCGCCGCGCCGTGACCGAGGTCGGGCTCGATTTTCATGTCGGCATCGCCGGCAAGCGGCTGAGCGCGGCCCAGCGGCAAAAGGTCGGCATCGCCCGCGCCCTGGTCAAGCGCCCCGACCTGCTGGTCGTCAATCAGGCGACGGCGGTGCTCGACAACGCCGCGCAGATCAAGGTGATGGAGAACATCCTCGGCGCGCGCCGCGGGCGCGGCGTGTTCTGGGCGCTGCATCGGGCGGATATGGCGCGCGACCTGGACCGCGTGCTGGTCATGCGCGACGGCAAGGTCGTGGAACAGGGCAAGGTGGCGGAGCTGGACCGTCCCGGCACGGCGTTCAGCGACCTTGTCGCGGCGGCCTGAAAGTGAGGAAACCGTGAGCCTCAATGAAGAAGTCGAACTGCTGCGCCGGATACCGCTGTTCGCCAAGATCGATCCGACAAAGCTGAAACTGCTGGCCTTCGCCAGCGAGCGCCTGACCTTCGAGGCGGAGCAGGATCTGTTCCGCCAGGGCGACATCGCCGACGCCGCGTATATCATCATCGACGGCACTGCCGACGTGATCGTCGACACGCCGAGGGGGCCGCTAACCGTCGCCACGCTCGGCCGCAACGACTTCGTCGGCGAAATCGGCATCCTGTGCGACATCCGGCGCACGGCCACGGTCAAGGCGGCGAGCCGCCTGACGACGCTGCGCATCACCAAGGACCTGTTCTTCGACATGGTGCGCGACTTCCCGGCGATGGCGGTGGAGATCATGCGCGTGCTCGCCCAGCGGTTGGAGCACACGACCGCGCAGTTGCGCGAGGCGCTGGCCCGGCCGGGGGCGTCCTGACCGGACCCGAGCGCCGCCCGATGAGCCGGCTCGACAGCTTCATCCGCCGTTTGCAGGCGCAACGCGCCTGCCTCGACCGCGCCGCCGAGCTGGTCCGCGACCTGCCCGGCCCGGTCGTCGAAATCGGCCTCGGCAACGGCCGCACCTACGACCATCTGCGCCGCCGCCTGCCCGGCCGGGAGATCTTCGTCTTCGACCGCCGCATCGACGCCCATCCCGACTGCGTCCCGCCGGCCGCCTATGTCGTGCTCGGCGACATCGCCGAAACGCTGCCGGGGGCGGCGGCGCGGCTCGGGCGGCCGGCGGCCTTGGTCCACGCCGACATCGGCAGCGGCGACGACGCGGCAAGCCAGCGCCTGGCCGCGACGGTGGCGCCGCATCTGGCGCGCCTGCTCGGCCCCGGCGGCGTGCTGGCGAGCGACCAGCCGATGCCGGCGCCGGGCCTGGCGCCGTTGCCGCTGCCGGCCGGGGTCGATCCGGGCCGCTACTACCTCTATCGGGCGGCCGGCGGCTGAAACCGCCGCTCAGTCCAGATCGACGACGACCGGGACGTGGTCCGAGGGCGCGTCCCAGCCGCGCGCCTCGCGCACGACCTGGGCCGCGCGCAAGCTCGGCGCCAGGGCCGGCGTCACCCAGACATGGTCGAGCCGGCGACCGCGGTCCGACGCCGCCCAATCGTGCGCCCGATAGCTCCACCAGCTATACAGCCGCTGCGGCGGCGGGATGAACCGGCGCACGGCGTCGATCCAGCCGAGCGATGCCTGCAGCCGCTCGAGGCGCGCCACTTCGACCGGCGTGTGACTGACCACCGACAGAAGTTGCTTGTGCGACCAAACGTCCGTCGCCAACGGCGCGACGTTGAGGTCGCCGACCAGGATCAATTTTTCGTGAGATCCCCCGCGCGCCGCGAACCAGGCGGTCAGTTCGTCGAGAAATTGCAGCTTATGGGCGAATTTGTCGTTTCGCTGCGGGTCGGGGACGTCGCCGCCCGAGGGCACGTAGACATCATGCAATTCGATCCCGCCGTCCAGGTGGACGATGGCGTGGCGGCAGTCGGCGCGACCGCACCAGCCCTTGGTTTCGCAGGCGCGAAACGGCCGCCGCGACAGGATGGCGACGCCGTTATAGCCCTTCATGCCGTGCACCAGCGCGTGGCGGTAGCCGAGCCGGGCCAGGGGCTCGAGCGGAAAGGCCCCGTCCTGGACCTTGGTTTCCTGCAGGCAGAGCACGTCCGGGGCGAGGGTTTCGGCGAGCCGCGCCAGGTTGTCGAGGCGCAGGCGGATCGAATTTACGTTCCAGGTGACGAGCCGGAGGCTCATGGGGGCGTTCCGGCGCCGCCGATTTGCGGGCCCGGAAGAGGCGAACGCCCGGTCAGGGGGGGACCGGGCGTTCTCAGTTCCTCTCGGAGCCTGGAGGCGGTAGGGGAGGCCGCCCCCCGGCGATCACAACCTTTGCGGCCGCGACCACTGTCAGAATCCAAGATAGCCCGAACAAGTTGAAAATTCAACCGCGGCAAGCCGGTTTAGCCATGCGCATTCGGCAAGGCTGTCGCATTAAGCATTGCATGGCGCGCCGGCCTCAGGCGGCCTGGGCGCCGCTCGCCCGGCGGGCCGCCGCGCGCACCCGCGCGGCCCGGCCGAAGGCGTCGAACAGGGCCCGCGACACCGGATTTTCCATCGCCCGATACTCCGGGTGCCACTGCACGCCGAGCGCGAAGGCGGCGGCGTCCTCGACCCTGACGGCCTCGATGACGCCGTCGGGCGCCCGTCCCTCGACCGCCAGGCCGGTGGCCAGCCGGTCGATCGCCTGCCAGTGCAGGGAATTGACCGCGATCTCGGTGCTGCCCACGATGTCCGCGATCGTCCCGCCGGGGGTCAGCGATACCGCATGCCGGGGCGCGTATTTTCGGTCGGCCGGCACGCCCTGCGGGCTGCGATGGTCGATGCCGCCGGGCAACAGGTGGGCCTGCTGATGCAGGGTGCCGCCGAGAGCGACGTTCAGCTCCTGCAGGCCGCGGCAGATGCAGAACAGTGGCAACCCGGCGGCGAGCGCCGCGCGGATCAGCGGCAGCGTCGTGGCGTCGCGCGCCGGGTCCTTCGGGCTGTCCGGCCGGTCGGGCGGGCCGCCGTAAAGGTGCGGCTCGACATTCGACAGGCTGCCGGTGACGAGCAGGCCGTCCAGCCGCCGCACCAGGTCGGCCGGGCCGAGGTCGGCGCCGAACGCCGGAATGACCAGCGGCAGGCCGCGCGCGCCCTCGGCCACGGCCATGAGGTACTTCTCGCCGACGGCGTGGAACGGCATCCCGTCGATCTGCTTGACGCAGGCGGGAACGCCGATCAGCGGCGCGGTTTCGTCGATATTCATGGTTCCTCCGCCGCCGGGGAATGTGGCAGCGGCCCGCCGCCGTGACAAGGGCCGGCCTTGGCCGGGAGGCAAGCGGACCCCATAGTAGCCGCGATGGAACCGCCGCTCGACGCCCTGATCGCCTACAAGGGCGCCGCCGTCGCCGCTTGGCTGGGGCTGCTCTTCGTCGGCGAGCGACTGCTCCCGGCGGCCGCCCCGCCGAGCCCCGCGGCGCTTGGCGGTCCCGAGGCGCCGGCGGGCGGCCGGGCGCGGCTCGGCCGCAACGGCGGGATGTGGCTGATCAATACCGTGTTGTCGCCGCTCGTCGTGGTGCCCCTGTCGGCCTGGGCGACCGGGCACGGCCTCGGCCTCCGGCCGGCCTGGTGGAGCGGCTGGGGCGGCCTGCTCGCCGATCTGATCCTGCTCGATTTCCTGATTTACTGGTGGCATCGGCTGAACCACGAGGCGCCGCTGCTGTGGCGCTTCCATGAGATCCACCACCTCGACCGCTTCCTCGACACGACGACGGCGCTGCGCTTTCATTTCGGCGAAGTGCTGCTGTCGGCGCTGGTCCGGGCCGGGGCCATCGCGGTGCTCGGACTCCCGGTCCTGTCGGTGCTGGCGTTCGAGACCCTGCTGCTGGCGGCCACGATCTTCCATCATTCGAACCTGCGGCTTCCCGCGGGTCTGGAGCGGCGCCTGGCGCGCGTCGTCATCACGCCGTCGATTCATTGGGTGCACCACCATCGGGTGCGGCGCGACACCGACTCCAACTACGGCACGGTGTTCAGCTTCTGGGACGGCTTGTTCGGCTCGCGCAGCCCGACCCGGCGCACGCCCGCGATGACGATCGGCGTCGAAGGTCAGCCGGAACGGCCGTTCCTGTCGCTCTTGGCGCGGCCGTTCGCGCGGCGCTGATCAATCGTCGCGGCCGCCGGGGCCGTTGCGGCGGCGCGGCGTGGCGAACAATTTGTTGGCCAACTCGCCGCCCATCTTGACGTCGTGCAGGCCGATGCGCACCTCGCGGCCCTGGGCATCGATCAGCGTCCACTGCCGCAGCTCGAGCGGCTGATCGCTGAACACCAGCGTTACCGCGCCGGCCTCGGGCTCGTCGGTCTGGTGCATGGTGACGCGCAGCACGCCCGGCCCCTGCCGCACCCCGGTCACGGTCACGTCCTTCGCCAGGTCGATCGGGTCACGCAGCAGAAACCAGGCCGGCGAGGCGCTGAGCGGCAGTTGGTTCAACTGATCGAGCTCGTGATCGTAGTAGCTGACCAGGATGCCGTCGGCGACCAGAATGACCGGCACCGGCGGGTCGTATTCGACGCGCATGCGTCCCGGCCGCCGCACATAGATGCTGCCGAGGGCCAATTCGCCGTCGGACGAGAACTGCTGGAAGCGGGCGCTGAGGCTGCTAATGCCGTTCAGGTAGGCCTCGACCCGCGCCAGTTGATCGAGGTCCGCGGCCGTCAATTGCGCCGCCGCCGCCGCCGCCGTTGCCGGCCATGGCGCGCCCACCGCGGCGGCCAGCAGCAGCGCGGTCAAACCGCCCCCGAGGCGGCCGAGCAGACGCCGTCGGGTCATACCTTGCGTATCGTTGCGATTCTCGATCACGATCGATCCATCCCGTCGATGTCGCGGGCCAGCACTTCGCGCTTGCCGACATGGTTCGCGGTGCTGATCACGCTTTCCTTCTCCATCCGCTCGATGATGCGGGCGGCCCGGTTGTAGCCGATCTGCAGGTGGCGCTGCACGAAACTGGTCGACGCCTTGCGCTCGCGGCAGACCAGCGCCACCGCCTGATCGTAGAGCGCATCGCCGCTGCCGCCATCGTCGCCGAACGACGCCGCCTCCTCCTCGTCGTCGCGGGTCACGTCCTCTATGTAGGTGGGCTCGCCCTGGTTTTTAAGGAAGCGGACGACGGCTTCGACCTCGGCGTCGGTGACGAACGGCCCGTGCACCCGCGTGATGCGCCCGCCATGGGCCATGTAGAGCATGTCGCCCTGGCCGAGAAGCTGCTCGGCGCCGGGCTCGCCGAGGATGGTGCGGCTGTCGATCCGCGAGGTCACATGAAAGCTGACGCGGGTCGGAAAATTGGCCTTGATCGTGCCGGTGATGACGTCGACCGACGGCCGCTGCGTCGCCATGATCAGGTGGATGCCGGCGGCGCGCGCCATTTGCGACAGGCGCTGGATCGCCGCCTCGATCTCCTTGCCGGCGACCATCATCAGGTCGGCCATCTCGTCGACCACGACGACGATGAACGGCAGCGGCTCGAGGGCGATCGACTCTTCCTCATAGATCGGGCCGCCGGTCTCGGCGTCGAAGCCGGTCTGCACGCGGCGGGTCAGGAGTTCGCCGGACTTCAGCGCCTGGGCGATGCGCTGGTTGTAGCCCTCGATGTTGCGCACGCCGAGCTTGGACATGGCGCGGTAGCGCTCCTCCATCTCGCGCACGGTCCATTTCAACGCCACGATCGCCTTGCGCGGGTCGGTCACCACCGGCGACAGCAGATGGGGAATGCCGTCATAGGCCGAAAGTTCCAGCATCTTCGGATCGACCATGATGAACTTGCAGCGGTCCGGCGGCAGCCGGTAGAGCAGCGACAGGATCATCGTGTTGATGGTCATCGACTTGCCCGATCCGGTCGTGCCCGCGATCAGCAAATGCGGCATGCGCGCGAGGTCGACGATGATCGGCGCGCCGCCGATGTCCTTGCCGAGCGTGAGCGCCAGCTTCGCCGCGGTGCGCTCGTAGGCCTCGGCCGACAGCAATTCGCGCAGGTACACGGTCTCGCGCTGCCGGTTCGGCAGCTCGATGCCGATGACGCTGCGCCCCGGCACCACGGCGACGCGCACCGAGACGGCGCTCATCGAGCGGGCGACGTCGTCGGCCAGGCCGACGACGCGGCTGGTCTTGGTGCCCGGCGCCGGCTCCAGCTCGTAGAGCGTCACCACCGGACCGGGGCGCACCTTCACGA
>JBBECF010000173.1:2447-14776 GCA_040881945.1 Dongiaceae bacterium | reverse complement strand
GCACCTGAACCACGCGCCGGCCGGGGCCAAGAAGGCGGAGTTCGGTCCGGGCCGGACGCCGGCCGCGGCGACGGCCGAGCTGGCGGCAGGCCGCGACCGGCTTGCCCGCCTGTTCGACGGCGGCGGAACGGTCCTGCTGCCGGTCCTGGTGCCGCCCTGGAACCGGATTGCCCCGGCGGCGGTGCGGGCGCTGCCGGGGCTCGGCTTCACCGGGCTGTCCACCTACCGCGCGCGCGCGGCGGCGACGGCGGCGCCCGGCGTCGCCGCGGTAAACGCCCATGCCGACGTCATCGACTGGCGCGGCGACCGCGGCTTCGTCGGCGAGGCGGCGGCCCTGCGCCTGATCGTCGATCATTTGCGGGCGCGGCGGCGCGGCGCCGTGGACGGGCGCGAGCCGACCGGGCTGCTCACCCATCATCTCGTTCACGATGACGACACTTGGCGCTTTACGACCGACCTGGTCCGCCGGGTTGCCGAGCATCCGGCGGCGCGCTGGCTCGACGCCAGCACGGTCTTCGCGCCGCGCCAAGCGGCGGCGGCCGAGGCATGACCACCCACCGCTACCCGCTCAACGCCGTCACCCCGGATTACGCGCGCGGCGTCATCGGATTGACACTCAGCGGCGGCGCCTGGGCGGCGGCGCCGTTCGCCGCCTATTCGTTAACCATATTTGGCGGATTGACGGCACTGTTTCTCGTCTTCACCATACGCACGGCGCTGCGCCACCGACTTCGGATCGAACTGACCGACGAGTCGATCGGCGTGAACCGCGCGCGGCGTGGGCCGTTGCCTTGGAGCGAGATCGATGACGTCAGGCTTCGGTACTACGCCACACGCCGCAGCCGCGAGGGCGGCTGGATGACGCTGCGCCTGGCGGCGGGCCGGCGTCGCTTGACCGTCGATTCCACACTGGATGGATTCGACCGCATTGCCGCCCGGGCCGCCGACGCGGCACGGGCTAACCGGATCGAGCTCGGCGCGACGACGCGCGCCAACTTCCGCGCCCTCGGCATTTCCGCCGACGACGGTTCCGACCGGGAGGCGCCGCAGGACGGCCGCACGCCGGCGCGGGCGCCCCGGTGAGCGACCTGCTGCAGGTGCGCGACCTGGCGGTCTCGTTCCAGGTCGACCGGGCGGTGATCGAGGCGGTGCGCGGGGTGTCGTTTCGCGTGCCCCACGGCGGCACCGTCGCGCTGGTCGGCGAGTCCGGATCCGGCAAGACCGTCGTCAGCCAGGCGATCATGGGAATCCTGCCGCAATCGGCGCGCCTCGTGCGCGGCCAGATCCTGCTGGCCGAGCCGGGACGCCCGGACGGCGCAATCGACATCGCGGCGCTGCCGCCTGACGGCGCCGCCATGCGCCACATCCGCGGCGGGCGCATCTCGGTCATCTTCCAGGAGCCGATGACGTCGCTGTCGCCGCTGCACACGGTGGGCAACCAGATCAGCGAGGCCCTGCACCTGCACCGCCGGGTGAGCGCGGCCGAGGGCCGCGAATTGACCGCCGAGATGCTGCGGCTGGTCGGCTTTCCCGACCCCGCCCGGGCGATCAAGACCTATCCCTTCGAGCTGTCCGGCGGCCTGCGTCAGCGGGCGATGATCGCGATGGCGCTGATCTGCCGGCCTGCGCTGCTCATCGCCGACGAGCCGACGACGGCGCTCGACGTCACGATCCAGGCGCAGATCCTGAAGTTGATCGGCGACCTCCAGGCCGAGCTGCAGATGGCCGTGCTGATCATCACCCACGACCTCGGCATCGTCGCCAACATGGCCGAAGAAGTGATCGTGCTCTACCACGGCGAGGTGATGGAAAGCGGCACACTGCAGGACATCTTCCGCCGCCCGACGCATCCCTACCTGCAGGCGTTGTTGCGCGCGGTGCCGCGCTTCCACATGGAACCGGGCGAGCGCCTGGTGCCGATCCGCGAAATTCCTTCGGCGGAGGGCCGCCTGCTCGCCGCCAAGGAGCCCTGGCCCGCCGACGCCGATGCCGCCGGGCCGTTGCTGTCGGTCAGCGGAATCAGCAAGCGGTTCCGCATCCGCAAGAGCGGCGGATTGTTCGGCGGCGGCACGGACGGGGATGTGCTCGCGGTCGACGACGTGAGCTTCGACATCAAGCGCGGCGACTGCCTGGGCCTGGTCGGCGAAAGCGGCTGCGGCAAGACCACGCTCGGCAAGATCGTCATGCGGGCGCTGCGCCCCGACGCCGGCACGGTCCGGTTCAACGACCGCGGCCGAATGATCGACGTGCTGGGGTTGCGCGGCGACGCGCTGATGCGCTTTCGCCGCAAGGTGCAGTTCATCTTCCAGGACCCGTTTCATTCGTTGAACCCGCGCATGACGGTTTTCGACATCATTAGCGAGCCGCTGGTTATCCACCGCATCGGCGATGCCGAGGAACGCCGGGAAATGGCCAAGGAATTGATGCTGCTCGTCGGTCTCGACGTTCGCCACCTCAATCGCTACCCGCACAGCTTCTCCGGCGGCCAGCGCCAGCGCATCGGCATCGCGCGGGCGCTCGCGCTGAAGCCCGACCTCTTGATCTGCGACGAGCCGGTCAGCGCCCTCGACGTCTCGATCCAGGCGCAGATCCTCAATCTGCTGAAGGATTTACAAGAGAAGCTGGGGCTCACCTACCTGTTCATCTCGCACAACCTCGCGGTGGTCGATTACATCGCCAATCGCATCGCGGTGATGTGCGCCGGCCGTCTCGTCGAGGTGGCGCCGAGCGACATGCTGTTCCGCAACCCGATGCATCCCTATACGCGCGGGTTGCTCGCCGCCGTGCCGGAGCCGGACCCGGACCACCTCCTTGACTTCTCCCGGCTCATGGAAGAGAAGGCCTCCAACCCGGCGCTGTGGCCGCTGCCCTTCACGGTCGACGGCGCCCATAAAACGCAGCTGGTTGCGATCGGCGACGGTCATTTCGTGCGCGCGAGCGGGACCGCGGCAGCCAGGGAGTCCTCGACATGACCGCTTTCACCGGGTCCGCATCGCGGCAGCGGCCGGGGTTCGACCGGGGCCGGGCGTTGATCGGCGCGTTGCTGATGACGCTGCTCGGCGCCGGAGCCGCGGCGGGGCGGGCCACGGCCGATTCGGGACCGTATATCGAGCCGCCGATGCTCGCCGAGCGGGTCGCGGCGGGCGCGCTGCCGCCGGTCGAGGCGCGGCTGCCGCAGACGCCCGCCGTCGCGACCATGGACTGGCCGGGCCAGACGGTCGGCCGCCACGGCGGCCAGATCACCATGTTGATGGCATCGGCCAAGGACGTCCGTATCATGGTGGTTTACGGCTATGCCCGGCTGGTCGCCTACGACAGCAAGCTGGAGCTCGTGCCCGACCTCCTCGAAAGCGTCGAGGAGACCGAGGGGCGGATCTTCACCTTCCGCCTGCGGCCGGGCCACAAGTGGTCGGACGGCGCGCCGTTCACGACCGAGGATTTCCGGTATTTCTGGGAGGACGTGGCCAACGACGAGGATTTGTCGCCGACCGGCGCGCCGCACCTGATGCTCGTGAACGGCGAGCCGCCGAAGATCGAGATCATCGACGACACCACGATCCGCTACAGCTGGTCGCGGCCGAACCCCGATTTCCTGCCGGCGCTGGCCGGCCCGAGCCCGCTCTACATCTATCGGCCGAGCCGCTACCTGAAGCAGTATCACACGAAGCACGCCGACCCCGCGGCGCTCGACCAGGCGGTCGCGGCGGCGGGCCAGCGCGATTGGGCGGCGCTGCACAACCGCAAGGACAACATGTACCGGAACGACAATCCGGCGCTGCCGACGCTCGACCCGTGGATGCTGATCACCGAGCCGCCCTCGGAACGGTTCGTGTTCGAGCGCAATCCGTACTACCACCGCATCGACAAGGAGGGGCGGCAGCTCCCCTATCTCGACCGGATCGTCGTTCAGATCGCCGACAGCAACATCATCCCGGCCAAGGCCGGGGCCGGCGAATCGGACTTGCAGGCGCGCTATCTGCGATTCGACAACTTCACCTTCCTCAAGGCCGGCGAGGAGCGCGGCGCCTACGACGTGCTGCTGTGGGACAGCGGCACGGGATCGCAATTGGCGCTGTTCCCGAACCTCAACGTCAACGACCCCGGCTGGCGCGCGCTGACGCGCGACGTGCGGTTCCGGCGCGCGCTCTCGCTCGCCATCGACCGCAGCGAGATCAACCAGGCGATCTATCACGGCCTGGCGCGCGAATCCGCCGACACCGTGCTGCCCAAGAGCCCGCTCTACGACCCGGACTACGCCACCGCCTGGACCGCCTTCGACCCGGACGGGGCCAACCGCCTGCTCGACGAGATCGGCCTCACCACACGCGACGACAACGGGACGCGGCTGATGCCCGACGGGCGGCCGCTCGACATCATCGTCGAGACCGCCGGCGAAAGCACCGAGCAGACCGACGTGCTGGAGCTGATGCGCGACGGCTGGCGAGCCGTCGGCATCCGGCTGTTCACCCGCCCATCGGAGCGCGAGACCTTCCGCAACCGCATCTTCGCCGGCGAAACCGTCATGTCGGTGTGGACCGGCCTGGAGAACGGCCTGCCCACGGCGGGCATGAGCCCGGCAGAGCTGGCGCCGACGACGCAGCAGCAGTTGCAGTGGCCGAAATGGGGCCAGTACGTCGAGACGAAAGGCGAATCGGGCGAACCGGTCGACCTGCCCGAGGCCCAGGAGTTGGCGCGTCTGCTAACGGAATGGTACGGCGCCAAGACGCGCGAGGAACACGCGGCGATCTGGGACCGGATGCTGCGCATCCGCGCCGAGCAGGTCTATTCGATCGGCGTCGTCGCGGGCGTGCCGCAGCCGGTGGTCGTCAACGATCGGCTGCGCAACGTGCCGAAAAAAGCGGTCTTTAGCTGGGAGCCCGGCGCGCATTTCGGCATCTACCGGCCGGACAGCTTCTGGCTCGACGAGTCGGGGCAGAGCCCGTCGTAGGATCGCCGCGGGGCGCGGGCCGGGTTTTCAGGCACTAGGGATCGGTGGACGCGATGTTCGGCTATGTGATGCATCGGCTGTTCACGATGGTCCCGACCCTGCTGGTCATCAGCTTTCTGGTGTTCCTGATCATCCAGGCGCCGCCCGGCGACTATCTGTCGACCTATTTGGCCGAGTTGCAGAGCCAGGGCGAGGCCGTCGACCCGCAGAAGATCGACTACCTGCGCCGCCAATACGGCCTCGACCGGCCGTTTCACGAGCAGTACGTCCTGTGGGTCGCCGCCATGCTGCAGGGCGACATGGGGTACTCGTTCGAATACGGCCTGCCGGTCAACGATATCGTCGGCGACCGGCTGCTGCTGACAATCATCGTGTCGTTCGCCACGATCATATTCGTCTGGGCGGTTTCGTTTCCGATCGGAATCTACTCCGCCACCCATCAATACAGCCTCACGGACTACAGCCTGACGTTCCTCGGCTTCCTCGGCCTGGCGACGCCGAACTTCCTGCTGGCGCTGGTGCTGCTCTATTTCGCGAACGTCGTCTTCGGCACGTCGATCGGCGGCTTGATGGACCCCGTCTATATCGACGCGCCGTGGAGCCTGGCGAAGTTCGGGTCCGTGCTCGAGCACCTGTGGGTCCCGGTGCTGGTGATCGGTACCTCGGGCACCGCGGGCATGATCCGGCGCCTGCGCGCCAACCTGCTGGACGAGCTGCGCAAGCAGTACGTGGTCACGGGCAAGGCCAAGGGGCTGCCGCCCGGCCGACTGCTCCTGAAGTACCCGTTGCGCATGTCGCTCAACCCGTTCATCGCCGACATCGGGGCGCTGTTGCCGGACCTGGTCTCCGGGGCGGTGATCGTGTCGGTCGTGCTGTCGCTGCCGACCACCGGCCCGATGTTGCTCGACGCGCTGCGCAGCCAGGACATGTACCTGGCCGGATCCTTCCTGATGTTCCTTGCCGTCCTCACGGTGATCGGGATGTTCCTGTCCGACCTCGCCCTGGCGGTGCTCGACCCGCGCATACGGCTCGGCGGCGGAGCGACCAAGTGACGCCGCCGCCCGACGTCACGCCGGCAGATCCGATGCGCGACCGGCCGCGTCGCGCGCCCGTGGCGCCGATCCCGCACCAGGTCTCCACCGCGCCGTTCGACCCATATTCCATCGAGCGCATGGCGCCGGAGCAGGAACGCTATTACATGGCGTCGCAGTGGCGCATGATGTGGTGGAAGTTCCTGCGCCACCGCGTCGCCGTCGCCTCGGGCGTTATCCTGATCGCGATGTACGCGTCGATCCTGATCAGCGAGTTCCTGGCGCCGTACAACCTGCACACGCGGGACATCGAGCACATTTTCGCCCCGCCGCAGGCCCTGCATCTGTTCCATGAGGGCGACTTCGTCGGTCCGTTCGTTTACGGCTACGAGTTCACGCTGAACCCGGAGACGCTGGAGCGGGAATACGCGACGGATACCTCGCAGGTGCAGCCGGTCCGGTTCTTCTGCCTGGGCGACGGCTATAAGTTCTGGGGAGCGATCGAGGGCCGGTTCCATTTCGTGTGCCCAGCCGAGGACGGCACATTGTTCCTGCTCGGCACCGATCGGCTTGGGCGCGACATGCTGTCGCGCATGCTCTACGGCGGCCGCGTCTCGTTGACCATCGGGCTGTTCGGCGTGGCGGTGAGCTTCCTGCTCGGCATCAGCATCGGCGGCGTCGCCGGCTATTACGGCGGCTGGATCGACAACCTGACCCAGCGCGCGATCGAGATCCTGCGCTCGATCCCCAACGTGCCCTTGTGGCTGGCGCTATCGGCGATTCTGCCGGTGACGTGGAGCCCGCTGCTCATCTATTTCGGCATCACCATCATCCTCGGCCTGCTCGATTGGACGGGCCTGGCGCGCGCCGTGCGCTCGAAGCTGCTGGCGCTGCGCGAGGAGGACTTCTGCGTCGCCGCGCAGCTCATGGGCGCGCGGCCGCGGCGCATCATCGGGCGTCACCTGTTGCCCAGCTTCATGAGCCATCTGATCGCGTCGGTAACGCTGTCGGTGCCGTCGATGATCCTCGGCGAGACCGCGCTCAGCTTCCTCGGGCTCGGCCTGCGCCCGCCGATCACGAGTTGGGGGGTGCTGCTGAACGAGGCGCAGAACATCAACGTGGTCGCGCTTTATCCCTGGCTGATGTTGCCGGTGACGAGCGTCATCATCGTCGTGCTCGCCTTCAATTTCCTGGGCGACGGCCTGCGCGACGCGGCCGACCCGTATAACTAAGGCGGGCGCGCCGCTCAGGCCGCTAGAATCACGACGTCGAGGGGCTCGTCCACACCGGCGACCGCGGCGTTCGGATGACGCCGATGCGGGACTGGCGGGGCATAGCCCTGGGCCAGCGCCAGTTCGTATGCCTCGGCGGTGACCAGGGCGCGGGTGCCGAGCGACTTGTTGTGCTTCTCGATCTTGGCCGACAGGTTCACGGCGTCGCCGATCACCGTATATTCGAGGCGCGTCTTGTCGCCGACCGCGCCGAAGACGATGCGGCCGGTGGCGATCGCGCCGTTGATCGCCAGTTGAAGATTGTCCGCGGCCGCCTTTTCCGAAGTCCACCGCTCGGCCGCCGGCATCAGCTCGTCGAGCGCGCGCAGCGCGTCGGCGGCATAGGTCGCGCTCGGCCGGGCGGCGCCGAAGGTGGCCATGATACCGTCGCCGAGGAACTTGTCGATGCTGCCGCCGTGGCGCTGGATGATCGGCACCATGCGCGATTGGTAGTCGGCGAGCACGGCCATCACGGCGTCCGGGTCCAGGTCGCGGGCGAGCCGCGTGAACCCGCGCACGTCGAGGTTGAGGATGGCGGCGTCGCGCGCCTCGCCGGCGCCGGCCATGATCTCGCGCCCGGCGCCGGTGATGCGGCGCGCGATCTCCGGCGCGAAGAACCGCGACAGGTCCTGCTTGGCGAAGCCCTCGGCGACCGCGCGCTCGAGCAGGCGGCGCGCCCGCACCAGCCCGACGCCGATGATGGCGGTGACGACGAGGATCGAGACGATCTTGTCGAATTCGGCGCCGATCAGGATGCTGTTCGAGGTCATGTAACGCACGTAGTCGCGGGTGACCATGTCGTCCCAGGGGTCGGCCGTGACCGCGTAGAGCACCATGGCGAACCAGCCCAGCGCCGCGACGAGGCCGGCCAGGACGACGTAACGGGCCTCGAAGCGCAGCGCCCGGAGCGCGATGAAAATGAACACGTAGAGCAGAGTCGGCACCTTCAGATAGAAGGACGGCGGCTGGTCGTACTGCAGGTGGAAGCTCCAGATCAGGCCGAACAGCAGCGTCATGTCGGCGAGCACCGAGAGCGCCAGGATCCAACCCGGCAGGCTGAACAGATGCGCCAGCACCAGCCGGATCACGGTCAGCCCGAGATAGGCGCCGATCGCCCAGGCCGTAATTACGCCCGCCGCGCCCGCGGTCTTGGGCGACAGGAAATACAGCGCGGCGAAGGTGCCGATCACCGCGAGCTGGATCCAACCGATCAGGATTTCGCTGCGATCCTGCTCCTGCCGGATGGCCTGTTGCACGCGCTCGGGCAACACCATCCCGCCCGGATCGTCGGCCGTCCGGCTGCGTCGGCCGCTCATATGTTCGTGAATGGCGCGTGATCCCGGCGCCGTTCCAGCCATAGGCTCGACTCGCGCGCGCCGGCGGCGATCGGCGGCAGGCGCGCGCGACCGGCGGCGACGCGCCCGGCCATCCGCGTCGCGACGTAGTGGCTGGCGAACAACACCTTCCAGCCGCCGCCGAGCAGCAGCGGGATGACGGCAAGTTGTTCGTTGTAGCCGCGCCAGCGCCACTCCGGCGGATAGTCGTCCGGCAGGAAGATGTCGTGCAGGTGCAGGAGCACGCCGTCGGCCAGGCCGGGAACGACACGGTTCAACAGGAAATCGACGTCGCTGCCCGGCATCAGAATGTGGCTGGAGTCGACGAACAGGATGTCGCCGGCGGCGAGGTCGGCAAAGGGCGCGAGACCGATGTCCGGCACCGGTGTCCGCACCGTCTCGATGGGCAACGATTCGATCGAGGCGCGCGGCGCCGGGTCGATGGCGGTGATGCGGGTGGACAATCCGCCGTCGTGCCGGGCGCGCGCGAGGAAGCGGGTGGAGTGGCCGGATCCGACCTCGACGATCCGGGCCGGCCGGCGGCGACGGACGGTGGCATAGGCGATGGCGGCGTCGAGGCGCGGGAACCAGTCCTGGTCCCAGCGCGGGGCCGGCGGCGGGGCGACGCCGATGGCGGCGAGATCGGGCGCGAACGCGGCGAGTTCGTCGAGCGCGGCGGCGAAGCTGTCGGCCCGCGCCGCGAACAGGGCCTCGATCGCCGCATAGGGGGCTTGCGCCTCCGCCAGGCGGCCGGCATAGCGATACGGAATGAAAAACCCGCGCCGGGCAAGACCGAACACGGTCGGCAGCCCGAGGCCGACACGCCGCGCCAGGGCGCGCCATGCCGGAGCCGCCGGGAATCGCCCGCGTGCCGATACCCGATTCACGGCTTGAGAATCAGCCCTTCGCGCGCCACGACCGTCCCGGGCCGTGCCGCCGCCGCCGCCGCCGCCACCCGGTCCATGAAATCGTCGTCGTGACCGGGATCGTGATGGAACAGCACCAGCGTGCCGACACCGGCCGCGTCGGCCAGGCGGACACCTTCCTGCCAGGTCGAATGCCCCCAGGAAACGAAATTGGGAAATTCTTCGTCGGTGTAGGTCGCGTCGTAGATGAACAGATCGGCGCCGCGGATCAGCTTCAGGACGCTGTCGTCCGCGTGACCGACGACATGTTCGGTGTCGGTGACGTAGCACACCGCCTTGCCGCCATACTCGACGCGGTAGCCGGTCGCGCCGTTGGGGTGATTGAGCGCGGCGGTGCGCAGCGTGACGCCTGGTTTCGGCGTCAGCGTGTCGCCGGCATCGAAGTCCAGATAGGCCGTTTGCGCCGTGAAGATCTCGATCGGGACCGGGAAAAGCGGCGCCACCATCATCGCGCACAGCACGTCCTTGAGACTGCTGCCCGAGTTCAGATGGCCGGCCCACATGCGGAACGTGTTGCCGGGCGTGAACAGAGACGCGAAGAACGGCAGACCGACGATGTGGTCGAGGTGGCTGTGGGTGAAGAACAGGTCGCCGTCGATCGGCTCCTGAGTCTTGAGATATTGCCCGAGCGGGCGCAGCCCGGTGCCGCCGTCGAAGATCAGGAGATGCTCGCCGCAGCGCATCTCGACGCAGGACGTGTTGCCGCCATAGCGCACAAAGGCTGGGCCGGGGCAGGCGATGCTGCCGCGCACCCCCCAGAACCGTACCGCGAAGTCGCCGGGTTCGTTAACCAATGTCGTTCCACATCCTGACCCTTATGTAAGCCGCCCGAGGCGCGCCGCCCAAGCAAATTCGCCGCCATGCGGCGGCATGACTGCGGCCAAGGCCGGTTGCGACCGCCGGCCGGGCCGGATAACACTGGCCCGCGCCCTTGCGGATGGCCCGGGACATGACGCGCGATCGCACCGACTGGACCGGCGTCGCCTTCGGCGTCGGTCTCGCCTGCCTCGCCGCCTATCAGCAGTTCAAGCTGCCGCCGGTGTTGCCGGCGATGCTGGACAGCTACGGCTACGACCTGACCGTCGCCGGCGCCTTCATGTCCGTCTATGCCATCGCCGGCCTGCTGCTGTCCTGGCCCATCGGCCGGCTGCTGCATCGCGCCGGCGCGGCGCGGCTGCTCTACGCCACCTTCGCCGCCATGCTCGCCGGCAATCTCCTGGTGCTGGCCTGGCCGGCCGACTCCGGCCTCGTATTGGCGGCGCGCGGTCTCGAGGGCGTCGCCTTCGCCGTCTGCGCCATCGCCGGCCCGACGCTGGCCAATCTCGCCGCCGCCCGGCGCCATTTCGGCATCGTCGTCGGCCTGACCGCCGCATGGATCCCGATCGGGCAGCTCGCCGCCGCGCTGCTGGCGCCGATCGCGCTCGCCGCCGGCCGCTGGCAGTGGCTGTGGGCGGCGGCGGTCCTCGCCACTGTCGCCATGATGCTGTGGACGCGGGCGCTCGAGCGGCGCCGGCGGCTCGATTTCGGCGGCGGGGCACCCGAACCTTCCGCCCCCGCCGACCCTGGCTTCGCCGGAGGCTTCGCCGAGGCGAGGGCCGGGTCGGCACAGCGCCGGCGCCTTCCCCTCTTGCTCGCCGCCGCGATCTTCATGCTGTGGTCGGGTCAATATTTCGCCTACATGACCTGGCTGCCGCAATACCTGGTGGCGGCGCACGGGCTGTCGGAGCGATCCGCCGTCGCCGGCTATGCCCTGCCGGTCGCCGTCCTGCTCCTGTTCAATCTGCTCACCGGGGTCGGGCTGCGGCTCGGCCTGTCGGTCCGCCACCTGCTGGTGGCGGCGCTGCTGTCCCAGGCCGCGGTATGGTGGCTGGCGCCCGTCACCGGCAGCGGCGCCACCGGCGTCCTGTCGCTGGTCGCCTACGGGATCGGCGCCGGCATCACGCCGACCTGTCTGTTCGCGCTGCCGAGCGTGCTGCGCGGGCCGGCAGGGGCGGCGCGCGCCTTCGGCGTGTTGATGACCGGGCGCAATCTCGGCGTGCTGGTCGGGCCGGTGCTGTTCGCCGCGGCGTCGAAGTCCGCCGGCGGCTGGCACGCCGCCGTCCCGCTGTTCGCGGCGGGCACGACACTGGCGGTTGTCGCCGCGCTCTGCCTCTATCCGATGCTGACGCCGCGGGCGACCGGGGCAGGGGCTCAGGGCACCAGGCGGTAGCCGCCGGGTTCGGTCACCAGAATCTCGGCCGCCGACGGATCGCGCTCGATCTTCTGGCGCAGCCGATAGACGTGGGTTTCGAGGGTGTGGGTCGTGACGCCGGCGTTATACCCCCAGACCTCGCCCAGCAGGGTGTCGCGCCCGACTGCCCGCGCGCCGGCGCGATACAGGTATTTCAGGATCGCGGTCTCCTTTTCGGTCAACCGCACCTTCTTGTTCGTCGTCTCGTCGAGCAGGAGCTTGGCGCCCGGCCGGAAGGTGAACGGCCCGATGGTGAAGACCGCATCGTCGCTCTGCTCGTGCTGGCGCAGTTGGGCGCGCAACCGGGCCAGGAGCACGCCGAGGCGAAACGGCTTGACGACATAGTCGTTGGCCCCGGAGTCGAGGCCGAGGATGGTGTCGGCGTCCGTCGTGGCGCCGGTCAGCATGATGATCGGCGTGCTGACGCCGCCGCGCCGCAGCAGGCGGCACACCTCGCGGCCATCCATGTCGGGCAGACCGATGTCGAGCAGGATGGCGTCGAAGCGCTCGTGCTTGACAAGCTCGAGGGCTGCGGCCCCGGTCGCCGCCTCGGTCGTGGCGAACTCCTCGAACAGCCGAAGCTGCTCGC
>JBBECF010000173.1:0-2347 GCA_040881945.1 Dongiaceae bacterium | reverse complement strand
GAAGGGCATGCAACGCGGCTCGCGACCTGATAAACTTCGACCGCCATGCTTGAACCCCTGACCGCCGAGCCGGCCGAGCCATCGGCCGACGCCGATCTCCTGGCCGGCGTCGATCGCGCGACCGCCGAGCTTCGTCGCGGCGGCCTTGTCGTCGTGCACGACGGCGCCGGCGCGGCCGCCCTGGTGCAGGCCGCCGAGACGGTGGCGGACGGCAGCCTGGCGCGGCTGCGGGCGCTCACCGGCGACCGGCTGTTGCTGGCCCTGACGGCGCGACGGGCGGCGGCGCTGGGCCTCGCGGCGGGCGGCGCGGGGGTCGTCGCACTGACGTTGTCGGAGGCGACGGTCGCCGGCGCCGTGCGCCGGCTGGCCGATCCCACGGTGGAGACGGCGACCCGCCGGCCGGACGGCCTGAAGGAGGCACCGCTTCCCGCGGATTTTGCCGAGGCCGGCGTCGAGCTGGCCAAGCTCGCCTGTCTGCTGCCGGCCGCCGTGCTGGCCGCGCTCGGCGGCCCCGGCCCTGGCTGCGCCGGAGGCTTCGCCGAGGCGAGCGCCGCGGCCTATCCGCCGGCCTGGGCCGTCGCGCGCGGTCTGCCCTGCGTATTGGCGCGCCAGGTGTTCGCGTACCGGACCGCGGCGGCGCGGACATTGCGCCCGGTCGGCGAGGCCCGTGTTCCCCTGGCCGGGGCCGGGAACGCGCGCATCGTCGCGTTCCGGCCGAGCGACGGCGGGGTCGAGCACGTGGCCATCGTCATCGGCGAGCCATCGCCGACGGCGCCGGTGCTGACCCGGCTGCACTCGGCCTGCTTTACCGGCGATCTGCTCGGCAGCCTGCGCTGCGACTGCGGCGACCAGTTGCGCGGGGCGATCGACCAGATCTCGCGCGAGGGCAACGGTCTTCTGCTCTATCTGGCGCAGGAGGGCCGCGGCATCGGCCTGGTCAACAAGCTGCGCGCGTACCGGCTCCAGGACCTCGGCGCCGACACCGTCGATGCGAATGAACAGCTCGGTTTCGACGCCGACGAACGCCTCTATCAGGCGGCCGCGGAGATGCTGCGCCGGCTCGGCTTTTCGCGGGTCCGGCTGATGACGAACAACCCGGAGAAGGTCGCCGGCCTCGCCCGCTGCGGCGTGACCGTGACCGCGCGGGTGCCGCATGTGATCCCCGCCAACGGCCATAACGACCGCTATCTCGAGACCAAGGCCGCGCGCTTCGGCCACCTCCTGTAGGATCGGGGCGCGGCTGGCGGAAACGGCCATCGGCCGGCACAAACTGCCGGGCGGGGCCCCGCCGTCTTCAGGCAGACACGCCTGATTTCAAATAGTTAGCCTTGGCACCGGTCTTGCGACCCGACGTCGGGGAAAGGATCCCTCGATGCTTCAGGTCGTGCGGCCGCACTCGACCGGCCCGCTGCCGTTTTCGCCGCGCCCCGCTGCGGCGCCGATGGCGGCCGACCGCGATCCTGGCCTCGCTTCCACCCATGCCACGACGCCCGATGTTGTCGACGTGCGCGATCTCGACCGCGAGGCGCGGCACCTTTTTCGCCTGCGCAACCACGGGAATTCCGACCGTCGCAGCGAGGACGGCTGGGCCTACATGTTCGGCGCCGACGGTCTCACCTTCGGCGACATCGTCGACGTCATCAATCCGTTGCAGCATCTGCCGGTGGTCTCCGCCGTCTACCGCTGGCTCACCGGCGACACCATCGCGCCCGCCGCCCGCATGGCCGGCGCCGCCCTGTTCGGCGGCCCGGTCGGCTTCGCCGTGGCCATCGCCAACCTCGCCGTCGAGGATGCGTCGGGCCGCGACCTCGGCGATCACGCCGTTGCGCTGTTGTTCGAGGGCGAAAGCGGAGCCGAACCGACGGACGTCGCCGCGGCGCCGGGGCCGGGCCTGTCGCTCATGCCGGCGTCGGCGCCGACCGCGGCCGCTATGGAGCGGGCCATTGACCGGTATCGCGCCCGCATAGGCGGCGGGGGCGATCACGGCGAGCGACGGTCCGTCGACCGTTACGTCTGAGGTTCCGGCGGCGGCGGAAGTCACCTGGTTTCCGGTCGCGATCGGGTGATTCCCGGTTCTTATGAACTGCTCTTGAATGTCATTGCCGGGCATGACCCGGCAATCCATGGTGCAGCGGCACGATGGATGCCCGGCTCAAGGCCGGGCATGACAGCTGAAGGGAACGAATTGTCAGAATCACCGCTTAGAATCGCGACATGGACCTGATCGTTTCCGCTGGCGGCGTGGCCGGTTGGGGCGGGCGCGACTACCGCTGCGCGCTCGGCCGCTCGAGGATCCGCGCCGACAAGCGCGAGGGCGACGGCGTCACGCCCGCCGGTTGCTTTGGCT
>JBBECF010000172.1:0-14802 GCA_040881945.1 Dongiaceae bacterium | reverse complement strand
CCGCGTCCGGTCCGTGCTGATGACGAACTCGCCGCGGCGCCACTCGGCGGTCATGGGCGAATGTCAGCCGCCACGCCGACAAGTACGAGGGGAACGGGCGGAACGCCGCGGCCCCCGCGGATCAGATTGTAAAGCTCGCCCTCGTAATACGACGGACCGGAAGACATGTGCGCCTGAAGTTCCTTCATCGGCAATATTTCGACGCCTACGTCGATCATATCGCCTACGTAAAATGCCAAATGCTTTACGAAAAGGTCGAAAGCTACAAATGCGTACTTACCGAACTGTACTTCAACAGCTATGCGCTCTTTCACGAAATCCGTCTGGTTATACGAAAAGATCGGAACGTATCCGGCCGCTTGTATCTCTGCCTTTTGATCGGCCGCGGACATTTGCATCGTTTTTCGTATCAGTTTTGCGTCAGAGGTTACCCAATACGATGTTCTACTTTCGGTCCAGCCGCGGCTACGAAATCCGGCCTTCATGGCCTCGTTCATCGCCTTCGGAGCAAATAACAGTTTGCCCTTCTTCGTCTTCTCCTTGGATACTTTTGTGCGGCACGCCGCCGCATCGACGGCGGCGATGACTTGTTGGATCTCT
The DNA here is from genome assembly GCA_040881945.1 of Dongiaceae bacterium. Classification (GTDB taxonomy): domain Bacteria; phylum Pseudomonadota; class Alphaproteobacteria; order Dongiales; family Dongiaceae; genus JBBECF01. The sequence continues at coordinate 14,202 of JBBECF010000172.1, read as the reverse complement.
TTCCACAGACGCGGTCTATGGATCTTCAGCGACTCCCATCCGTTGAGGTGCGAATAGAACGCGGCGATTCTCAATTATGACCACCGTTCGGCAACGACGGATCGTACACCGGCTTGCCCATCGGCCGGGTGCGTAGCCGGCCGGCGCGGAGCAAACGAACGCGCTCCCAGGCGATGTCGACGTATTCCCGCGCAATGTCGCATCCGTACCCCACACGGTTATTCTTGGCGGCTGCTATGACGGCCGTGCCAACGCCCATATAGGGGTCGAGAACGATGTCGCCGGGGTCGGTCAATGACAAGACAAGGCGCTCGACCAACTCAACCGGGAACTGGCATGGATGAGCGGTCTTTTCCACATGGTTATTTTTGACATTTGGAAATATCCAGAGGTCACCGGGATTCTTTCCGTTGGGATTGCACGACAATTGCCCGACTTTTGGGCCCTTGAAGTACTTCTTGCCGGGGTATTTCGACGGGACTCGGATCGCGTCGAGGTTGAAGGTGTAGTCGTCACCCTTGGTGAACCAAAGGATTGTCTCATATCGACCGGAAAGTCGTCTCGTGCAATGTAGGCCATGCTCGAAATGCCATATGATGCGATTACGTAACTTCAGTCCATGATCATTGGCGAAAACGTGGTACAGGATGATATCGAGCGGGAAAATCTCGCCGTTTTGGACGTGGTTGCCAACCTGCCAGCAAATCGAACCTTTGGGATGCAGGAGGCGGACACATTCGGAGATCACCTGCGCCTGCTCTTGGATGTACGAATCCAGCGTCGATCGGCGCTCATATACCTTGCCGATGTTGTAGGGAGGCGAGGTAACAATCAGTTTAATACTTTCCGACTGGAGCGGCCGCGTGAACGCCAGATTGTCCTGGCAAGCCATGTGAACTTGCTGTTCGGCGGGAAAATAATGGATCTTGGCGGACAACATCGCGCGCCTCCCGATCTTCTTGAGGTCCTATTCGTGCGACCCGAAGCCCTCGATGGACGAGATGAGATGGGACCGCCTTCGTAGCATAAGAACAAATAACGAACAAGCTGGAATTTCCATCGAACAAAAAAATCCGGGCTCGCGTCGGCGGCGCGAGCCCGAAGTCGGTCAGGGAGAACGAGGGACCACAGTCGATCGGTACGCGTGTTCGGTACGCATAAGCCGCTCGCCGCTCACGAACACCCGTTGGTGGCGCCGCAGGTGGTGCATTTCAGGCAGGTGCCGTTGCGGACAAGCGTGAAATTGCCGCACTCGCCGCAGGCGTCCCCCTCATACCCCTTGAGGCGCGCCTCGCGAATCCTTGCAAAGCGGCCTTCCGCCTGGGCGAGCACGGCCCCGACGACAGCGGCGCCGGCGGCGCCGCTGTCGTCGAGCCCCGGCGCGGAAACCGCACCGTAGTCCCTGGTGCCGGCGACGCCGGCCGTGGCCGGGTTCGCGCCGGCGCCGCCCGACCCGGCCGCGACGGCCAGCGCCAACTCGGGGGCGCCGCGCAGCACGATCAGGTTGTTGCGCACGTAGCCGGCGCTGGCGAAGCGCTTGACGGCGTCGAACGCGGCGCCGCCCCTGGACGGCCCGGGCAGGTCGCCCTCGTCGGCGCCCTGGCCGACGCTGTCGGGCAACAGGTCGCCCGCCTGCACATGCGCGAGGTCGGTGCGCGACAGATACGAAACCGCCAGCTCGCGGAAGATGTAGTCGAGGAGGGAGGTCGCCATCTTGATGGCGTCGTTGCCCTCGACCAGGCCTGCGGGCTCGAAGCGGGTGAAGGTGAAGGCCTCGACGAACTCCTCGAGCGGCACGCCGTATTGCAGGCCGATCGAGATGGCGATGGCGAAGTTGTTCATCAGGCTGCGGAACGCCGCGCCTTCCTTGTGCATGTCGATGAAGATCTCGCCGAGCGTTCCGTCCTCGTACTCGCCAGTGCGCAAGTACACCTTGTGGCCGCCGACCATCGCCTTCTGCGTATATCCCTTGCGCCGCGCCGGCAGGCGGCGGCGCTCGGCGATCACGCGCTCGATGATCCGTTCGACGATGCGCTCGGCGATGAGCGGCGCCCGCGCCGCGGCCGGCGCCTCGACGATCTCCTCGGCCTCCTCGGCGTCGTCGCCCAGGATCGAGGCGGCGAGCGGCTGCGACAGCTTCGAGCCGTCGCGGTACAGCGCGTTCGCCTTCAGGCCGAGGCGCCAGGACAGCATGTACGCCGCCTCGCAGTCCTCGACGGTGGCGCTGTTCGGCATGTTGATGGTCTTGGAGATGGCGCCCGAGATGTAGGGCTGCGCCGCCGCCATCATGCGGATGTGGCTCTCGGCCGTCAGGCTGCGCCGGCCGTACCGGCCGCACGGGCTGGCGCAGTCGAAGATCGGCAGGTGTTCGGCCTTCAGGCGCGGCGCCCCTTCGAGCGTCATGGCGCCGCAGCAGTAGATGTTGGCCGCCTCGATCGCCGCCTTCGAGAAGCCGAGCTCGGCCAGCATGTCGAAACGGGCGTCGTCGAGCCGCGCCGGCGCGAAGCCGAGCGCGGTGGTGCAGAACGCCTCGCCGAGGGTCCATTTGTTGCAGGCGAAACGGATGTCGAAGGCGCTGGCGAGCGCCGATTCGAGGGCCTGGAGCGCGGCGTCGGTGAAGCCCTTTGCGCGCAGCGCCGCGTGGTCCACGCCGGGCGCCTTCTCCAGCGTGCCGTGGCCGACGGCGTAGCGGATGATGTCCTCGATTTCGTTCTCGCCATAGCCAAGCGTCAGCAGCGCCTGCGGCACCATGCGGTTGATGATCTTGAAATAGCCGCCGCCGGCCAGCTTCTTGAACTTGACCAGGGCGAAATCGGGCTCGATGCCGGTGGTGTCGCAGTCCATCACCAGGCCGATCGTCCCGGTCGGCGCGATCACCGTCGTCTGGGCGTTGCGATAGCCGTGCCGCTCGCCCTGCGTCAGCGCCGCGTCCCAGGCGCGCCGGGCGGCCGCCGCCAGGGCCGGGTCGGGGCAATTCGCGGCGTCGAGGGGCACCGGCGATACCGACAGCGCGTCGTAGCCGTCGGCCTCGCCGCGGGCGGCGCGGCGGTGGTTGCGGACCACCCGCAGCATCGCCTCGCGGTTGGCGGCGAAGCCCGGGAAGGGCCCCAGTTGGCCCGCCATCTCGGCCGAGGTGGCGTAGGCGACGCCGGTCATCACCGCGGTGACGGCGCCGGCCATCGCCCGGCCGGCGGCGCTGTCGTAGGCGAGCCCCATGGCCATCAACAACCCGCCGATATTGGCGTAGCCAAGGCCGAGCGTGCGGAACTCGTAGGACCGCCGGGCGATCTCGCGCGACGGAAACTGCGCCATCAGGACGGCGATCTCGAGCGCGACGGTCCACAGCCGCACCGCGTGCTCGTAGCCGATGACATCGAAGCCGCCGTCGCCGCGGCGGAAGCTCATCAGGTTGAGCGAGGCCAGGTTGCAGGCGGTGTCGTCGAGGAACATGTACTCCGAGCACGGGTTGGAGGCCTCGATCCGGCCGCTCGCCGGACAGGTGTGCCATTCGTTGATGGTGGTGTCGAACTGCACGCCGGGATCGGCGCAGGCCCAGGCGGCATAGGCGATCTTCTGCCACAGCTCGCGCGCCTGGAGCGTCTTCGCCACCTTGCCGTCGGTGCGCCGGATCAGCTTCCATTCGCCGTCGTCCAGCACCTGACCGAGGAACTCGTTGGAGACGCGCACGGAATTGTTGGAATTCTGCCCGGACACCGTCAGATAGGCGTCGGAATCCCAGTCGGTGTCGTAGGTGCGGAAGTCGATCGTGGCGTAGCCCTGGCGGGCGAACTCGATGACCCGGCGGATGTAGTTCTCCGGCAGCATCGCGCCGCGCGCGGCGCGGATCGCCCGCTTTAGCACGGGGTTGTGTTGCGGATCGAAGCGGTCCGGCCCGGCGCCGGCGCGGCAGGCCTGGATGACGGCGTTGAGGTGGAGGTCGGCAAGACGCGAGCCGGCGACCAGCGCCGCCACCTTCTGCTCCTCCACCAGTTTCCAGTCGACAAAGGCCTCGATGTCCGGGTGGTCGAGGTCGACGGTCACCATCTTGGCGGCGCGCCGCGTCGTGCCGCCGGACTTGATCGCCCCGGCGGCGCGGTCGCCGATCTTGAGGAAGCTCATCAGGCCGGACGACTTGCCGCCGCCGGACAGCCGCTCGCCGTCGCCGCGCAGCCGCGAGAAGTTGCTCCCCGTTCCGGAGCCATACTTGAACAGGCGCGCCTCGCGCACCCACAAATCCATGATGCCGCCGTCATTGACCAGGTCGTCGCTGACCGACTGGATGAAGCAGGCGTGCGGCTGCGGGTGCTCGTAGGCCGACGTCGAGACGGTTACCTCGCCGGTGCGGAAATCGACGTAGTAGTGCCCCTGGGCCGGCCCGTCGATGCCGTAGGCCCAATGCAGGCCGGTGTTGAACCACTGCGGCGAGTTGGGCGCGCCCATCTGCCGGCACATCATGTAGCGCATCTCGTCATAGAAGGCGCGGGCATCGGCCTCGGCGTCGAAGTAGCCGCCGCGCCAGCCCCAGTAGGTCCAGGTCCCGGCCATGCGGTCGAACACCTGGCGGGCGCTGGTCTCGCCGCCGTCGCGCTGCTCCGGCGCAAGCTCGGCCAGCGCCGCCGCGTCGGCCTCGTGGCGGCACAGCCAGTCGGGGAAATCGGCCTCGCGCACGGCCCGGAGGCGGGCCGGCACCCCGGCCTTGCGGAAGTATTTCTGCGCCAGCACGTCGCACGCCACCTGCGACCACTCGGCCGGCACCTCGATGTCGTCGAGGCGGAACACGACGGACCCGTCGGGGTTGCGGATTTCACTGGCGGTGCGGCGGAACTCGATGCCCGCATAGGGTGATTTGTCTGCTTGCGTGAACCGCCGCTCGATCCGCATGGTTTCCCCCTGATGTCCGACCCGAAGCTACTTCTTGCCCGCAGGCAGAAAACAGCCTAAGGGCATTGAAATTCCGATATATTGTGGTTCTTATCGAGCGGCCCACTATATATAGCGGGTCAACTCCCCGCAACGAGAATTTGGGGCTCGACGAAGAAAAAGACACAATATGTCGTGGCTCATGGTCGGGCCCGGCCGAAGGCGGCGCCCCAGGAGCATGGAACGGGGGGAATCCGGGCTAGGCGCGGCCGGGCCGCGGCCGATCGCCGAGCGTGCGGGCGGCGATCGCCGCCAGCACCGCCGCCACGCCGACGAGCTGCACCGCCGACAGGCGCTCGCCGAGGACGAGCGCCGCCGCGGCGATGCTCACCACCGGCTCGATGTTGAAGAGCATCGCCGTGCGGGCGGGAGCGAGGAATCGCATCCCCGCGAACCAGGCGACGAAGGCAACGACGTAGCACAAGGTCGCGCCGAGGGCGCCGGCGAGGCCCAGCCCCGAGACCGGCAGCGCAAAGGTACCCCAGGCCGCGACGCAGGCGGAAGCGGCGACGAGCATCCACAAGTTGGTCCAGAAATTCACGACCAACGAGTCGTTCCCGCGGGTCACCGCGCCGCTGAAGACGATCGTCACCGTGATCCCCAGCGCCGCGACGACGGCCGCCGCGACGCCGCGCGCGTCCAGGCCGCCGACGCTGGGGCCGAGGGCCAGGGCGAGTCCGGCGAAGGCGACGACCAGGGCAGCCGCCTTGGCGACCGTCATCGGTTCGCGTCCGCTCGCGCTCGCGACGACGCCGACGAGGAGAGGAAAGCTATAGAAGATGATCGCCGCCAGGCCGACGGGAATGTAGGCGACGGCGGTAAGATAGCCGGCCGACATGGCGAACATCGCGGCGGCCAGCCACAGGCTCCCGCGGAAGCCGCTCCGGGTCAGGCGCAAGGGCCGCCGCCGTGCCATGAGCAGGACCCCGGCCACCGCCACGAAGGCCGCGAACCGCAGCACCAGGAGCGTCAGCGGGTTGCCGCCGCCATCGTAGGCCAGGCGCGACAAGGTGGTGACGATGCCGAAGCTTACCGCCGCGAAGGCGATCAAGCCGGTGCCGAGCCACGGCCGCGCGACTCCGTTTCGGTCGGGATCGTCCTGCGCGCCCACTGCCGGTCTCCGTGACTCCGCGGACGCTATCATGGCCGTCCAACCGCGGACAGGCCCGCTCGGATCCGGCCGCCCGCGGAGGCTGGACGGGCGCGGGTGGCGATGCGATAGTCGCCCGCGGCCGCGCGGGCAAGCTGGGCCGCGCGCATTCGGGAACGGTGAACCGCCGAGGAGGGCGGCCGTGCGATGACGGCATGGACGCTTTTGCACACCTGGCTGTGGGGCGAACCGGTGGGCGCCGATTCGTTCGGCAACCGCTATTACCGCGACAAGCGGACGCGGGGGCAGAAACGCGAGCGCCGCTGGGTCCTGTACAAGGGCAAGGCCGAGGGCTCGGCCGTGCCGCCGCAATGGAACGCGTGGCTGCAGCGCACCGTCGTCGAGCCGCCGTCGCCGGACGCCGCCCCGCGGCGGCCGTGGCAGAAGCCGCATGTCCCGAACCTCACCGGCACCGCCCAGGCCTATCGCCCGCCGGGCCACACGCTCCGCGGCGGCCGGCGCGACCGGGCGAGCGGGGATTACGAGCCGTGGACGCCGTCCTAGCACCCGGCTTCGGGCCTTCGGGATTCAGCCCTCGTCCTTCGACAGGCTCAGGACGAGGACCTCATGTTGAGCCTGTCGAAACATGGGGTCCGGCGCACCGCCGCAGAGGTAGCCGATGAACCGCAACGTCATCGAGACGATCATGGGCGCCGTCGTGCTGCTCGTCGCGGTGACGTTTCTCGCCTTCGCCTACACCACGAGCAACCTGGGGCGGGTCGAAGGCTACGAGGTGATCGCCAAGTTCAACCGCATCGACGGGTTGGAGAACGGCAGCGACGTGCGCATGAGCGGCATCAAGATCGGCAGCGTCCTCGACCAGCGCCTCGATCCCGAGACCTATTTGGCAGTGGTCCGCCTGAGCATCGCCGACGCGGTACGGTTGCCGCTCGACAGCAGCGCCAAGATCCAGAGCGAGAGCCTGCTCGGCAACAGTTACATTTCGCTCGAGCCCGGCGCCGACGAGGCCGCGATCGAGCCGGGCGGCGAAATCCGCTACACCCAGGATCCGCTCATTCTCGGCGACCTGATCGGGCGCTTCATCTTCGGCGGCGCCGAGCAGAAGCCGGGCGCCGCCGAAGGCCCGCCCGCCCAGCCGTGACGCCGCCGACCTCCGCGCCGCGCGGCGACGGCGCCGGGCGCCAGCGCTGGGACCCCGCCCGCTACGCCCGCAACGCCGGCTTCGTCGCCGACCTCGGCCAGCCCGTGGTCGAACTTCTGGCCCCGGTCCGCGGCGAGCGGATTCTCGACCTCGGTTGCGGCGACGGCGCGTTGACGCGGCTTCTGGCCGAATCGGGTGCCCGCGTCGTCGGCGTCGACAGCAGCGCCGAGCAGACGGCGGCGGCGCGGGCGCGCGGCCTCGATGCGCGGGTCATGGACGGCGAGCGCCTCGACTTCACGGCCGAGTTCGACGCGGTGTTCTCCAACGCCGCGCTGCATTGGATGCGCGATCCCGACGCGGTCGTCGCCGGGGTCTGGCGGGCGCTGAAGCCGGGCGGGCGCTTCGTCGGCGAGTTCGGCGGCGCCGGCAACGTCGCGCGCATCCAGGCCGCCCTGGTCGCCGCCCTCGACCGGCGCGGCCGCGACGGCCGCGCGGCCGTGCCGTGGTATTTCCCGACCGCGGCCGAGTACCGGGCGCGGCTCGAGGCGCGCGGCTTCCGGGTCGGGTACCTGGAGCTGATCCCGCGCCCGACGCCGCTGCCGGGCGACCTCGACGACTGGCTCGACGTCTTCGCCGAGGCGTTCACGTCGCTGCTGCCGCCGGCCGAGCGGCCGGACTTCCGGCGCGAGGTCGCCGCGGCGCTGCGCCCGGCGCTGTGCGACGCCGCCGGCGTGTGGACCGCCGACTACGTGCGCCTGCGCTTCGCCGCGACGAAACCGGCCTAGCGGCCCGTTATGTTGCTATGATCCCACCCGAACCCGGCGAGGACTCCACCCTTGGCGCAGCGCGGCGACGACGACCGGTTTCCGACCTGGCGGCAGCCCGACGGCAAGCCGGTGTCGTGCGACGAGAAGGTCAAGGTCCTGAACGAGAACCTGGAGGAGATCGGGCAGATGGCGCAGGACGCGTTGGAGGACGCCATCCTCATGGGGTGCGACGAGGCCCAGGTGCGCGAGGTGTTGCGCCGGCTCGTCGATGCGCTCGACAACCCCTATCGCAAGGCGCGCTGACGGCATGACCCGCGCGGGCCCCAAGACGGCGGCGGCGGTCCTTGCCGGCGCGCTGACGACGAGCGCCGCGCTTGCCGCGCCGGCGGAGATCGCGGTCCTGCAGGGGCTCGACAAGATTACGGCGCGCATCTCGACGATCGAGGCGCCGATCGGCGCGACGGTGTCATTCGGCGCGTTGCAGATCACCGCGCGGGCCTGCGACAAGCGGCCGCCGGAAGAGCCGCCCGAAAGCGCCGCCTTCCTGGAGATCGTCGAGGTCAAACCCGACGAGCCGCCGGCAACCCGGTTCATCGGCTGGATGTTCGCGTCGAGCCCGGCGCTATCGGCCCTGGAGCATCCGGTCTACGACCTCTGGGTCATCGACTGCACGAACGCCTCGACCTCGGACTCCGACGCGTCGGAATAGAAGCGGGCGGGCGCCGCGATCGCGTGGGCGAGGAGCTGACGATAGTCGGCGCGCGGAATCTCGATGGCCCCGAAGCGTTGCAGGTGCGCGGTGACGAACTGCGTATCGAGCAGCCGGAAGCCGCCGAGACGCAGCCGCGCCGCCAGATAGACGAGCGCCACCTTGCTGGCGTCGCGCTCGCGGCTGAACATGCTCTCGCCGAAGAAGGCGCCGCCGATGGCGATGCCATAGAGGCCGCCGACCAGCGCGTCGCCGCGCCAGCATTCGACCGAATGGGCGAACCCCATCTCGAACAGCCGGGCGTTGAGCCGCCGGATCTCGGCGTTGATCCAGGTGTCGGGGCGGTCTGGCGCCGGTTCGGCGCAGGCGCCGACGACCTCGGCAAAGGCGCTGTCGCAGCGCACCGCGAACGGCCGCCGGCGCAGCGTCCGGCCGAGCCGGCGCGGCAGGTGGAAGCGATCCAGCGGCAGGACGCCGCGCTCCTTCGGGTCGACCCAATAGACCTCGCGATGGTGCCGCCCCTCGGCCATCGGGAAGACGCCGAAGGCATAGGCGCGCAGCAGAATGTCCGGCGTCAGCTCGGACATGAGCGGTCGCGGGGGCCGAACGCCGCGCTGCCCGTCACGCCGTCCCGCCGACGTATCGTTCCAGCCACCGGATGTCATAGTTGCCGTTGATGAAGTCGGGGGCCGCGACCAGCCGGCGATGCAGCGGAATGCTGGTCTCGATGCCGCCGATGACGAATTCCTCGAGCGCCCGGCGCAGGCGCATCAGGCATTCGTTCCGGCTGTTGCCATGCACGATCAGCTTGGCGATCAGGCTGTCGTACTGCGGCGGCACGACATAGCCGGCATAGAGCGCCGAATCGACGCGCACGCCGAGCCCGCCCGGCGCGTGATAGTCGGTCACCCGGCCGGGCGACGGGGCGAACGTCACCGGATCCTCGGCGTTGATGCGGCACTCGATCGCATGGCCCGTGAACTTGATGTCGTCCTGGGCGAAGGCCAGGGGCGCCCCGGTCGCCACCCGGATCTGCTCGCGCACCAGGTCGATGCCGGTGATCATTTCGGTGACCGGGTGCTCGACCTGCAGCCGGGTGTTCATTTCGATGAAGTAGAACTCGCCGTCCTGGAACAGGAACTCGATCGTGCCGGCGCTGCGATAGCCGAGCCGCTTCATGGCGTCCACCGCGGTATCGCAGATCCAGGCGCGCTCTCTGGCGTTGAGGGCCGGCGACGGGGCCTCCTCGATCAGCTTCTGATGGCGGCGCTGCACCGAGCAGTCGCGTTCGCCGAGATGCACGACGCCGCCCTGGCCGTCGGCCAGGATCTGCACTTCGACATGCCGCGGGTGCGGCAGGTACTTCTCGAGATAGACGGCGTCGTTGCCGAAATTGGCCTTGGCCTCGGCCCGCGCCAGGCTCAACGCCTGCACGAGGTCGCGCGACGATTCGGCCACCTTCATGCCCTTGCCGCCGCCGCCGGCCGCCGCCTTGACCAGCACCGGATAGCCGATCTCTTCGGCCGCGCGCATGGCCTCGACGTCGTCGCCGACGGCGCCGGCCGAGCCCGGTACGATGGGCAGCCCGAGCGAACGGGCGGCGTCCTTGGCCGCCACCTTGTCGCCCATCAACGAGATGTGCTCCGGCGCCGGGCCGATGAAGACGAAGCCGTGCTCCTCGACCATGGCGGCGAACATCGCGTTCTCGGACAGGAAGCCGATGCCGGGATGAATGGCGTCGGCGCCGGAGATGGCTGCCGCCGACAGGATCGCCGGCACGTTGAGATAGCTCAGGCGCGACGGCGGCGGGCCGATGCACACGCTCTCGTCGGCCAGCCGCACGTGCATGGCGTCCGCGTCGGCGGTGGAATGGACGGCCACCGTGCGGATGCCCATTTCCCGGCACGCCCGATGGATGCGCAGCGCGATTTCGCCCCGGTTCGCGATCAGGACTTTCTCGAACATGCCGGCGCGCTCTAGCGCACCACCATCAGCACTTCGCCGTATTCGACCGGCCGGCCGTCGCTGACCAGAACCTCGACGACCATGCCGCCGTGCGGCGCGGCGATGGGGTTCATCACCTTCATCGCCTCGACGACGAGAAGCGTATCGCCCTCGGCGACTCGGTCGCCGACCTTGACGTACGGCGCGGCCCCAGGTTCGGGCGCGACGTAGGCGGTCCCGACCATCGGCGAGGTGACGGCGCCGACCGGCAGGGCGTCGGCCGAGGCGCCGGCGTCCGGCGGCGGCGGTCCGGCCGCGCCGGCCGGCACCGGCGCGAACGCCACCGCTGCCGCCGTCCCGGCGCTGCGGCAGACGCGGATGCGCTGACCGCCGCTCTCGTATTCGACCTCGCTGAGGCCGGTTTCCTCCAGCAGCTCGGCCAGCTTGCGGACCAGATCCGCATCGACATCGAACCCCGCCATCAGGCCTCTTTCCAGGTTCCCAGGATTTGCGCCATGGCGTCGAGCGCAAGGCGGTAGCCGAGGCCGCCGAAGCCGCAGATGACGCCGCGCGCCGCCTCGCTGACAAAGGAGTGACGGCGATAGGGCTCGCGCTTGAAGATGTTCGACAGATGCACCTCGATCACCGGCAGCTCGGTGAGCTGCAGGGTATCGAGGACGGCGATCGAGCTGTGGCTGAGGGCGCCGGCATTGATCACGATTCCGGCGTGGCGGCCGCGCGCTTCCTGGATCCAGGTGACGATCTCGCCCTCGTGGTTGGATTGCCGGAAATCGACGGCGAGCCCGAGTTCCCCGGCCCGGCGCCGGCACGCCCGCTCGATGTCGGCGAGGGTGTCGCGGCCATAGATGGCCGGGTCGCGCACGCCCAGCATGTTCAGGTTGGGGCCGTTGAGGACAAGGATCGTCGGGGCGGCGGCCACGGTGAATCAGCCTTTCGCGTCCTCGGGTTTTCCTTCGCGCTGCGTTATAGCACGGCGCGCCGGGGGCGCAATGCCGCGCCGGCGATCCGGCGGCGGGGCCCGGCTCAGGCCATGGACATGCCGCCGTTGACGCGCAGGGTCTGGCCGGTGATGTAGGCGGCCTCGTCAGAGGCGAGGAACGCCATCGCCGCCGCGATCTCCTCGGGCTTGCCGTAGCGGCGCATCGGGACCAGATGCAGCGCCGCCTCCAGGCCGGCCGGGTCGATCTCGGCCAGCATCTCGGTCGCGATGTAGCCGGGTGAGACCGCGTTGACGGTGATGCCGTGCCGGGCGACCTCGGCGGCGATCGGCTTCAGCATGGCGACGATGCCGCCCTTGGAGGCGGTGCACACGGCGTATGTGTTGCCGCCGAAATCGGCGATCTCGGTGATGCACGAACCGGTGGCGACGATCCGGCCGTAACCGCGCTCGATCATATGTGGCAGCACCGCCCGGCAGACGTTGAAGAAGCCGTGCAGGTTGGCCTCGATCGCGCGGGTCCAGTCCTCGTCGGTCGACTCGACGAACGGCCGGTCGATGATGACGCCGGCGTTGCTGACCAGGATGTCGACCTTGCCGAAGGCGGCGATCGTCTCGGCGATCAGCCGCTCCGCCTGGTCGCGCCGGGAGACGTCGGCCTGGACGACGATCGCCTCGCCGCCGCCGCCGCGGATCTCGACGGCCACGGCCTCGGCCTTGTCGCGCGCGGTCAGGCAGTTGACCGCGACGCGCGCGCCGTCGCGGGCGAAGCGCAACGCGATCGCCCGGCCGATGCCGCGCGAGCTGCCGGTGACGATGGCGGTCTTGTTGCGCAGGTCCATGGCGAAGCCTCCCGAGTAGCGCGCACCCGCGGCTGGGGCGCCGCTCGTCGAGGCTACGGGGAGACCCGACCGTTCGCAACAGAATCGGCCGGTACCCCAGGGTTATCTCAGTTGATCGATGTGCGGCCGGGCAAGGAGGCCGGGATCGAGGTTGTGCGTGCTTCGACAGGCTAGAGCCATGAGGGTTCTTCTTCGTGCCACCAAGATTTCCCCTCATCCTGAGCCTGTCGAAGGACGCAAGGGCAATAATGCAACGCCCCTATGCGATAGCCCCGGCCGGTACCCGCCGGACCTGGACCGTCAGGCGACGATCCGGCAAGGTGCGGCGATGACCCGCGAAGTTCTGCTGTTCGGGCACGTCGTCGGCGCCATTCTGATGGGCGCCGGCCTGATCGGGGTGTTCCTCGCCGACCTGCGGTCGAGGCAGCTCGAACGCCTGGCGCTGTTCGCCGAGGCGATCCGCGCTATCGCGGTGTTCTATGACGGGTTGGTCGTGCCCGGCGCCTTGCTGTTGCTAGGTTCGGGCGTCTGGATCATCGTCGCCTACGGCTTCGACGTCCTGGACACGCCGTGGCTTGCCGGCATGGTCGGCTTGTTCGCCCTGGAGTTCGTCGAGGGCAACACCGTGACCCGGCGGTACTTCACCAGGATGCGGCGGTTGTCGCGGGAGGCCGTGCGGCGCGGGCAGGTCACGCGCGAGCTCGTGGCGGCGCGCGCCGAGCATCTGCCGACCTTTACGCACTTCCTGGATCTGCCGGTCTATCTGCTGATTGTGTCGCTCGGCGTCGTCAAGCCGGACGACTGGACGCAGTTCATCGTCGGTGGTATCGCCGCGGTAGCCGTCGGCGCCGCGCTCACGGTCTTCCTGCCGCGGCTCTATCCCTGGACGCCGTCCGCCAGCGGCGACTCCGACGCGGCGTGACCCCAGGGCCGCCGATCAGCCGCTCCGTTCGGTCCGCACCAGCCGGCGCAGCTCGGTCATATCGATCGCCCCCGGTATCATCTGCTCGCCGATTATGAAGGCGGGCGTGCCGCGGATCCCGAGGGCGGCGGCCAGTTCGAAGTTGCGGTCCAGCGCCGCCTGGATCTCCGGCGCCTCCATGTCGGCCTTCATCTGCCCGACGTCGAGGCCGACGCGCTCGGCCACCCGCAGAACCGCGTCGGTGTCGAGCTGACCCTTGAAGACCATCAGCGCCAGGTGGAAGTCGCCGTACTTCCCCTGCCGTTCGGCGGCGAGCGCCGCCTTGGCCGCGTAAACGGATTCCGGGCCGAGGATCGGGAACTCCTTGAACACAATGCGCACGTCGCCTTCGGCTTCGAGGGTCTTCACCATGCCCTCGGCGACCGACTTGCAGTACGGGCAGCGGTAGTCGAAGAACTCGACCACCGTGATCGGCGCGTCGGGGGCGCCGATGACCGGCGCCATCGGGTCGCGCAACAACTCGTCCCGGCGCGCGCCGATCGCCTGGCGGGCCTGCTCGGCCTCCAGTGACTGCTGCCGCGCCTCGAGGCCGCGCACCGCCTCGACGATCACCTCCGGGTTGCGCAGGAGATAGTCGCGGATGACGCCCTCGAAGGCCTCGATCTGGGCCGGGGTCAACGGCTCCTGCGCCGCCGCGCCGGCCGCGATTCCGAAGCCCGCCGCCAGGCCGAGCAGGGCGGCCCAAAGCGTCCGGAACAAACCGTGCGGCGCCATCTCTGTCCTCTTCCTTGGCTGCGTTCCGCGCATCATCGCCGATGCGGCGCCGGCGCACAACCGCGCCGACGGGGCCGCGAAATCCACGTCGAGCCAGCGGTCGGGTGCGCTCAG
>JBBECF010000171.1:13240-14876 GCA_040881945.1 Dongiaceae bacterium | reverse complement strand
CGTCATCGAAGCCGGCCCAGGTGACGGGCCCGCCCAGATAACGGCCCTTGGGCGCGGTCTCCGGCGTCGCGAACGCTTCGGCACAGGCGTTCAGCGCCTTCCAGTCCGGCAGTCCGGGGCATTTCTCCTTCATGTAGAGCGGATACCACCACTCCTCCTTCGCCTGCATGCCGGTCTCGCCCAAATCGACGGTCTTGCCGGTCGCCAGGCTCGCGTCCAGGGCCTGCTTGCCGGTGGTCTCCCACATCTCCATGGCGATGTGCAGATCGCCGGATTCCAGCCCCGCGAACTGGGCGATGTAGTCGGCCTGCTGATACTCGACGTTGTAGCCCATCTTTTCGAGCACGCGGCCCATGATGTGGGTCGTGATGTACTGCCCGGTCCAGTCGTGGATGGTCAGGATGATCGGGTCCTTCGATTCCGGCGCCGCCGCGGCGGCGGGCGTGCTGATCGCCAGAACGGCGATGGCGGCGGCCGCGGCCGCGGTCTTCAGCTTGTCGGTCATGCGCGGTTCCTCCCTGTTGGTGCGGCATCGGCTCTAGCTTGCCGCGGCCCGGTCGTGGTGCGCCGCGACGCAAAAAACCGGCCTCGCGACCCGTTGCCTTGAGGCGGCCGATCCCGGAGGGGCGAATCATTCTCCCGTTCGACCGCCGAATTCAAGAACTATTGTCAAATTCCCACAGAATTCCATAAAATCGGACCGGCGACCTGTACGATTTCCAACCTGTGACTCCGCCGGACGCGAACGGACGGCGGAGTTCTTGCCGATGCGGATGGCGAACATGTACCGGCCGGACCGGCAGTCGGCGATACTCCAGGCGGTCCGGCTGCGCGGATCGGCAAGCGTTCTGGAGTTGGCTCGCGAGCTCGGCGTTTCGGACGAGACGATCCGCCGCGACCTGACGCAAATGACGGCGGACGGGCTGATCCGCAAGGTGCATGGCGGCGCCATGCTGCCGGACCCGCTCGTCGAACCCGGCTTTCATCAGCGGCTCGCCGAAAATGCCGCGGCCAAGATGGCGATCGCCAAATTGGCGGCGGCGCAGGTGCGCAACGGCGATACGCTGATGCTCGACACCGGCAGTACGACCGCCTTCGTCGCGCGCGCCCTGCGCGACCGCCGAGATCTGCTCGTCGTCACGAACTCGGTGGACATCGCGCGCACCTTGGCGACACGCAACGGCAACCGCGTCTACATGGCGGGCGGGGAGCTGCGCGCCGACGACGGCGCCGCGCTCGGTCCGTCCGCGACCGCCTTTGTCGGACAGTTCCGCGCCCGTCTCGCGTTCCTGTCCATCGGCGCCATCGACCTCGAGGACGGGCTGATGGATTACGACCTCGACGAGGCGGAATTTTCGCGCGTCGTCATGCGACGGTCGGAACGCACGATCGTCGTTGCCGACCATTCGAAATTCGGCCGGCGCGGGTTGGTGACGGTCTGTCCCTTGTCGGCGGTGGACATGCTGGTGACCGACACGGCTCCGCCGCCGGCGTTCGTCGAGCGGCTGCGCAAGGCCGACGCGACGCTGCTGATCGCGGATCGGGACAAGTCGGCCGCGACCGTCGGTTAGCCGGTCCCGGTCGGCGCCGTGCGGCGCAGGATCGGCAGCAGATAGACGGCCGCCTGCAGCTTCCG
>JBBECF010000171.1:0-13140 GCA_040881945.1 Dongiaceae bacterium | reverse complement strand
CCGCCGAGATAGGCGCGTCGGACATGTTCGTGCTCGTGCAGCTCGACCGCCGGGCCCTCGAGGGCGATCCGGCCGGTCTCCAGCACATAGCCGTAGCGGGCGAGGCGGAGCGCCATCTCGGCGTTCTGCTCGACCAGGATGACCGGCACGCCGCGCCGGTTGATCTCCAGGACGATGCGGGCGATCTCGCGGACCATCACCGGCGACAGGCCGAGCGACGGCTCGTCGAGCAGCAGCAGCCGCGGGCTCGACATCAGCGCCCGGCCCATGGCCAGCATCTGCTGCTCGCCGCCGCTCAGCGTCTTGGCGAGTTGCTTGCGCCGTTCGGCCAGGCGCGGGAAATGTCCGAACACCTCGTCGCGGTCGCGGGCGATGCCGTCCTTGTCCTTGCGCAGGAAGGCGCCGATCAGCAGGTTCTCGATCACCGTCAGGTCGGGAAAGACGCGGCGGCCTTCCGGAACCTGGGCGATGCCGAGCGCGACGACCTTTTCGGCCGCCAGCCCGTCGATGCGCCGGCCGTCGAACCAGATGGCGCCGCCGCTCGGCCGCGTCAGGCCGGAGATCGCGCGCAAGGTCGTGCTCTTGCCGGCGCCGTTGGCGCCGATGAGCGTGATGATGTCGCCCTGCCCGAGCTCCAGCGAAATGCCGCGCAGGGCCGCCACCTTGTTGTAGTGGACGACAAGATTGTCTATACGGAACAGCATATTACGCGCTTCCCAGATAGGCTTCGATGACGTTCGCGTCGGCGCGGATCTCGGCCGGCAGGCCTTCGGCCAGCATCTCGCCGAAACTCACGACGCTGATGCGGTCGCACAGGCCCATGACGGCCTGCATGTCGTGCTCGACCAGCAGGATCGTGACGCCGCGGTCGCGCACCCGCCGCACCAACTCCATCATGCCGCGGGTCTCCTCCGGGTTCATGCCGGCGAACGGCTCGTCGAGCAGCAGCAGCTTGGGCTCGGCGGCGAGGGCGATCGCGAGCCCGAGCGTCTTCTGCAGCCCGTGCGGCAGGCTCATCGCCGTCTCGTCGCGCCGCTCGGCCAATCCCAGGAACTCGAGGATCTCGATCGCCCGCTGCGCCGCCGCCTGGCCGCGTCGGCGGTCGGCGCCGGTGAGCGCCTCGAACAGCCCGGCGCGCGTCTGCAAGTGGCGTCCGACGAGGACGTTCTCGAACACCGTCATCGGCTCGAACAGCGTGGTCTGCTGGAAGGTCCGCACCACGCCGCGCGCGGCGATGCGGCTGGTCTTGAGCCCGGAAATATCCTCGCCGTGATAAAGGATCCTGCCCGCGCTCGGCCGGTAATAGCCGCTGATCAGGTTGAAGATGGTCGTCTTGCCGGCGCCGTTGGGGCCGATCAATCCGCGGATCTCGCCGGCCTCGACTTGGAAAGAGAGGTTCCTGACGGCCGCCAGGCCGCCGAAGTTCTTGCTCAGTTGATCGACCTGAAGGACCGGCATGCGCCTTTCTCTCCGTCATGCGCCAGCCGCGGATCGGCCGCGCGCTGGATTATGACAGCGGCCGCCGGGCGGCAAAATCCTATAGAATCCTATAGACCGGTTCTTGCCTGGCCCGACGACCCTTGGTATATATCACTCGTGACCAAAAAGAAGCCATTGGTTCGCTGACGGGTCTAAAGTGGCCCAGGATTGGTTTCGTCCCCGATCGCCGCCGGCGGCCCGGCCGGGAGATCGGACTTAGGCGAAGCTCGATGGCCGTCGCGATTACCAACGAAACGTGAGGGGAGGCCCAAGCCATGGCACGCGACCCGAAATACGACATCCTGTTCGAGCCGATCCGCATCGGCCCCAAGACGCTGAAGAACCGCTTCTATCAGGTGCCTCACTGCATCGGCGCCGGCTCCGAGAGGCCCGGCACGCAGGCGGCGAACCGCGCCATGAAGGCGGAAGGCGGGTGGGGCGCGGTGTGCACCGAGTATTGCTCGATCCACCCGGAATCGGACGACGTCCACCGCGTCTCCGCGCGCATCTGGGACGATGGCGACGTCATCAACCTGCGCCACCTGACCGATAGCTGTCACAAGTTCGGCTGTCTGGTCGGCATCGAGATGTGGTACGGCGGCCCGCACGCGCCGTGCATGGAATCCCGCGCCGTGCCGCGCGGCCCCAGCGCCTACGCCTCGGAATTCGAGCACCTGACCTATTGCCACGAGGCGGACGAGGACGACATCCGCGATCTCATCGACATGTATGTGAAGGCGGCCCGGCGGGCCGAGCGGGCCGGCTTCGACATCGTCTACGTTTACGGCGCGCACAGCTACCTGCCGCTGCAGTTCCTGTCGAAGTTCTACAACAAGCGCACCGACAAGTACGGCGGCTCCCTCGAGAACCGCGCCCGCTTCTGGATCGAGACCCTGGCGGCGGTGAAGAAGGCGGTCGGCGACAATTGCGCCATCGCCACCCGCTTCGCCCTCGACACCCTCTACGGCCCGAGCGGCGTCGAGGTCGGCGACGACGGCCTCAAGTTCATCGAGCTGGTGACGCGCGAGGGCCTGGTCGACCTGTGGGACGTCAACGTCGGCGACATCGCCGAATGGGGCGAGGACGCCGGACCGTCGCGTTTCTACAAGGCCGGCCACCAGCAGCCCTGGACCAACGAGGTCAAGAAGCTGACCAAGACCCCGGTCCTCGGCGTCGGCCGGGTGACCAGCCCGGACGACATGGTCAACGCCATCCGCAGCGGCAAGCTCGACATCATCGGCGCCGCCCGCCCGTCGATCTCGGACCCGTTCCTGCCGAAGAAGATCGAGGAGGGGCGGCTCGGGGACATCCGCGAATGCATCGGCTGCAATGTCTGCATCTCGCGCTGGGAGATCGGCGGGCCGCCGATGATCTGCACGCAGAACGCCACAGCCAACGAGGAATACCGCCGCGGCTGGCACCCGGAGAAGTTCGAGAAGACCAAGGATCCGTGCTCGGTCCTGGTGGTCGGCGCCGGCCCGGCCGGCATGGAGTGCGCCCGTGTCCTCGGCGAGCGCGGCTATGACGTGCATCTGCGCGAGGCGGACAAGGACATCGGCGGCTGCGTGCGCGACATCATGCGCTATCCGGGCCTGTCCGAGTGGGGACGGGTGATCAGCTATCGCCAGCTCCAGCTCGACAAGCTCAAGACCGTCGAGGTCCACACCGGCGTCGGCCGGATGAGCGCCGAGGACATTCTGACCTACGGCGCCGACAAGGTGGTGGTCGCCGTCGGCTCGCATTGGGCCACGGACGGCTTGTGCGGCGCCACCCAGGCGCTGATCCCGGGCGCCGATGCCGCGCAGCCCCACGTCTGCACGCCGGAGCAGGTGATGGCCGGCAAGAAGGTCGGCAACCGCGTCGTGGTGCTCGACGGCGACGGCTACTTCACCGGCGTCTCCATGGCCGAGTTGATGGCCGATCAGGGCAAGAAGGTGACCCTGGTGACCCAGTTGGGCTCGCTGGCGAAGTACACCCACTTCACGCTGGAGGCGCCGAACCTGCACCGCATGCTGCACGAGAAGCACATCAAGGACCACGTCCTGCACTGGGCCGAGTCGATCGAGCCGGGCAAGGTGACGATCTACAACGTGTACCGCGACGGCTACAAGCGCAACGCCGGACCGGCTCTGGGCAAGCTGCCGCGCCGGGCGGGCACCGACACCACGGTGCTGGAGTGCGACACCGTGATCCTGTGCACCGGTCGCGTCGCCAATGCCGAGCTGTTCGCCGAGCTCAAGCGGCGCAAGAGCGAGTGGGCGAAGAACGACATCAAGGCCATCTACCACGTCGGCGACTGCTACGCGCCGCGGCTGATCGCCGACAGCGTGTTCGACGGTCACCGGCTGGCCCGCGAGTTCGAATCGGCGAACCCGCAGCATCCGCTGCCCTGGATCCGCGAACGCCAGGTTTGGGGAAACGAGACCTTCCCCAAGCGCGGCGATCTGCACCCGTAAGGCAGGGCGGGCGCGCCCGGCGGTGGACGGGGTTTCGATGCGGCGCTCCGGTCGTCGGCCGGGGCGCCGCATTGGCGACCTCGACGGCCGCGCTGGCGGCATGGCGTAGGGCAGGGTCGTGGAGACGCGGGAACTCTTCTGGGGGCTGGGGTCCGCCGGGGTCACGGCCTTCTACGTCCTTGGCTTCTCCGCGATCGCGGCGTTTCTGTGGGGGCTGGGGCGCCACGTCGCCAAGTATCGCCGCGCCGCGCCGCCGGCGATCGCCATTGCCATCGGCGCCGGCCTCCGACGGATGCTCGTCGATGTCCTGTCCCATCGCATGCTGCGGCGGCGTGACAGCCTTGCCGGCCACGCCCACGCCGGCATCTTCTTCGGCTTCGTGCTGCTGGCCATCGGCACCGCCACCATCACCCTGGACTACGACATCGTCGCGCCGCTGTTCGGGGTCAGCTTCTGGAAGGGCGGCTTCTACCTGTGGTTCAGCCTGATTCTCGATCTTGCCGGGCTTGGGCTGATCGCCGGCGTCGTCCTGATGATGGTCCGCCGCGCGGCCTTCGGCCTGGCCAAGCTCGATTACCTCAGGGCCTATCGTGGCGAAACGGCGCTGCGCCCGGCGGCGCGGGCCTGGCGGGTCGAAGACTGGCTGTTCATGGCCGCCCTGCTGCTCATCGCCGTCACCGGGTTCCTCCAGGAAGGCGTGGGATTGTTGGTCGACCGGCCGGCCTGGGCCGCCTGGTCGCCGGTCGGCCTGGCGGTGGCCCGCCTGCTCGCCGTCTTCGGCCTGGATCAGGCCGGGGCGGCGGCGCTGCGGGCCGCCAACTGGTGGTTCCACGGCCTCGCCGCCCTGGCCTTCGTCGCCGCCATCCCGCTGTACAAGGCAAAGCACATGATCGCCGTGCTCGGGTCCCTGGCGGCGCGCGATCCGCTGGCCCTGCGGCGCCTTCCCAAGGTGCCCGATGGGCGCGAAGCGGCCGGCATCTCGTCGGTCGCCGAATTTTCCTGGAAGGACATGGTCAACTTCGACGCCTGCACCAAGTGCGGGCGCTGCGACGAGGCCTGTCCGGCGCAAAGCGTGGGCTATCCGCTCAGCCCGCGCGACCTGATTCTCGATCTGCGGCTGCACAACGACCGGTTCCAGGGACGGCCGGGGGCGGGCGAGCGGCTGATCGGCGACGTCATCGCCCCGGAGACCCTTTGGGCCTGCCGGAGCTGCGGCGCCTGCCAGGAGATCTGCCCGGTCGGCATCGAGCACCCGGCGATCATCGTGCAGATGCGGCGCCACCTGGTCGAGCAGGGCGATCTCGATCCGCTGTTGCAGGCGACCCTCGGCACGGTGGCCGACACCGGTAACAGCTTCGGCGAGAACGCCCGCAAGCGCGGAAGCTGGGCCCGGGCCCTGGAATTTCGCGTCAAGGACCTGCGCCGCGAAGCCGCCGATCTGCTGTGGTTCGTCGGCGACTATGCCTCCTTCGACCCGCGCAATCAGAAGGTAAGCCAGACCGTCGCCCGTCTGCTGCGCGCGGCCGGCGTCGATTTCGGCCTGCTCTACGACGGCGAGCGGACCGCCGGCAACGACATCCGGCGGGTCGGCGAGGAGGGCCTGTTCGAAAGCCTGGTCGAGCACAACCTCGGCCAGATGCGCGCCGCCGCCTTCGCGTCGATCGTCACCACCGACCCGCACAGCTACAACACCATCAAGAACGAGTACCCGGAGTACGGCGAGACCAAGCCGATCCGGCACTACAGCAGCGTGCTGGCCGAGCTGTTGCAGGCCGGCCGCCTCAAGGTGGTCAAGCCGCTGGACCGGCGGGTGACGCTGCACGACCCCTGCCACCTCGGCCGGCTCAATGGCGGCTACGAAGCGCCCCGCGCGGTGCTCGAAGCCATCGGTTGCGAGGTCGTCGAGATGCCGCGCAACCGCGGCAACTCGTTCTGCTGCGGCGCCGGCGGCGGGCGCATCTGGATGCCCGACCGGCCGGGCGTCGAGAAACCCTCCGAGAACCGCATGCACGAGGCGGCGGCGCTCGCCATCGACGTCTTCGTCACCTGTTGCCCGAAGGATCTGACGATGTTCGAGGACGCCCGCAAGACCAGCGGCCACGAGAAGGATTTCGTCGTCGGCGACATCGCCGAGCTGGTCGCCGAGGCGATCGAGCTGAAGAGCCTCGACCTGAAGGACCTGCCGCCCTTGGCGGCCGTGGCGCCGCCGTCGGTTGCGGCGCCCTCGACGGTCGACGTACCGGTGGCGCAGGTCGCGCCGGCGCCGGCCGTGGCGACAGTGGCGGCGCGCGCACCGGCGCCGGCGCCGGCCTGGACGCCAGCGCCGGTGACGGCGGCCGATCTGCCGGCCTACGAGGTGCCCGCCAAGGCGGGGCCGCGCATCCTGGTCGCGGTCAAGCATGCGGCGGTGCTGGGCGACGAGTACGCCTTCACCGAGGACGGCCGCGACGTGCAGCCGGGCGATCTCGGCTATGTCCTCAACGAATGGGACGACGCCGCCCTGGAAGAGGCGCTGCTGACGGTCGAGCGCATCGGGGCCGGCGAGGTCGTGGCCGTCACCATCGGCCCCGAGCAGGCCGAGGAGTCGCTGCGCAAGGTCCTGGCCAAGGGGGCCCACCGCGCCGTCCGGGTGTGGCACGACTGCCTGGTTGGCGCCGATCCGGTGACCGTGGCGCGGGCCCTGGCCGGCGTCGCCCGCCAGGAGCAGCCGGATCTGATCTTCGCCGGCGTCCAGTCGAGCGATTCGGCGCACGGCGCCACCGGCACGGCGCTGGCGCGCATTCTCGGCCTGCCGCATGCGGCGGTGGCCGTCAAACTGGAGTGGGACGGCGCCGCGACGCTGGCGGTGACGCGCGAGCTGGAGGGCGGCGTGCGGCATCGCTTCGGGCTGGCCAGTCCGGCGGTCGTGACCATCCAGACCGGCATCAACAAGCCGCGCTACGCCACCATGCGCATGGTCAAGCAGGCCAAGGCGAAGCCGATCGTCGTGCTCGACGGCGCCGCGGTCGGCCGCGAATGCGCCGGCTACGTCGTGCGCCGCGCCCTCGCGCCGCCGAAGGGCCGCGCGCAGATGATCCAGGGCAGCGGCGCCGAGGTCGCCGCCGCGATCGCCAAGATCATCCGTGAGAAGAGGGGGGCCTAACGCGTGTCAGGCATCCTCATCGTCGCCGAGCACCTGCAGGGCGAACTGCGCGACATCACCGGCGAGATGATCGGCGCCGCCGTCGCGCTGAAGGATCGGCTGGGCGGTCCGCTCACGGTCGTGGCGATCGGCAGCGACCCGGCGCCCCTGGCGGCCAAGGCCGATCTGGCGGGTGTCGACGAGATCCTCACGGTGGCGGCGGAATCCGACCATTTCGACGCCAGCGTCTACGAGGAGGTGACCTGCCGGGTCGCCGTCGCTCGCCAGCCGCGGGCGATCTTTCTCGGCCACACGGCCAACGGCATGGCCTTCGCCCCGGCCGTGGCGGCGCGGCTCGGCAGCGGCTTCGCCAGCGATGTGTTCGGCATCGACATGGCCGGCGACGAGCTGGTGGCCACGCGCAGCGCCTATGGCGGCAAGGTCAACCTGGAGCTCGGCTTCCCGGGACGGGGCGTCGTCGTCCTGACCCTGCGCGGCGCCACCTTCAAGCGCCCGTCGGCGGCCGGGTCGGCGACGGTGACGCCCTTCCCGGTGGACCTGACGGCCTTGCCCGGCATGGCCAGCCACGCCGGCTACGACGAGGCGCCGCCGTCCGACGTGGACATCGCCAAGGCCGAGTTCATCCTGTCCATCGGCCGCGGCATCCAGGACCAGAACAACGTCGCCCGCTTCGCCGCCCTGGCCGAGAAGTTGGGCGCCACGCTGGGCTGCTCGCGGCCGGTGGCCGATTCGGGTTGGCTGGCCAAGGCGCATCAGGTCGGCCAATCGGGCAAGGTGGCGACCGGCTGCAAGCTCTACGTCGCGCTCGGCATCTCCGGCGCCGTGCAGCATCTCTTCGGCATGAAGCACGTCGACACGGTCATCGCCATCAATACCGATCCCGAGGCGCCGATCTTCGGCGTGGCGACCTATGGCGCCTGTGTCGACCTGTTCGAATTTGCCGACGCCCTGGAGCGGCAATTCAACTGAGGCAGGGGCGGCAGCCGGTGATGAGGCTCGACGACCCGAGGTTCGAAATATCGACAGCTTGATGGAGGCCGTTCAATGACGAAATCATGGCGTAAGACTGCTCTGGCCGACCGGCACCGCGCGCTGGGCTCCAATCTCGAGGATTGGAACGGCATGGGCACGGCCTGGACCTATAGCGGGGACATGAGCGAGCAGCACGTCGCGGTGCGCACGAACGCGGGGCTTTTCGATGTCTCCGGCCTGAAGAAGGTCCATGTGGTCGGACCGGATTCCACCGATGTTCTAAATCACGTCTGCACCCGCGAGCTGACCAAGATCTATCCGGGCAAATCGGCCTATGCCTCGATCCTGAACGACAGTGGGCTGTTCACGGACGACTGCCTCATGTTCCGGCTCGGCCCCAACAATTGGTTGATGGTTCACGGCGCCGGCACGGGGCACGAGGAATTGGCGCGCTCCGCCGTCAACAAGAACGTGGCGATTCTGTTCGACGACAATCTGCACGACCTATCGCTGCAGGGGCCGAAGGCGGTGGATTTTCTGGCCGATCATGTGCCGGGCATCCGCACCCTGCCGTATTTCCATCACATGCCGACGACGCTGTTCGGACGGCCGGTCATGATCTCGCGGACAGGATATTCCGGGGAGCGCGGCTATGAAATCTTCGTGCGCGGCCAGGATGTCGTCCACGTATGGGACGAGATAGTGGAGAAGGGGAAGAAGATGGGGATCGTGCCCTGTTGCTTCACCGTGCTCGACTTCTTGCGGGTCGAATCGTACCTGCTATTCTATCCTTACGATAACATCGCCGAAGGCGCCGATTCGATCTGGGAAATGGGCCTGGGGTTCACGGTCAGCCCGGGCAAGACAAACTTCCGCGGCGCCGAGAAGCACTATGCGTTGAAGGGCAAGGAACGGTTCCGGATTTTCGGCGTGCTTGCCGACGCCGACCGGGCAACCGAGGCGGGCGATGCCCTGTTTGCCGATGGTCGCCAGGTGGGCGTTATCACCTGCGGCATGCGCTCGACGCTCACCAAGAAATCGATGGCCTTGGCGCGGCTCGAGCCGCGGTACTGTGTGCAGGGCGCCAAGCTGGACGTGCGCGGCAAGAACCTGGGGTGTTCCGCCATCGCTCACACCATACCCTTCGACGATCCGAAGAAAACCAAGCGGACGGCGATCGGTTGACGGCGGCGGAGCAAAGGGCAAGACGGTCTCCGGCAAGGGTCACGGTGGGGCGCATTCCGTTCTTCGATCCGGAGAGGACGCGGGCTCGTGCATGAGTGGTATGCAATTGGTTTGATTAAGCTTATGGACCCGGGGCGAAATTGCCGGCATGATCGGCGGGAAACAGAGCATGCCCAATCCGGGCCAATCGAGAATCCCGGACAAGATGGATCGGCGGAACTTCAAGGTCGCGTCCGGCGACCCTAACGGGAGAAGGAGGGAGTCACGATGACAGGCAGGGGCATGAAGCGGCGCGAGTTTCTCGGCACCACGGCGGCCGGGCTGGCGCTGGCGGGGACGGGGTTCGCGCGCCCCGGCTTCGCCGCGGAGAAAGTGGTCAAGATCGGGTTCCTGGCGCCGATGAGCGGCGACTATGTCGATTGGGGCCTGCCCGGGCTCTATGGCTGCGAGATCCTGGCCGAACAGATCAACGCCGCCGGCGGGGTCAAGATCGGGGGCGACAACTACAAGATCGAGCTCGCCGCCTATGACGACGAGGCGGCGACCGACAAGGCGCTCCAGGGGGGCAAGAAGCTGGTCCTCGAGGACGGCGTCAAGTTCGTGCTGATGCTCGGCGGCAACTACTCGGGCGTGCAGGAGTTCTTCAACGAGCAGAAGATCATGGCGTCGACCCTGCTGCCGAGCGACATGTCGGCGGCGACGCCCTATCTCATCGCGCCGGCCGAGGTCCACCCGTTCTACAACGTGACCGGCGTCGAGTGGCTGGCCGAGCACCGGCCGGAGCTCAAGACCGCGGCGATCATCTATCCCGACGACTCCTTGGGTCTGCCGTCGCTCGCCACCTACCGCGCCGCCTTCGAGGTCGCGGGCATCGAGATCGTGGACGAGAAGGCCTATCCCGACGAGGCGAGCGCCAATTTCACCGCGCTCACAACCGCGCTGCTCGCGAGCAAGCCCGACATATTGTGCCTCGACACCTGCGGCGCCGGGGCGGTCTCGCAGATCACCGAGCAGGCCTTCCTGCAGGGCTACAAGGGGCAGATGATCTCCTGCACCCTCGACTACTGGAAGCAGGTCGTGGAGAAGACGAGCAAGGAGTTCATGGAAGGCTTCATCTATCAGTTCCCGAACTTCGACGATGCGGCCATGAACGACCCGATGATCGATTTCCCGGATCCGAACGGCTTTTTCAGGACCTACAACGAGCGCTACCCCGACGCCTGGTCGGCGGTGTCGTGGGAATACCCGGCGGTCCTGCTGACTTGGAAGGCGGCGGCGGAAAAGGCCGGCAGCGTCGAATCGCTCGACGTGCTGAAGGCCATGAAGTCCACCGCGACGGCGCCCCATGTCTTCGGCCCGGGCAAGTGGTGGGGCAAGGAGCTGCTCGGCATCGACAACGCGCTGGTCGCGAACTGGCCTGTGGTCGCGATCCGCGACGGCTATCCGAAGATCGTCGAGTTCCGCAGCGTCCTCGCCTGGCTCGACAAGAACAAGGACGTCATCACCAAGCACTTCCGCGACCTCCGGCAATTGCCGGAGCAGCGGGCCTGAGCGCCCGCGCCGCCGCGGCCGGGATGGTGGCGGGCGGCAAGGCCGGAGCGATCGCTCCGGCCGTGCCGCCGTCGGGGTGAAGCATCGTGGAGCTTGTTCTCCAGACTTGCATGAATGCGCTGGTGGCCAGCAGCTTCACCGCCCTCATCGCGGTCGGGCTGGTGCTCATCTTCGGGGTCATGGGCATCGTCAACTTCGCCCACGGCGAGCTCTACATGGTCGGCGCCTACGTCGTGTGGTTCCTCTACGGTCTCCAGGGCTGGCCGTTCGAATTGGCGGTGCCGGCGGCGATCGTCGTCGTGGGCGCCCTCGGCATGGTCATGGAACGCCTGCTGTTCCGTCCCATGCGGACCAATCCCCTGGGCGGCCTCATCATGTCGGTCGGGGTGCTGTTCATCCTTCAGGTGGCGGCCCTCGACCTCGGCGGCGGGATGGGCCGGGCCAAGCACGTGACGCCGGCCTACCGCGGCGTCGTCACGCTGTTCGGGACCGAGGGGGTGACGATTCCGGTCCAACGCCTGATCGTCATCGTCGTCGCGGTCGCGCTGCTCGGGGCGCTCTGGCTCTTGTTGCACCGGACCCGGACGGGCTGGGCCCTCCGGGCTTGCGCCCAGGACCCCGACGCGGCGGCGCTCCAGGGCATCAGCCGCAACAAGTTCGCCATGCTCGCCATGGCGCTCGGCGCCGGCCTCGCCGGCGGGGCCGGCGGGGTGATGGCGCCGCTGATTCCGGTCGAGCCCTATATGGGCGGCGCCGTCATCGTCACCACCTTCATCGTCATCGTCGTCGGCGGGATCGGCAGCCTCGAAGGGGCGGCGCTGGCTGCCGTCGGCTACACCTTCTTCCACACCTTCGTGACCACCTATCTCGACGGCACGATCGCGAGCATCCTCGGCCTGCTCATCATGATGCTGGTCCTGGTGGTGAAGCCCACCGGGCTCATGGGCGCGGCCGAGAAGGTCTGAGGCGATGGCGCGGCGGTCGATCGGATGGTCCCTGCTCGCGGCGCTCGTCGCGGCGCTGCCCTTCCTGGTCCGGCCCTACCATCTCGACATCCTGATCTTCCTCGAGATCAACATTCTCGTCGTCGCGAGCTACCGCCTCATGACGATCACCGGCGAATGGTCGCTCGCCCACGTCGTATTGATGGGCGTCGGCGCCTATGCGAGCGCGCTCCTCGCCAAGCGGCTGGGCCTGCCGTTCTGGGTCTCGATGCCGGCGGCCGCGCTCGTCGCCGGGGTGCTCGCCTATGCCCTGAGTTTCCCCCTCTTCCGCATGAAGGGGTTCTATTTCCTGATCGGTTCCTTCGCCGCGAGCGAGGCCATCCGGCTGGTATGGATCCGCTTCCAGGATCCCTTCGGCGGCCCCAAGGGCGTGACGCTGATCCCGCCGCCCGAGATCGACCTGCCCGGATTCGGGACGATCGGCCTCGGTCAGCCGGTGCGCTTCTACTTCCTGGCGCTCGCGGTCGTCGGCCTCTGCCTGTGGGTGATGCACCGGATCGAACGGTCGCGCATCGGACTGACGTTGCATGCCATCCATTGGCGCGACGTCCTCGCCGAATCGGTCGGCGTCGACACCCGGCGCTACCGGACGCTGGCCTTCATCGCCGCCAGCTTCTTCGTCGCCGTCGCCGGGGCGCTACTGGCGCATTACGTGGGCGGGGTGCGGCCGAGCCAGTTCGCGCTCCACAACATGCTCTATGTCCTCGTCTGGGTGATCGTCGGCGGCACCCGGACCCCGTTCGGCCCGATCGTCGGCGTCACGCTGCTGACGATCGTCGACGAATTCATCCGCGAGTTCGGGCAGTACCGTCCTCTGATCTACGGCGTGATCCTGATCGTCACCGTCCGCTTCCTGCCCACCGGCCTCGAAAGCCTGCCGGCGCGGCTTCTGGCGCTGCGGCGGCCGCCCGCGGCTTCCTGAGGTCGCTTGCGACACCCGGCCCGCGCGGCTATAAGGCCGCCGACCCCAACATCAGGCGAGCCGACCGAACGATGGCCATCGAACGCACGCTCTCGATCATCAAGCCGGATGCGACCCGGCGCAACCTGACCGGCAAGATCACCGCCCGCCTCGAGGAGGCGGGCCTGCGCGTCGTGGCGCAGAAGCGCCTCCGCCTGACGCGCGAGCAGGCCGAGCGCTTCTACGAGGTCCACGCCGCCCGTCCGTTCTTCGACGGGCTGTGCGCCTTCATGACCGGCGGACCGGTGGTTGTGCAGGTGCTCGAGGGCGACAAGGCGGTGGCGCGCAACCGCGAGATCATGGGCGCGACCAACCCGGCCAACGCGGCGCCCGGAACGATCCGCAAGGACTTCGCCGAATCGATCGAGGCCAACTCGGTGCACGGCTCCG
>JBBECF010000170.1:0-14900 GCA_040881945.1 Dongiaceae bacterium | reverse complement strand
CCATAGAGAGAGAAAAAAATAGAATGGATTCATGACGCCCCTGGCATTGCGGTTTAAGGCTTATCCCTTTGCTTCCGGTTCATCCACATTTGGGAGCTGCGAGGCGTCATGCTTTCAAGCCTCAAACCGTAGAATGCACAGAGAATCAAGCCTTTGTGGTGTGCGCCATCGCTGGCGCGGGACTCCATGTTTAGATATACCGGAAGCAAAGGGATAAGCCTTTGCGGTTTTTTGGCAGATTGGGATATTTATAACATAGCAGTCTGTAGGCGTCTATAGATGCCGTTGCGGCATTGTAGCGTTCCGCGCTGTCATCGCCTTGTTTTCTGCCTGCGACCAAGAATTAAGGCCCAAGCAACCCGGCGACACTTCCGCTGTCTCGAACCGACCGGCCTGCAGCGCGCGGAAACATGATGGCTCGGTCGATCCGAAACGGACGGCGATCCCGCCGGTTCAGCCGGATCGCCCGCGCGCCACATGCAGCCAGAGCGCGGACGAATCATGGGGCGCGACCTGCGCTTGGGTAAGGATATTGGCGGCGGCGCGGTCACGGTCACATCATGCGGTAGCGTTGGCCGGGCCGCGCGATGATCGCGTCGGGCTGGTGCCACAACCTGTCCGACGTGACCCGCACCATGTCCCGGGCGGTGAAAAAAACGCAATTCGTTTCTGCGAGCTTGTGGCGGCGGACACCGCCTTCAGCCGCCAGCGCCTCCTCGAACTGCCAAAAATCGCGCGGAAGTCTCAGCGTGCGCCGCGTCACGACCTCGACTTCGCGTCCCTGTCGATCCCGGCATAGATAGCGCTCGCGTTCGGGCCGAAAGTAAAGCTCGGGCGCTATCGTCTCCTCGACATGATGAATCAGCGTGCAGCTATCCATTTCGACGCCGAGCAAGAGCAGATTGGCGTCGAAGCCGGCGAGCAGGCCCCAGGGGCTGCGCGCCGAGCACGGCGTATCGTCCAGATGGTGCGAGCCGAGCAGCGCGTCCAAATGGGCGCCCAGGCCGGCGACCGAATGCGTGGGATGCAGGCTGCGGTGGGTCGCGAACCGCGTCCGGAACAGCTCGGTCAGAACGCCGGTAATCGACGGGGTGGCCAATTCGTCGAACACCGGATTGGCCGGGTTGACCGCGTGCCAGGACATCGCCGGCATGAGCAGCGTTCCCGCCGCCATGTAGTCGGCAAGAGCCGCGACAAACGGCTCGGCGCGGAAGCCGGCGCGCGCGAGCCTCTTGAATGCGCTGTGGACCAGCAGCACGCCGGCGCGCGGCACGCCCAGATTGTGCAAGCATTGCCCGACCATCTCGCGGGCCATTGCATCCGTCAGCGTCGGCATAACCTCAGACATTCAGCCGTCCGTGCCTGCCCGCCGCCCTCGGCCAGATGATGCTCTAGGGGCGACGCGGACCAGCGCATAGGGCCCAAAGATAATGGGCCATGGGATAGTAGCCGGTGTGCAGCACCTCGTCGTTCATTGAAAACAAGAAAATGTTATGGAAATGCGGCGCGAGACAGGCGCGCAATGTCTTGTGGTCCTTCAGATTGACGTGGCCGAGCCTCGAATTGGGCGAAGAATAGCCCTCCGCGGTAATGTTGGGTGTCCCGAACAGCGCCACGCCGTGCGAAGTAAGCGTTTTCGCCAGATTGGCGAGAAAGACCGGTTCTTCGGCGGGATAGACGTGCTCGAGAACATCAACCAAACAAATTGCGTCCACCTGCTCCGGATAAGCCCTTTCGCGGAAATCAAAATATTCGAAGCTAATGTTCGTGAAGGGCGCGCATCGGACGGCGTTGTCTTTGAGTGTTTCCTCGTCGATATCGGTGCAGATGAGTTGACCCACGCCTTGTGCGATGATGGGCGCGCCGAAAGCATCTCCGCAACCGACTTCCATTACGCGACCAAGCCCTGCCACCATCTTGGCGGCGAATTTGTACCTCGAGGCGACGAAGACGATGTGCTTCGGATCGTGGATGTAATCTTGCGCCGTGGCCGTACCCAGCCGCACGTCGTACTGCGCGAGCTTGGAGCGCAAGCCAAGCCACAAGGCCTTCGAATCAGCCGTCGCCATCCTAACCTCCCGCGCCGAGCCGCCCGAGCCGTCGAACCTGCACACCGCAAAGGACCATACAGGATATGCTCCCCGCCTATCTTGCGAAATGCCGCTCGACCTTGACGATCGCCGCGACGCAGTCGGCGGCCTCCTCGGGGCCGTAATTCTCGTTGAGATAGAGACAGAACGAGCGGTCGCGGACGCTCCGCGCCTGCGGCGTGGTGAAATCGTCGGCGAGATGAGGTCTGACCCACGGCCAATCGGCCACGACATACCGGTAATGCGGGTTGAGCCCGATGCCTTCCGCCCGCACCGCCTCGGCGAACTCGGTCTTGCGGCAGGCGATGCGATCGGGATCCAGCAGGATCGGATAGACGAACGGCGAATCGTTCGGCGAATAGCCAAGGGGCCGGCAAATCTTGGCCTTGTCGCGCAGCCGCCCGCTGAACTCGGCGACGAAGGTGAGCCGGCGCAGGATCGTTTCCGGCAGGCGCGCGAGCGACGCCAAGCCGATGGCGCAGGAGATCTCGTCGGTATGCAGGTTCAGCGCCGGGAACAGGAAGCCGTTCGGGTCGCGATCGTCGAAATCCTCGCGCCAACTCGGCTTGCCGCGATCGGCATGGGCCAACGCCCGGCGGAACAGATCGAGGTCGCGACTGTAGACGACGCCGCCCGAACCCCCGCTCATATGTGCCTTGCGGTACATGGTCGAAAAGGCCGCGATGTCGCCGAAATTGCCGACCGGCCGCCCCTTGACGCGGGCGCCGTGCGCCTGACTGCAATCCTCGATCACGCGAATGCCGCGCGCCCGCGCTTCGGCGGCGATGCCGACGATGTCCGCCGGCTGGCCGAGCGAGTGCACCACGAGAACCGCCCGCACGTTCGGCGTCAGGCGCTCGACGAACTGCTCGAGCCCCATGTTGAAGCTGTGGGGGGCGCTGTCGGCCAGGCGCGGCACCAGGCGATTGAGGACGATCGCCGAGATCGTGCCGGGGTCGGTGATCGGCGAGACGATCACCTCGCTGCCCGCGGGGAGGGCCAGGGCCGCGAGCGCCACATAGAGCGCCGCCGTGCCCGTCGCCACCGCATCGGCATGACCCCCGCCCATCATGGCCACGAAGGCGTCGGTATAGAGCTTTTCGAAGGGGCCCTGGTACCCAGGGTCGACCTGGTGCTCGCGATAATAGGCGATCGTCTGCTCGATCAGGCGCAGTTCCGCCTCGCCCAGGGCGTGGCGCGGCGGCATCGGAGCCTTGCGCACGGGCTCGCCGCCGTGAATGGCCAGAGCGGACCGGGGCACCTTCACTTGCGATCCTGTTGTTGAAGCATCGAGCACCGCCGGCATCGCCGCTTACTCCGTGCCCACCAGCCGCAGCGGCGGCTTGGCTTCAGAGGCGGCCTGATTGAGTCGGTCATAGGCGTCGAGCACCTCGTCGACCGCGCCGGCCGCGGTGATGCGCCCGCTTTCGAACAGCATCGCACGGTTGCACATTGAGCGGATGAGATCCGTCGAGTGCGACGCCAGGACGAGGACACGCGAGCGGGCGATCAACTCATCCACCCGCCGGGCGGCGCGCTCGGCGAAGCGCGCATCGCCGGCGCCGAGCCCCTCGTCGAGCAACAGGATTTCCGGGTCGATGGCCGTGCCGATGGCGAAGCTGAGTCGTGTCATCATGCCGGTCGAGTAGGTGCGCACCGGCAGCGACAGGTAATCGCCGAGCTCGCTGAACTGCTCGATGTCGGGAATCTTGCGCGCGATCTCGTCGCGCGTCATGCCGAGCAGCAGCCCGCAAGTGCGGATGTTGTCGTAGCCGGTGTCGTCCATGTCGAGACCGGGGGCGGTGTTGAACAGCGGCGACACCCGTCCCGAAATGGCGACGCGCCCTCCCGCCGGCTCGTACACGCCGGCCAGCACGCGCAGCAACGTCGACTTGCCCGCCCCGTTATGGCCGATGAGGCCGAGCCGGTCGCCGTCGCCGAGGCGTAGCGAGACATCGGATAGCGCGCGCACGGTCACGCGCCGGTTGTGCGCGCCCTCGCGCCGGATCAGGCCGCCTGTGGCGCGCCCGAACAGCTCCTTGCGCAGGCTTTTCTGCGACCCGTAGATCGGGAACTCGACGGTCACGTGTTCGACAACGATGGATGTCATCGGCCGTGCTCAGAGCCAATACGCGATGCGCCGGCGGAATCGGCCGAAGAACGCGAGCGCCAGGACCCATCCCGCGACCGTGCCGACCAGGACGACCCCCCAGCTCCACGCGGCCGGGGCCTTTCCGAGCAGCGGTTCACGCAGGATGCTTACGTAATGGTAGAGAAAATTGACATCGACGAACAAGGTGAACCGCGGGCCGAGCTGGTCCGCCGCCCAAAAGATCGGCGTCACGAACATGGTGATCTGCAGCAGGCTGGAGACCAGCGGTTGCAGGTCGCGGTATCGGGCGCACAGCGTGCCGAGGAACATTCCAGCCCATATACCGTTGATGGATATGACGAAAAGCGCGGGGACGGCCAACAGCGACGCCCAGGTCGGCTCGATGTCGGCATAGATCGCCACCGGCACATAGACCGCCATGTTGTGCGCGAAGACGATGAGCGCGCGCCATACCATCGCCAGGATCAGCATCGTATACGACACGCGCATCTGCTTGATGAATGACTCGCCCTGGATGAACACCCCGCAACCGTCGGTGATGAGGCTGGAAACGAGGCTCCAGGCAAGCAGCCCCGTGCACAGGAAGGGCATGTACTCGCGGACGTTCATCTTCCACAAATTGGCCCAGACCAAGCCGAGCGCGAGTATCATGAGACCGAGGCTGAGGGTCTGCCAGAACGGCCCGAGCACGGTGCGCCGATAGCGCAGCTTGACGTCGCGCCAGGCGAGGTGCATCCAGATCGGCCGCTGGTTCAGGCCCTGGACGATGTCCGCCAGGACGATGCCGTATTGGGGGGTCATTCCCTTTCCTTCTCCTCCAAAGCCCGCAGGACGCGTTCCGCGCTCAGCCCGTGCGCGGCCAGCAGGTCGGCGTGGCCGCCATAAACGTGCAGGAACTCGTCCCGCAAGGCGAAGGTCCGCAGGTCGCACGCCGCCCGCATGTCCCAGGCGAACTGCTTCACCTTGGGGCCGAGGCCGTTCTGCGGCGAGGTCTCCTCGATGACGATGACGCGGCGGTGCGTCGCCAGCGCGCCTTCGACGCCCGCCCGGTCCAGCGGCTTCAGCGTATGGGCGGAGACCAGCGACACCGACTCGCCCGCGGCCTCCAGCGCCGCCGCGACCTCGGCGGCGATCTTCATGGTCGGGCCGTAGGACATGACGCAACTGTCGGCGCCCCGGCGGATGTAGCGCAGCTTGCCGAAGGCGAAACCGTCGATGGCGGTCTCCGTGAAATTCGGCTCCCCCGCCTTGCCGAGGCGCAGGTAGATCGGCCCACCGGTGTTAGTCGCGCAGTGGATCGTCGCCTGTTCGACCTCCGGCGGGTCACAGGGCGAGATCACCGACAGGTTGGGGACGCTGCAGGCCACCGCCACGTCCTCCTGCGCGTGGTGCGTCCCGCCGAGCGTCGAATAAGTCACGCCGCCGCCGATGCCGACCACCGTCACCGGCAGGTTCTGATAGGCCAGGTCGTCGCGCACCATCTCGAACGGCCGGTACAGCGCGAAGGTGGCGATGGTATAGGCGAAGGGCTTGAGCCCGCGCAGCGCCAGGCCCGCCACCATGCCGATCATGAGCTGTTCGGAGACCCCGACATTGACGAAACGGTCGGGGAAGTTCTCGCGGAACTTGGCGATACTGCCCGCCGGCGAGATGTCGGCGACGACGACGCACAGCCGCGGGTCGTCGCGGCCGAGCCGGTAGAAAGTGTCGGCGAAGCGGTTCCTCAACTGCCTACCTCGCGCAGGTTCGCGATCGCCTCACGGTATTCCTCCGGGCTCGGCGAGCGATAATGCCAGATCGGGACGTTCTCCATGAAGGCGACGCCCCGGCCCTTCACGGTCCGGCCGATCCCGAAGAACGGCCTGCCGCCCCGCCGCGACATCACCGCCGCGGCGATCGCGGCCTCGTCGTGGCCATTGAGCTCGACGACCTCCCAGCCGAACGCCGCCACCTTGTCGACCATCGGATAGAAGTTGGGATGGCCTTCGCTGATGCGGTCGAGCCCCTGGAAATCGTTGAGATCGAGCAGCACGACCAGGTTGTCCAGCCGCAAATTCGGCGCCATCAGCATGGCCTCCCAGATCGAGCCCTCGTGCATCTCGCCGTCGCCGACGACGACGAAGACGCGCCGGTCGTCGCCCTTGATCCGGTCGGCATAGGCCATGCCCACGGCAATCGACAGGCCGTGGCCGAGCGAGCCCGTCGCCGCCTCGATGCCGGGGACGCCGTAATCGGGGTGGCCGCCGAGGATTCCGCCGGGTGTGCAGTACGCCTCCAGGTCGTCCGCGCTCAGCACCCCGAGCTCCTCCAGCACCGCGTACTGGGCCATGCATCCATGGCCCTTCGATAGCACGAAGCTATCCGGCGAGGCCCCGTGCGAATCGCGGCGCATCAGGCCGAAATAGATGGCGTCCACCATTTCGAGACAGGAGAACGCCGGCGCGATGTGCATCGCCGACACCTTCTGCGACAGGTCGAGGATGCGCCGCCGGAACTTCAAACAACGCCGGCGCGCCGCAGCCACATCGAAGCTGTTCGCGCGCGCTGCGGTCTGCGTCTGCGTCGATATCGTCATGGCCGCCGCCGCTTCCTAGCCGCGCATGACATAATCGGTCGGCCAGTCCTTCAGCGCGTCGAAATATTTGCGGCCCCAGGCCGCCATCTCCTGCAGGCCCTCGGCCCAGCCGATCCGCGGTTCCCAGCCGACGTCGCGCTTGATCGCCGAGGAATCGAGCCAATAGCGCGAATCCTGGCCCAGGCGGTCGTCGCTCATCTCGCACAGCCGGTCGAACGGCACGCCCAGGGCCTCGGCCGTCAGCTCGACGACGCGCCGGATCGAGGTCGGCTCGTCGGGTCCGCAGTTATAGACCGCCCCCGGCGGCGCCCGCTCGGCCACCAAATGCACGGCGCGGCCGAGGTCGCGGGCATGGATGTAGGACTTCTCCGCCCGCCCGCCGCCGTGCAGCGGCAGTTTTTCGCCCTTCAGCCCGCACACCACCGCTTTGGGGATAACGCGGTGCAGCAACTGGCCGGGGCCATAGGCGTTGGACGGCCGGATGATATTCATGGGGAACTTCAGGAAGCGATGCACCGAAATCAGGTGCCAGTCGAATGCCGCCTTGGACGCGGCGTAAGGACTGGACGGCCGGATCGGATCGTCCTCGCGGGCGGCGTGCGCCACCGAACCGTACAGCTCCGAAGTGCCGATCTGAATGAAACGCTCCAGGTAATCGCGCTTCATCAGCTCCTCGACCAGGCGCGACAGGCCGACGCAGTTGGTTTCGAAGAACCGCCAGGAGTTCTTCCACGACACCGCGCCTTCGCCCTGCGCCGCGTAGTTGACGATGATCTCCGGCCTTTCCCGGTCCAGGACCTCGAGCAGCAGGTCCAACTCGTAGGTCAGGTGCCGCGTGTGGTATTCGTAGCGCGGCTGCCTATCGATGTTGAGCGAGAACGGCTCCGGCCGCAGCGGGTTCCGGCCGATGCCGATCACCTTCTTCGGATCCGCATGCGCCAGCAGGTAGAACGCGGTGTGGATGCCGAAAGAGCCACCACCGCCCAGAATCGCGTATGTCTTGCCCATGGGTTCCCGTTCTTAACCCATCAACGAATAAGGCTGCAATACCTGCCTCGCTGCCGAGCGCGCGTAGCGACGGCCGCGTGCGTTCGCTACGATATCATCGGCCAAGGAGTTCGCGTCGCGGTGAGTCTGAACAAGAGCCGAAAGAGTCGGTACGGTTTACGCCGAGGCCAGGATGCCCCCGCCTTCAGAAGATGACGACGGGAACCTGTTGCACGAGCGATATCGGTTCGGTTGGAGCGCCGCAGATGTGCCCGGGCACCGCCCGCGTCGCCGACAATATGAAGACTTCTCCGGCTGCCGTCCACCGTCGGCGAGCCCGCCGGCCCGCCAAGCTCCCGGCGGGGACGATGTCCGGCATGCACCGAGGGTCGCGGCCGCCGGTCATGCTATATCGCGCGCCCGCTCGATCTCGGACCGCGTCACATGGAGACGGAGGGCGTGGCTGTCGTATGGCGTGAGCCGCGGCTCGCGCAGCAACTCGTCGACCGTATACAGCCGCATGGCTTGGCCCTCGCGAAGCACCAAACGGCGGATTTCGCTCTCCGCCAACGGAACCTCGAACGTGTAGCGAAGCCGGATCCCCAGGCCCCAGCATCGCAGATCGAAGCCTATCTGGGTGAAATAGGCCATGCGCGGGGGGTGCAGGTCCAATTCCTCGGCGAGCTCGCGGGCGAGGGCGGCGGCGGGTGTCTCGCCGTCATCGATGGCGCCGCCGAACAGTCCCCAGAATCCCGGGAACCAGATGCCGGGGGTGTCGTCACGGTGCTGGAGCAGGTACCGCTCGTCGGGCGTCACGATGATCGCGGCGGCGGCACCGCGCGGCGGCGTCGGGTCCGGGATCATTGCCGCGGGGACATCGACCGGAAGCTGCATGCCGATGTTCTCCTCGCGCGCCGCGCCGCGCGGCGAAGACGCAGGGGAAGCGCTCATGGCTCGCCGACCGCCAGCCCCTGTCGCGCCAAGTCGCCGAGAATAACATTGAGCCTGAGGTCCATGGCAAGATTGCCAGCGGCCCCTGTCGCGCACAGGCGCTTGAAATGCGCGTATTCCAGCGCCCATGTCGGGTCCGGCTGCGCCAGCGTCACGATCTCCTCCGGTGGGCGCCCACTGGGCAGAACGCGGGTGCGGCGGATGAAGCTCGTCGGCCCCCATTTGCACAGGGACTCGATGTGGGCGCTGCCGAGTTCACCGTAAATGTCGGCCGTAAAATGGTTGCGCCAGCTCAGGAGTGTCATTTCGAGCTCGATCACCGGCTGGCTCCGCGCGCCGCACAGAACATGGTCGAAACTGCGGTTTTCAAAGCGGTCAGCCGACCAGATACGGAACGGCGCGCCCACCGAACCGAACCAGAAGAACACCGTGTCCAGCAAATGCGACCCGAGGTCCGGCAGGACGCCCGCGCCGGCGTCACGCCAGGGCGAATCGCGCACGTCCCGGGCCGTGCCGTTGCCATAGAACATGCGACAGAGATGGACGCGCCCCAACGCGCCCGCGGTGATCGTCTCGCGCATGCGCACGAAGTGCGGCTCGAATCGGTGGTTGTAGGCTGTGTAACAGACCGCCCGATGCCGTACGGCGAGCGCGACCAAGTCATCGAGATCGGCAGGATCCGCGGCCAGCAGCGGCTTCTCGACCAGCACATGCTTGCCGCGCTCGAGCAAGTACCGGACCAGCTCGACCTTCGCCGCGTCGGGAACGCACAGCAGCGCGGCGTCGTAGGCCGCGACGGGGACCTCCTTCAGGCTCCGATAGCGCGCGTCGGCGACCGCCGGATCGACCGTCGCCACCGCGTCCTCGCCGGCGACGGCGAGCCGCTTGCGGCCCTGAACGCCCAGTCCGACGACGACGACGCGCATGCCCCCGCCCTATTCGTAACGCGCCCGCTTCTCGACCGCGTCGATCTTGCGCAGCACGTCCTCGGGCGCGATGGGCACGTTGCCTTCCTTCTCGCACTCGACGCCGGCGGCCATCGAGCCGAGGATCGAGGCGACCACCGGCGAACCGTCGGCCACCATCGCCAGCGTCGCATAGGCCAGAAGCGCGTCGCCGGCGCCGACCGCGTCCACGACGCGGTCGGTGAAACTGTCGACCACGAAGAACTCCCGGGACTCGCTGCCTCCGGCGCGGCAAGTCAGCACGCCCCGGTCGCCGAGCTTGAGGATCAGCGTGCCGCATTCCGCCGCCTCGTGCAGGCGGCTCGCCAGCGGCCGCACGCCCGAATCCTGGTCGGCCAGGGAGAAACGGGCCTCGCGCTCGTTCGGCGTGACCAGATCGAAGCCCCTGAAGTCCAGGATGTTGCCCCAACGGCTCGCGACCTGGCTGTCGGCGACGCGAAACGCGCCGCGCGGGATCGCGGGCACGAGCCTCGGGATCGTCAGCCGGTTGAAGATGCCGTGCCGGAAGTCGCTGTACACCACGGCCCGGGCCGGCGTCTCTCTGACTTGTTCCGCGATCGTCTCCAGGACGTGGTCCGAAATCGAGCGGTTGTCGACGATATCGACCTTGAGCAGCCGGTAGTCGCCGCAGACGAAGGCGTTCTTGTTGGTGGTCGGGCGGGTGGGGTCGATGACCGCCCTGCAGTCGGCGCCCATCCCGCTCAACGTATTCAGCACGAAGTCCTTGAGAAGATCGTCGCCGAGCACGGTGGAAAGGACGACCTCCGCCCCGGCCGCCCGCAGATGTCCGGCCACGACCGCGGCGCCACCGATGAAATCGACCCGCCGGTCGAAGCGCACCGACGGCGTCGGCGTCTTGGTCATGCCGCCGATCATGGTCGTGTAGGACAGGCTGTCGACGATGGTGTCGCCGACGACATGCACCCGGATTCTCTCGGACTTGCGCAGGGTTTCGCGCAGCCGATCAAAGCCGACGCCCTCCACCTCCATCAGGGTCAGCAGCTTCTCGGTGCTCAGGTTCGGCGGCGCCGCCTCGATGATCGCGGAGGATGAGAAGACGATGTCGCCCGGCGTGAACAGGAACTCGCCGCCATAGGCGCTGACGACGTCCATTTCCTCCTTCGTCCTCGGGTTCAGCCCGCCGTTCTGGTACTCATAGCCCTTGGCGAAGAAGTCCGGTTGGATCCACGCCAGGTTCTTTAAGGGCGTCGGATCCTCGTCGATCAGGACGTAATCGACCATCTCCAGCGCCGCCAGGTTGATGGCGCGCAACTCCTGCGGCACGAACGGCCGGTACGGCGCCTTGCCGATGTGCAGGTCGGCGGTCAGGCTGGCGACCAGGACGTCGGCCTTCGTCTTGGCGTAGAGCATGTGCCGGACATGCCCGGGATGCACCAGGTCGAAGGCGCCGTGACACATCACCACGGTTCGTTCGCGCGGCCGCGGTCCGATCGCCCGGCACAGCTCCTCGACGGTGACGATCTTGCGCTGGCAGGCCGCGGACAGGGCGGACTTGGTCATGGCCGGCCCGGCCCCAGATAGGCGAACCAGGTCTCGGTCGCGCGCGCGATCGACGCCGGGTCCCACAGCGGCGCCTCGCGCCAATAATCGATTTCGGCCAGAATCTTGCTCACCCCCTCCGCGAAGCTTACCTGCGGCCGCCAGCCGAGGTCGGCCTGGATGCGCCGGATGTCGGCCCAGGTCGCCTCGGGCTCGCCGGGGCGCTTGGGCAACGGCACCGTCTCGCCGCCGAGCAGCTCGACCAGGCGGTTGACCGACTGCGGGTCGCCGGCGCCCAGGTTCCAGAACCGTCCGGCGATGTCGGTCTCCGCGGCCAGCAGGAAGGCGCACGCAACGTCGGAAGCATACACGAAATCGCGCCGCTGCGTCCCGTCGCCGACCACGGTGAACGGCTTGCCCGCCAGCTTCTGGCGCAGGAACACGCCAAACACCGCCCCATAGACGCCGGACGTCCGCGACCGCGTGCCGTAGGCGTTGAAAATGCGGATCGAATTGACCGGCAGGCGGTAGACCTGGTGCCAGTGGAAGGCCGCCT
Organism: Dongiaceae bacterium; assembly: GCA_040881945.1. GTDB lineage: Bacteria > Pseudomonadota > Alphaproteobacteria > Dongiales > Dongiaceae > JBBECF01. The sequence goes on along the minus strand of JBBECF010000170.1, from coordinate 3,163 downwards.
GCTCGCCCTGGTACTTGCTCAACGCATAGGGGTACTGCGGCCGGATCGAGTGGTCTTCGCCGGTCGGCGTCGCCGCCAACCCGTAGCAGGACGACGACGCGGCATAGACGAACTTCCGCACCCGCGCCTGGCGCGCGCACTCCAGCGCATGGACGGTGCCCAGGACATTGGCCGACATGTATTCGAGCGGCCGTTCGATCGACGGCACGATGTCGCCGATGCCGGCGAGATGGAACACATAACGCGCGTCGGCGAAAGCCGGCGAGCCGGGGTCGTGCCGGCGGATGTCGGAAAGGTCGAGCGTCACGTCGGGGTTGCGCGCGTGCTGCGCCAGGTTCGCCTCGCGTCCGCCGGTCAGGTTGTCGATGGCGCGCACCGCGAAGCCGCGCTCGACCAGCAGGTCCACGAGGTGGCTGCCGATGAAGCCGGCGCCGCCGGTGACCACCGCGACGGGGGCGCGCGTCGTCACGCGATGCCCTTCGCCTTCAGCACGCGGACGTTGTGATAGCGGTCGTCGGTGAAGGCATCGGGCAGCCTCCCCTCCTTGAACGCCCGGCACAGGCCGCGCACCGCGTCCTCGATCGAATATTTCGGCACGAATCCAAGCCTTTCCGCGATCCGTCGCGAGGTGATCCGGTACGACCGCATGTCGTTGGTCGGCACCGTGACGATCGGGATCTCGCCCTTTTCCGGGAATTCCGCCTCGACGGTCTGCTTGACGATCTGCGCGATGTCGATGATGCGCTGGTTCTGATAGCCGGCGTTCAGCGTCTCGCCGGCGATCTTCTCGTCCTCGACCTCGAGCAGCAGCTTATAGAGGTCGCACATGTCCTGGATGTGCAGGTTCGGCCGCTGCTGCTCGCCGCCGAAGACCGTGATGCGGCCGCCATTGACCGCATGGTTCGTCAGGATGTTGACCGTCAGGTCGAGCCGCTGCCGCGGGCTGTAGCCGCACAGCGTCGCCGGGCGGAGGACGACGCAGACGAAGTCCTCGGACTGGTGGCGGAACAGCAGCGGTTCGCACAGCCCCTTGAACTTGTTGTAGAGCGTGAGCGGCACCAGCGGGTGCTCCTCGGTCACCTCCGGCGCGTCCGAAACGCCATAGACCGAGCTCGACGAGGCGTAGACGAACCGCCGCACCCCTTCCGCCTTCGCCGCCGCCACCATCGGCTCGAAACAGTCGTAGTTGATGCTTTCCGAGATCCGGGGATCGAGGTCGAAACCGGCGTCGTTGGAAATGCAGGCGAGCGCGAGGACGGCATCGACCCCCCAGAGATGCTCCTTGAGCCGGGCGGTGTCGCGAATATCCCCCGCGACGATCTTCAGGCGGTCGCGGGGCGTCAGCTCGCAGCCATAGTACATGGCGTCGTAAACCGTGACGCTGTAGCCCATGTCGAGGAGCTGGGGCGTGAGCAGCGTGCCGACGTAGCCGGCGCCGCCGGTGATCAGCACGTTTCTGAGGCGCACCTGAAACTCCCCTGGGGAACCGGCCGGCGGCAGGGTGCGCTCACGCCTCGACCGACGTGCGGGTGCCGATGCTGAAGCCGGCGATCAGGGCGTCGCGGTGGAACATCGCGACCGTCTCGCGCGAAAACCGGTCGAGGTCCTTGTCGAGGCCGCCCAGCTTGTCGAGCAGGTCGTTGGTCGCCGTAATAATATGGCAGCCGCAGGCGTCGGCGTGAATGACGTTCAGCAGCTCGCGCGGGCTCGCCCACAGCACCTCGGCGAGCGGACGCGCCCGCGCGATCGCGACCGCCTCGCGCATCAGCGGCATCGGGTCGCGGCCGGTGTCGGCGATGCGGCCGGCGAAGATCGACAGGATCGCCGGCGCGCCCGGCGCCAGGGCCTCGACGATGTCGCGGACCTGTTCCAACGTGAACATGGCGGTCACGTTGACCTGGACGCCGCGGCGCGACAACCGCGCCACGAGCGGCGCCGAGGAGACCCCCTCGGTGTTGGTCACGGGGATCTTGACGTTAACGTTCGCGCCCCACGATGCGATCTCGATTGCTTGGCGTTCCATCTCGTCGAACTCGTCGGCGAACACCTCGAACGAGATCGGCCGGTCGGGTACGGCCTCCAGAACCGCGGCGGCGAAGGCGCGGTAATCCGTCACCCCGGCGCGGCGCATGAGCGTCGGGTTGGTCGTGAAGCCGCGGATGTAGGGCTTCTCGGACATGGCGCGGATGCCGGCCAAATCGGCGCCGTCGGCGAATAGTTTGATTCGCAGCCGATCGAGGGACGGAGTTACGTTCATCGGTCTCACCACGCGCCGATGCCCGGCGCCCCCTTCCAAGAAACGGGTCTTTATTGCCCTAGCGCGGCCGCCCGTTTACCATTTCGTGGACTGCTGCTGCAACGCCGGATGCGACACTAGGCAATGCCAGATCACGGCCTGAAACGCCTCGGTGTGCGGCGTCACCCGCCCCGCATCCACCGTTGGCACGACCACCACCACGTCGCCCACCTGCTTCGTATAGCCGCCGTCGCGGCCGACGACGCCGAGGATGCGCAGGTTGCGCGTCTTCGCCTCCTTGAGCGCCGCCACCAGGTTCGCGCTGACGTTGCGTTCCGCGCTGCCGCCGCCGACCGAAAGGACCAGTACGGCGTCGTTGCCATTGGCCTTGCTCGTTCTGAGCCACGCCGCGAAGACCGTGTCCCAGCCCTCGTCGTTGGTGCGCGCGGTCAGCTCCGCGACGTTATCGGTCGGCGCATACGCCTCAATGCCGCACAGCTTGCGAAAGTCGTTGACGGCGTGGCTGCTGTTGGCGGCGCTGCCGCCGACGCCGAGCACGAACAGCCGACCGCCGCGCTCGCGCAGTTCGGCGAGCTCCTGCCCCATCCGCTCGATCACGTCGAGATCGAGCATGCCGGCGATCTCCCGAACCTCGGCGAAGTATTGTTCCGAATGGCGCATCCGCCCCCTGTCGCCCGAACGCACCGAAGTACCATTCCGGTTAGGAACAAGTCGAACGGTGTCTGCTGCGCCCGACAATCCCGGTTCGATTGAACCTGAGTAAGAGCGCGCGGGTTGTCAAGGCGGATCCGTCGCGCTGTCAGTGACGCACGAGTTGTCCGCCTTTTGTAGCGCGTGAGTTGTCCGCCAAGTTCGCTGCCTTTTCCTGGGGGTGGGGGGGGGCGGCAGATGGTGGCGGACGTGCCT
>JBBECF010000169.1:0-2314 GCA_040881945.1 Dongiaceae bacterium | reverse complement strand
CGCATCGGAATAGAGGATCTGCAGCGCCTTGTAGATGCCCGCCACGTATCCGATCCGGCGGATGGTGTCTTGCGAAAGACGCCGCGCACGTCCGCCTTTCCACTCGTAGAACGTCCGTTCGGGCGGGGAACCGAGGATCCTCCGGCTCTCCGCGTTATTGGCACGCCACAGTTCCACGATCCGGAAAAACCCGGCCATCGCGTTGCGCTGGCGGTCCTCGGCGAACGGCTGCGGTCGCGCGACCGTTTGGAGCCCCGTGCGCATCGGAAACCTCCTGAATCTGCAATATTGCAGTATATAGCATATTTACAGCAGATTTGCAAGGTGGCCATTAAGGGGACAGTCCCCTTTTCCGGGGCGGAAAAGGGGACAGTCCCCGCCCGCCGCTACAGCCCCGCCACCGTTTCCTCGATCAGCAGATCGACGACGGCCTCGAGCGCCGCTTGGCGGCTCCGCCCGGCGGCGAGGGCGGCGCGGAAGGTTGCGAGCTGGCGGTGGGCGCTGGTGCCGCCGGCGAGGATGCGGCGGGCGTGCGCGACCTCGGCCGTGCAGCCGAAATGCTCCGCGTCCTCGCCGACCAGGTCGATGATCTCCTCGAGCAGAGTTGCGTAGGGGACGATCTCGCCCTTGCCGAAATCGACCAGCCCCTCGTCGAGGCCGTAGCGCTGGGCGCGCCAGCGGTTCTCGTTGATCAGCATCGCCGCGTAGCGCCGCCAGCGCTGGTTGGCGCGGCGCAGCCGGTAGAGCATGCGCAGGAGGCAGCGGTAGATGGCGGCGATGCAGATCGCGTCGTCGAGCCTGGTGCAGACGTCGGCGATGCGCATCTCCAGGGTCGGGAAGCGGCCGCTCGGGCGCACGTCCCACCACAGCTTGCTGCCGTCCTCGATCAACCCGGCATCGACGAGGACGCGCAGGTGCCGCTCGTATTCGCCGTAGCTGTCGAAGGCCTCGGGCAGGCCGGTGCGCGGCAGTTCGTCGAAGACCGCGATGCGGTAGGACTTGAGGCCGGTGTCCTCGCCGCGCCAGAACGGCGACGAGGTCGAGAGCGCCAGCAGATGCGGCAGGAAATACGCCACCTGGCCCATCAGGTCGATGCGCAGCTGCGGGTCCTCGAGGCCGACATGGACGTGCATGCCGCAGATCAGCAGGCGGCGCGCCGGCGCCTGGAGGTCGTGGGCGAGGATGTTGTAGCGCTCTTTGTCGGTGTGCTTCTGTTCGTCCCAGGCGGCGAAGGGGTGGGTCGAGGCGGCGATCGGCGCCAGGCCGTGCCGGCCGGCGACCGCGGCGATGGTGGCGCGTAAGCGCGCCAGGTCGGCGCGCGCCTCGGCCAGGCTGTGGCAGACGCGGGTCCCGACCTCGATCTGCGAGCGCAGGAATTCCGGGCTGACCTGGCCTTGGAGAAGCGCCTGGCATTCCTCCATCATGCCCGGCGGCGGGTCGCGGACGAGGTCGCGGCTGGCGCGGTCGACGAGCAGGTATTCCTCTTCGATGCCGAGGGTGAAGGCGGGTTCGGCGCGCGCGCTCAAGTGCGTTGCTCCCGGTAGAGGCCGTCGTCGGCCAGGATCTCGGCGAGCACGCCGGCGAGGCGCCCGGCCCAGTCCTCGGCGCCGCGATGGGTATCGATCAGGTCCTGGCGCAGCTCGATCAGCGCATGCGCCAGTCCGAGGTCCTGGCCGTGCACGTAGATCGAATGGCCGTGGTGGTCGCGGCCGGTATAGGGCTCGTTGTCGCCGACGCAGAGCGCCGGGTCGGCGGCCAGCCTGGCCAGCAGCGGCGCGGGCAGGCGCGGATCGCGGTTCCACAGGATGCCGACATGCCAGGGCCGCTCGCGCCCGTCGATCACCGGCGTGAAACTGTGCATCGAGATCAGCGCCGGCACGATGCCGGCGCGGCGGCGGCCGGCGATGACCGCATCGACGGCGGCGTGATAGGGCGCGAAGCAGGCCGCGGCGCGGCGCGCCCGGTCCGCCGCCGTCAGCCCGCGGTTGCCGGGCACCTCGACGCCGTCGCTTTCCTGCGCGATCGAGGTCGGGTCGTCGAGCCGCCGGTTGCAGTCGATGACCAGCCGCGAATACCCGGCGAGCACCGCCACCGCGTCCAGCGCCTTCGCCAGCCGCCGGGTGACGTCGGCGATGCCGATGTCCCAGGCGATGTGCCGGGCGAGCGCCGCGTCGTCGAGGCCGAGGTTATCGAGGGCGCGCGGGACGGCGCGGCCGGCGTGGTCGCAGATCAGGACGGCGCGGGCCGACCCGTCGCGGTTGACGACCTCGAACGGCGGCGGGTCGCCGGGGCCGAGCAGCGGCGCCCCGCCGGC
>JBBECF010000168.1:0-2316 GCA_040881945.1 Dongiaceae bacterium | reverse complement strand
TGGGTCACGTCCGAGATCGGCGGCACGGTCAGCGTGATCGACGCGGCGAGCCGCGAGATCGTCCACAAGATCGGCTTCGCCATCCCCGGCGTCCCGCCCGAGGCGATCCAGCCGGTGGGCGTGCGCGTGACTCGCGACGGGGCCTTGGCCTTCGTCGCCCTGGGGCCGGCCAACCGGGTGGCGGTGATCGACGGCCGCTCGTTCGAGGTGACGGACTATCTTCTGGTCGGTCAGCGCGTCTGGCAGCTCGTCTTCAACGCCGACCAGACGCGCCTCTATACGACCAACGGGGTCAGCAACGATATTTCCGTGATCGACGTGCCGGCGCTGAAGGTGATCAAGTCGGTGACCGTCGGACAGGCGCCGTGGGGCGTGGCGGTCGCTCCGTGAACGAACGCGCGGCGCCGCAGCGGACCGCCGTTGACGCCGCCGGCCCGCCGGCGCTCGAGGTCGAAGGGCTGAGCCACAGCTTCGGCGAGCGCAAGGCCCTCGACGGCGTGTCCTTCGCCGTCCGTTCGGGCGCCTTCACCGTCCTGCTCGGCCAGAACGGCGCCGGCAAGACGACGCTGTTCTCGCTCGTCACGCGTCTCTACAACAACCGCAGCGGGTCGATCCGCGTCTACGGCTTCGAAGTGCGGCGGCAGCCCTCCGAGGCGTTGGCGCGCATCGGCGTCGTGTTCCAGCAACGCACCCTCGACCTCGACCTCACGGTCGCCCAGAACCTGCGCTACCACGCCGCCCTGCACGGCATCGGCGGGCGCGAGGCGCGGGCGCGGATCGAAACCGAGCTGCGCCGGATCGACATCCTCGACCGCGCCGGCGACAAGGTCCGGCAGCTCAGCGGCGGCCAGGTGCGCCGGGTCGAGATCGCGCGGGCGCTCCTGCACCGGCCCCGCCTGCTGTTGCTCGACGAGCCGACGGTCGGTCTCGACATCGGCAGCCGCCAGGCTATTCTCGACCACGTCCGCCGTTTGTGCCGGGAGGAACGCTTGGGTCTGTTGTGGGCCACGCATCTGATCGACGAGGTCGCCGACGGCGATCGCGTCATCGTGCTGCACAAGGGGCGCGTCGTCGCCGACGGCGAGGTCGGCGAGGTGGCGCGCGCCGCCGGCGCCGCCGGCATCCGCGAGGCCTTCGCGACGCTGACCGGAGCGGGGCGGCCGTGACGGCGACGCCGGACCTTGCCGCCGGCCGCGCCGGCAGGACGTTGACGGCGGCGCATTACCTGCGCTGCCTCGACGGCATCGTCGGGCGCGAGACCCTGCGCTTCGTCCAGCAGCGCGGCCGGTTCGTCGCCGCGCTGGTTCGCCCGCTGGTCTGGCTGTTCATCTTCGCCGCCGGATTCCGGTCGGTGCTCGGCGTCTCGATCGTGCCGCCCTACGAGACCTATATCCTCTACGAGGTCTACATCACGCCCGGGCTGGTCGGCATGATCCAGCTCTTCAACGGCATGCAGAGCTCGCTGTCGATGGTCTACGACCGCGAGATGGGCAGCATGCGGACGCTGCTCGTCAGTCCGCTGCCGCGCTGGTACCTGCTGCTGTGCAAGCTGTTCGCCGGGGTCATGGTATCGATCCTTCAGGTCTATGTGTTCCTGGCGATCGCCTGGTTCTGGGACGTGCAGCCGCCGCCGGCCGGCTATCTTGCGGTGGTCCCGGCGCTGTTCCTGTCCGGGCTGATGCTGGGCTCGCTCGGCCTGCTGTTGTCGTCGTGGATCAAGCAACTCGAGAACTTCGCCGGGGTCATGAACTTCGTGATCTTCCCGATGTTCTTCGCCTCCTCGGCGCTCTATCCGCTGTGGCGGGTGAAGGAGACAAGCCTGCTGTTGTATCAGATCTGCGCCTACAACCCGTTCACCTACGCGGTCGAGCTGGTGCGCTACGCCCTCTACGGCCAGCTCAACCTCGAGGCGTTGCTCTGGGTCGCGGGCTTTCTCGTGCTGTTCCTCGGCCTCGCGATCTACGGCTACGATCCGGGGCGCGGCCTGATGGCGCGGCGCGGCGGGCCGGCCGGATGAGCCGGCAACGCGATCTTCGGGCGGCGGCGCTGGCGGCGCTGCTGCTCCTGGGCGGCGGCCGGCTCGCCGGCGTCGCCGCCGAAGAGGATGCGGATTGGCCCTGCGTGCAGCGCAGGGTGCCGGAAATCTCCGCCGGCATGGTGTGGGCCGGACCGCCGATCGGCGACGCGGACCGCGCCGCCTGGCGCGCGGATCCGGCGATCGCCGAGATCGTGCAACGCCTGGCCGCGCGCGGCTTGGCGGTCGAGGCGGCCGAGGCGGCCATCGCCGAGTTTGCCGCGGCGGCGGGCGCCGACAAG
>JBBECF010000167.1:0-15092 GCA_040881945.1 Dongiaceae bacterium | reverse complement strand
ACCCCGACCGGGTGCTGTTCCTGACCACCGGCTTCTGCTCGACCTATTGCCGCTACTGCACGCGCTCGCGCATGGTCGGCGAGGCCGGGGGCGAATACAGCTTCAGCGTCCCGCAATGGCAACGGGCGATCGCCTATATCGAGGCCCACCCGCAGATCCGCGACGTGCTGCTCTCCGGCGGCGATCCCCTGACCCTGGCCGACGAGAAGCTGGAATGGCTGCTGGCGCGCCTGCGCGCCATCAAGCATGTGGAGTTCCTGCGCATCGGCACCAAGGTGCCGGTGGTGGCGCCGCAGCGGGTCACCCGCGCCCTCGCCGCCATCCTGCGCCGGTATCACCCACTGTGGATGAGCCTGCATTTCACCCACCCGGACGAGCTGACGCTCGAGGTCAAGGAGGCCTGCGCGCGCCTCGCCGACGCCGGCATCCCGCTGGGCAGCCAGACGGTGCTGCTCAAAGGGGTCAACGACGACGCCGAGGTGATGAAGCGGCTGATGCACGGACTGCTCATGGCCCGGGTCAAGCCGTATTACCTCTACCAGTGCGACCCGATCTCCGGCTCGGCGCATTTCCGCACCCCGGTCGAGAAGGGGTTGGAGATCATCCGGGCCCTGCGCGGGCATACCACCGGCTATGCGGTGCCGACCTTCGTCATCGACGCCCCCGGCGGCGGCGGCAAGATCCCGCTCATCCCCGACGCCGTGGCGGGGCGCGACGGCGACGACCTGCTCTTGACCAATTTCGAGGGCGGCCAGTACCGCTATCCGGACCCCGACGGCACGCTCGGCCGCGACCGGGCGCCGGCCGCGGCGGTTGCGGACGGGGGGGCGGCCTGATGCGCGTCGGCCTCACCTACGACCTGCGCGACGACTACCTGGCGGCCGGCTACGGCCGCGAGGAGACGGCGGAGTTCGACAGCCCCGCCACCATCCAGGCGCTCGAGGGGGCGCTCGGCCGGCTCGGTTTCGCGACCGAGCGCATCGGCACCGTCCGCCACCTCGCCGCCCGTCTGGTCGCCGGGGCGCGCTGGGACTTGGTGTTCAACATCGCCGAGGGCCTGCACGGAATCGGCCGCGAGGCCCAGGTGCCGGCCCTGCTCGACGCCTACGCCATCCCCTACTGCTTCTCCGACCCGCTGGTCATGGCGCTGACGCTGCACAAGGGAATGACCAAGCACGTGGTGCGCGACAAGGGCGTGCCGACGGCGGCCTTCGCCGTGGTCGAGACCGCCGCCGACGTTGCCACCGTGGACCTGCCCTATCCGCTGTTCGCCAAGCCGGTGGCGGAGGGCACCGGCAAGGGCATCACGCCGGCCTCGCGGGTCGCCTCGCCGGCGGCGCTGCGCAAGGTCTGCCGCCAGCTCCTGCAACGGTTCCGCCAGCCGGTGCTGGTCGAAACCTTCCTGCCCGGCCGCGAGTTCACGGTCGGCGTCACCGGCACCGGCGACGCCGCCGCGGCGGTCGCGGTCATGGAGGTGGTGCTGACCGAGCGCGCCGAGGCCGGGGTCTATTCCTACGTCAACAAGGAGGACTGCGACCGGCGGGTGATCTACCGCCTGGCCGACGACGCCGAGGCTCAAGAAGCCGCGCGGGTGGCGCTCGACGCCTGGCGGGGGTTGGGCTGCCGCGACGGCGGCCGGGTCGACGTGCGCTCGGACGCCGCCGGCCGGCCCCACTTCCTCGAGGTCAACCCGCTGGCCGGGCTGCACCCGGAACATTCCGATCTGCCGATCATGTGCACGCTCGCCGGCATCGGCTACGACGCCCTGATCGGGCGCATCGTCGACTCGGCGTTGCGCCGCTGCCGCGCCGGCGCGGCGGGCGCGGCGGCGGCGGCGGAGTAGGGCCGGTGATCGTCCCGATGAAGCGTGGCCGGTCGCGCCGCGTCGCCGTGCTCTACGGCGCCGTCGCGGCCGACGCCACGCCCGACGAGCAGGACGTCCTGGTCGAGGTCGAGACCGTGCAGCGGGCGCTCGCCGGCCTCGGCTACGCCCCGGTGGCGGTGCCGCTCACCCTCGACCTCGAGGCGGCGCGGGCGCGGCTGCTGCACCTGCGTCCGGCCTTCGTCTTCAACCTCGTGGAGTCGGTCGAGGGGCTCGGGCGGCTCATCCATCTCGCCCCGGCCCTGCTCGATTCGCTGGGCCTGCCCTATACCGGGGCGGGCGCCGAGGCGGCCTTCCTGACCTCGAACAAGCCGGTGGCCAAGAAGCTGCTGGCCGGGGCCGGCATCGCCACGCCGGCCTGGGCCGAATGCGGGGCCGACGGCCTCGTGGCGCCGGACTTCCCTGGCCCCTACATCGTCAAGTCGGTCTGGGAGCACGCCTCGATCGGGCTCGACGGGGGCTCGATCGTCGCCGATCCGGCCCGGCTCGGCGGCGTCCTGCGCGCCCGGCGGCGGCGCTTCGGCGGCGACTGGTTCGCCGAGCGCTTCATCGACGGGCGCGAGTTCAACCTGTCGCTGCTGGCGGCGGCCGACGGCGTCGAGCTGCTGCCGCCGGCCGAGATGTGCTTCGTCGACTACCCGCCCGGCAAGCCGCGCATCGTCGACTACGCCGCGAAGTGGCATGTCGGATCGTTCGAACACCGCAATACCGTTCGGCGCTTCGATTTCGCCGCGACCGATCGGTCCCTACTCGATCGTCTGGCGGCGACGGCGCGGGCGTGCTGGCGGCTGTTCGGCCTGCGCGGCTATGCCCGCGTCGATTGCCGGGTCGATGAAGCGGGCGCTCCTTCCGTGCTCGAGGTCAACGTCAACCCCTGCCTGTCGCCAGACGCCGGATTTGCCGCGGCGGCCGCCCGCGCCGGTCTCGATTTGCCCGGGGTGGTGCGGCGCATCGTCGCCGACAGCGCCGCCGTGCCGGCGACCAGGCGCCCGCCGGTACGCGTCGCTGGGCCGGCGGAGGCGCTGGCGTTGAATTGAGCGCTGGCGCGCCGGGCCCATTGGCCGCGATCCGCGAGGAGGCACGCGCCACCGACCCGGCGGCCGTCCGCGCGCTGGTCCGCGCTACCGGCTTCTTCTCTGACGAGGAGATCGCGGTGGCCGGGGAGCTGGTCGAGGAGCGGCTGCTACGCGGGCCGGCGAGCGGCTACCATTTTCTGTTCGCCGAGGCTGGCGGCGCGCTCGCCGCCTATGCCTGCTTCGGCCCGATCCCGCTGACCCGGTCGAGCTTCGATCTCTACTGGATCGTCGTCGGCCCCGACAGCCAGGGCGCCGGCCTCGGCCGACGCCTGCTCGCCCTGGTCGAATCGGCTGCCTTTCGCCAGGGCGGCGCCCGGCTCTACGCCGAGACCTCGTCGCGCCCGCGATACGCGCCGACGCGCGCCTTCTATCGCGCCGCCGGCTTCGACCCGGCGGCCGAGCTGCCCGACTTCTACGCCCCCGGCGACGGCAAGCTGGTGTTCGTGAAACTCCTGGCGCCGACGCCTTGAGGCCGCTCCCGACCTGTAAATGGGGTCAGAGTCAATTTAGCTGATCAATCCGGCTCTCGCGTAAATCGACTCTGACCCCAATTTTCCCAATTTTCCAATTTTCTGACCCTTCCTCGGCGATTCGCCAGGGAGAGACCCGCGCCATCAGCCACGGGAGGGTGGGGGCAGCGCCGCCGCCTCCGCTTCGCCGAGCCGCTCGCGGGCGACCTCGTCGATGCGCCGGCGCAGCACCGGATCGGCGGCGAGCAGCCGGCGCAGGTCGCGGAGCTGGAGGACGAGCAGGCGGCAATAGCCGAGGGCGACCACGTCGGCGGTGCGCCGCCGGTCGGTCACCAGCGCGATCTCGCCGAAGAAGTCGCCGCTGCCCAGGCGCACCGGTGCCGACCGCGGCCGCGCCTCGACCGCGCCCGAAGCGATGAAATACATGGCGTCGCCACGCTCGCCGCGGGCGATGATGCGTTCGCCGGGCAGCGCCAGCCGCGGCCGCAGCAGGCCGGCGATCTCGGCCAGGCGCGTCGGCTCGATGCCGGCGAAGACCGGCACGCGGGCGACGATCTCCTCGCGCCGGAGCTGGATGTCGAGCGGCGGCCGCCGGTCCATCTCCTGCCAGCGCACCGTGAGCCGCCGCGCCAGATCGTTGAAGATCTCCTGGCTGATCACCGAATCCGCCAGCATCGCCCGGTACGCCGTCTCCTCGAGACGCAACGCCACCCGGCCGAGATACTTCGCCTGCAGGGCGCGGGCGTAGTCGGGATACTGCAGCTTGAGCGCGTCCAGGGCGCGCTCGGTCGCGGCGCGGCGGGCGTCGAGAATCTCGCCGAGCCGATTGCCGGCCACGGCGCCGAGCAGCGGACCGATGTTCTCGCCGTTGAAGGCGGCGAGCTGGCGCAGCGTCATCTGGGCAATCAGCAGGATCTCGAAGCGGTCGGCCAGGCGGGCGGCGAGCCAGCGGGCGACGCCGAAGCGGTGATGCGCGAACACGGCGGCGCGGAAGGTCGCCGGAAAGGCGAGCGCGCGCTCGGCGGCCGCCTCATAGCCGGCGCGCCCCCCGGTCTTGACGCCGTCGAGCAACCGTCCGCCCTGCGCCGCCAGGACGTCGGCGATCTTGCGCGAGATGACGCGCTCGGCCAGGCGCGCCATGTACAGCTCGCGCTCGTGCGCGGCCAGGGCATGGAGGCCGACGTGGACGCGCTCGTCGTCGGACAAGCCGGCGCCGCCCGTCGCGTCGGCGACGGCGCGTTCGGCGTCGGCGATGCGCGCGGCGAATCCGCGAGCGATTTCCGCGGCGATCGGCGCATCGATGCGATCGCCGGCGGCCACCGTCTCGATGCGCTGCTTGATCGTCGCCAGCGCCAGGGCGAGCGCACGGTCGCGCACCGCGCGATCGACCGGCGACAGCTTGTCGAGCTGGAGCAGCCGCAGCAAAGGCCGCAACGTAAGGCCGTTGACGAACAGCGTGAAGAGGACGAAGCCGGTCGTCAGCACGCCGACGAACTGCCGCACCTCGATCGGCAGCTCGTGGTTCTCGCTGACCGCCAGCGCCAAGGCCAGCGAGACGGCGCCGCGCAGCCCGCCCCATAGGGTGACCAGTTTGTACGGACCGCTGACCTTCTCGGCGAGGCCGCCGGCGCTCAGTATCGGCAGGAGGCCGTACACCACCAGCGCGCGGGCCGCCAGCGTGGCCGCCACCAGCACGGCCAGCAACAGCGGCTCGCGGGCGCCGGCGGCGGCCAGAAGCCGCGGCACCAGCATGGCCGCCAACAGAAAGACCAGCGAGTTGGCCCAGAAGCCGAGCTGTTGCCATGTCTCGATCAGCGTCCGCCAGCTCGTCTGCGTGATCCGCGTGCGCCCGACGGCGCCCATGACCAGCGCCGCCGTGACCACGGCGACGACGCCGGAAGCGTGGACGTAGCGCTCCGCGACGATGAAGACGAGATAGGCGAGCGACACCGTCAGCGTGATCTCGGCCCGGGGCATCCCGCGCAACGGCGCAAACAGGGCGCAGGCCGCCCGCGCGGCGAGGTAGCCGACGGCGATGCCGCCGGCGAACCCCTTGACGAAGGTGAAGACGGCGGCAACCGGGTCGGCCGTGCGCTCGCCGAGCAGCATGGCCAGCAGCAGCGTGAACAGGGCGATCGCCGCGGCGTCATTGAACAGGCTCTCGCCCTCGATCAGGATGTTGAGCCGCTGCGGCGCCCCGAGGTCGCGGAAGACTCCGATCACCGCCGCCGGGTCGGTGGTGGCGACGATGGCGCCGAGCAGCAGGCAGGCGATCAGCCCGACGCCGGAAACGATCGACAGCGCAAAGCCGACGACCAGCGTGCACACGATCACCGCGACGACCGCCAAAAGCAGGATCGGCGCGACGTCGTCCATCAGCCGCCGCGCGTCGATGGCCAGCGCCGCCTCGAACAGCAGCGTCGGCAGGAAGATGTAGAGCAGGGCCTCGGACGAGACGCCGAACCCACCGAGCGCCGCCACGAAGTCGCCGACCGGCCCGCCGCCGGTCTCGCCGGCCGCGGCCACGATCGCGCCGAGTGCGCAGCCGGCCGCCGCCAGCAGTACCGTGTAGGGCAGGTTCAGCCGCGCCGCCAGCGGCGGCAACAGGCTGACCAGCGCCAACAGGCCGCTGACGCCGAAGACCGTGATCGCAATGTCCTGCATGCACCGATCCCGCGCCGCTCGGGGGCCGGTCAGCCTATCGCCTCGCCGTCCGGCGGTCACTGGCTATCGCCGGCCGGAAATCTTGAACTTCCCGGCCGACGCCGCCATGTCTGGCGGTACGAAGGGAGACGCCGGCGGTATCGGAATGGCCCGCCCCAAGGAATTCGACCGCGACGAGGCCCTCGACCGGGCGATGCAGTTGTTTTGGTCGCGCGGCTTCGAGGCGACCTCGATCCAGGATCTGGTCGAGGCCATGGGCATCAATCGCGGCAGCCTCTATGCGGCGTTCGGCGACAAGCACGCGCTCTATCTTGCCGCGCTCGACCGCTTCTGCCGCACCGCCGGCGACGTCGAGGGGCTGCTCGGGACCGCGTTGCGCGAAACCGGTTCTGCCAAGGCGGCGATCCGCCGTTTGTTCGTGGCGGCGGTCGACGCGGCGGCGACCGGCGGCCGGCGCGGCTGCATGGTCGTCAACACGGCGGTCGAGTTCTGTCCCGACGCCGGCGACATCGGCGCCCACGTCGCGCTGGCGATGCGCCGGACCGAGGCGGCGTTGCACGGCGTGCTGCTCCAGGCCCGGGCGAGCGGCGAGATCGGCGATCGCGTCGAGGCGCCGGCGCTCGCCCGCTATCTGACCAGCAGCCTCAACGGCCTGCGCGTCATGGCCAAGGCCACCGACGACAGGGCCACCCTCAACGACATCGTCGACGTCACCCTGTCCGTCCTCGATTGACCGTGCCGGCGCGAGCCGGTGGCCTGCCGGCGGCGGCTCGGCTAGGCTGTCCGGCATGTCCGGTCCCCCGATCCAAAATTGGCGCCTGGGCAAGGCGGCGGTGACCTCGGCCGGCGGCGTCGTCGCCGCGCAGAGCGCCGTCGCGGCGCGGGTCGGCGCCGGCGTGCTGGCGGCCGGCGGCAACGCCGTCGACGCGGCGGTGGCGACCGGCTTCGCGCTGGCCGCGGTCGAGCCGTGGATGAGCGGGCTCGGCGGCGGCGGCTACATGCTGGTCGCCCCGGCGGCGGGTTCCGCCGTCCATGCGATCGATTTCGGCATGGTCGCGCCGGCGGCCCTCGACCCGGCCGACTATCCGCTCGCTGGCCCCTTGGCCGGCGGCGCGGACGCCGGCATGTTCGCCTGGCCTTCCGTCGTTGGCGACCGCAACCTCAAGGGCTTCGCCGCCGTCGCCGTGCCCGGCCAAGTCGACGGCATGCGCCTGGCGCTGGAGCGCTTCGGGACCATCGCCTGGCGCGCCGCCCTGGCCCCGGCCATCGACCTCGCCGCGGCCGGGCTGGCGGTCGACTGGTACGCCTGCCTCGGCATCGCGGTCGCGGCGCGCGAGCTGGCGGAATTCGAAGGCGCGCGGGCGGTCTATCTGCCGCACGGCCTGCCGCCGGCGCCGCTGGACGGCCCGCCGCCGCTTCTGCCGCTCGGCAACCTGGCACGCACGCTGCGCCGTCTCGCCGAGGCCGGCGCCCGCGACTTCTACGAAGGCGCGCTGGCCGACTCGATCGTCGCCGACATGCGCGCCGGCGGCGGCCGGCTGTCGCGCGCCGACCTGGCGGGCTATCGCGCGACCGTGGTCCCGGCCCTCGAGATCCCGTACCGCGACGCCATCGTCGGGGCCGCCCCGGGCCTGACCGCCGGGCCGACCCTGGCGCGCGTCCTGGGCGACCTGGCCGGCCGCCTGACGCCGGGCGCGGCACCGGGGCCGGCCGCCTACCTCGCCTATGCCGAAAGCCTGCGCGACGCCTCTGCCGAGCGCCTGGCGGCGCTTGGCGACAGCGCCCCGGCCCCGGCTTGCACCAGCCATGTCAGCGTCATCGACCGCGACGGGACCATGGTGGCCCTGACCCAGACGCTGCTGTCGCGCTTCGGCGCCAAGGTGCTGCTGCCCGACAGCGGCATCCTGATGAACAACGGCATCATGTGGTTCGACCCGCGAGCCGGCCGGCCGAACTCGCTGGCGCCGGGCAAGCGGCCGCTCACCAACATGTGCCCGGTGGTGGCGCGGCGCGGCGGCCGGCCGTGGCTGGCGCTCGGCGCCTCGGGCGGCCGGCGCATCCTGCCCGCGGTCGCCCAGGTGCTGTCCTTCCTGCTCGACTTCGGAATGACGCTCGAAGACGCCTTCCACTGCCCGCGGCTCGACCTGAGCGGCGACGGGCCGGCGGTGCTCGACCGCCGGCTGCCCGAGGCGGTTGGCGCGGCCGTCGGCGCCCGCCTGCCGGTGGTGCGCGGCGAGCTCACGGCCTACCCGGTGCTGTTCGCCTCGCCCAACGCCGTGTTGCGCGACGGCGGGGTCAATTCGGGCATCGCCGATATCGGCTCGCCGTGGTCGGCGGCGGTGGCGGCCGGCGGGGATTCCGGTTGACCGCGCCCGCCCGGGCGGCGGATTGTGACGCGCCGGTCTTGGGGGCAGGATCGCGCCACCGCGGTGTCGGCTGCGACGCGGCCCCAGGGGGGGGGCGCAAACTAACGGAGGGGATAGATGGCCAAGCCAGCCAACAGGGGGATCATCATCGGTGTCGTCGTCGTCGCCGCCGTCATCGTCGCGCTCGGCATCGCGTTCTGGCCGAAGCCGTCGGCCAAGATCGTCATCTCGAACTGGGACGGCTACATGCCCGCGGACCTGCTCGAGAACTTCACCAAGGAGACCGGCATCGAGGCCGAGCTTTCCGTGCACGCCACCAACGAAGAAATCATGGGCAAGGTCACGGCGGGCGGCGGCAAGGGATACGACGTGCTGTTCGTCTCCGGCCCCTTCGTCGAGGCGCTCGCCAACCTCGGCCTTATCGCCGAGCTCGACCACGGCAAGCTCCCGAACCTCGCCAACCTCTATCCGGAGGCGGCCGCCCTCGCCTACGATCCCGGCAACCGCCGGTCCGTGCCCTACGCCTGGGGGACGACGGGTCTGTGCTACCGCAGCGATCTGGTGGCGGGCACGCCGTCCAGTTGGAACGACATGCTGCGGCCGGCCGACGCGCTGAAGGGCAAGATCACCATGCTGGCCACCGACCGCTGGCTGATGGCGGCGGGTCTGAAGGCGCTCGGCTACTCGGTCAACAGCACCGATGCGGGCCAGATCGCCCAGGCCAAGGACCTGCTGATCGAGGCGAAACGCAGCCTGCTGGCCTACGACGACACCACGTTCTATTCGAAGCTGGTGGCCGGCGAGGCCAGCCTCGTGCACGCCTGGGACGGCTGGTGCAACTACGGCATCGCCGAGAACCCGGCCATCAAGTTCGTCGTGCCCGTGGAGGGCAGCGACATGTGGACGGACACCATGGTCGTCACCGCCGCCTCCGAGAACAAGGACGGGGCGCACGCCTTCATCGATTATGTCCTGAGGCCCGAGGTGCACGCCTGGGTCGCCGAGAACATCCTCTACAAGGTGCCGAACCGGAAGGCGATGGAGGCCGTCGACAAGGGCCTGTTCGAGACCTATCCGAACATGGCGATGACCCCGGCCGATCTGATGCGCCAGGAGCAGCTTCGCGACCTCGGCGAGACGCAGAAGGAATACACGCGGGCCGTGACCGAGATCCTGGCGGCGCAGTAGCGCCGGGTCGAAGAGGGGTGCGTCCCCGGCCGTCGGCGGCGGCCGGGGCGCGGGGGTTCGGGTTGAGCATCGGCGACATGGCTACGGCGGAGCGGCTCCGCCGTCTGGTGCTGCTGGGGCCGGGGCTGGGCTGGCTCGTTGTATTCCTGGTCGTCCCCTGCGCCGTCGTCTTCGCTTACAGCTTCTTCGAGCGCGGCGTCTATGGCGGCATCGACTACGCCTTCACCCTCGAGAACTATGCCCGCGCCGTCGACCCGCTGTACCTGTCGATCTTCCTCAAATCGGCGCGCATCGCGGCGCTGACCGCCGTCGTGGCGCTGCTGGTCGGCTATCCCGTGGCCTATTTCATCGCCACCGGGGCGAAGCATCGGCAGCTTCCGCTGCTCATCCTCGTCATGCTGCCGTTCTGGAGCAACTACCTGATCCGCACCTACGCCTGGATCGTGCTCTTGAACCGCGAGGGGCTGATCAACCGGGCGCTGACCGGGCTGGGATGGATCGAGCAGCCGTTGCCGTTGCTCTACAACGACTTCGCCATCGTCGTCGGGCTGCTCTACGGCTACCTGCCGTTCATGGTGCTCGCCCTCTACAGCTCGATCTCGCGGCTCAACCCGGAAATGCGCGAGGCCTCGGCCGATCTCGGCGCGCCGGGCTGGCGGACGTTCCTGCGCGTTACCCTGCCGCTGACCCTGCCGGGGATCGGCGCCGGCTCGGTCTTCGTGTTCGTGCTGTCGATCGGCAATTTCATCACGCCGGACCTGCTCGGCGGCGGCCGGTCGGTCATGGTCGGCAACCTGATCTACGACCAGTTCCTCACCGCCCGCGATTGGCCGTTCGGCTCCAGCCTCGCCTTCCTGCTGATCGGCGTCATGCTGCTGCTGCTGTTCGCCCAGGCCTGGGCGGTCCGGCGCGGCCAGGAGGCCCGCGCCGATGCCTAAGGTCCCAGTCGAGCGGCGCTGGCTGGCCGGCCATCTCGGCCTCGTCTATCTGTTTCTTTACGGGCCGATCGTCGTCCTGATCGTGCTGTCCTTCAACAAGAGCGGCCTGCCGACGGCCTGGACCGGATTTTCGACCGAATGGTACGGCCGGCTCGCGGCCAACCCGGCGATCCTGGCTGCCGCCCGCAACACGCTGATCGTCGCCGTCGGCTCGACCCTGATCGCGACCTCGATCGGCACGCTGCTCGCGCTCGGCCTCGAGACCGTGCGGCCCGGACCCGTGATCGAAGGGCTGGTGTTCGCGCCGATGGTCATCCCCGATATTGTGCTGGCGATCGCGCTCCTGTCGTTCTACGCGCTACTCGATTTCTCGCTCGGCCTGCATTCGATCATCCTGTCGCACGCCGTCTTCAACATCGCCTTCGTCTGCGCCGTGGTGCGCACCCGCCTCAGGCATTTCGACAAGTCGATCGTCGAGGCGTCGATCGACCTCGGTGCCGGCGAGGTGACGACCTTCTTCCGCATCACCCTGCCGGTGATCTTCCCGGGCGTGCTGGCCGGCGCGCTCCTCGCCTTCACGCTGTCGGTTGACGAATTCATCATCGCCTACTTCACGTCCGGCGCGGGCCGCGCCTCGACGACCTTTCCGATGCAGATCTACGCCATGATCCGCTTCGGGGTGACGCCGGAGATCAATGCCGTGGCGACCATCGTGCTCGGGGTCAGCTTCACGCTGATCCTGCTGTCGCAGCGCCTCAACCGGGACATCGTGCGGTGACCGCCGCGCCGATCCTCGAGGTCGAGCGCGCGACCAAGCGCTTCGGCCCGCTCACCGCCGTCGACCGGCTGTCGCTCGAGCTGCGCGAGAACGAATTCTTCGCCCTGCTCGGCCCCTCGGGCTGCGGCAAGACGACGCTGCTGCGCCTGATCGCCGGCTTCGAGCAGCCGGACGAGGGGCGGATCCGTCTCGACGGCCGCGACATCACCGCCGTCCGGCCGAACCGCCGCCCGGTCAACATGATGTTCCAATCCTACGCCCTGTTCCCGCATCTCTCGACCCACGGCAATGTCGCCTACGGGCTCGAGATGGAGGGGCTGCGCGGGGCCGAACTGAACCGCCGGGTGGCCGCCGCGCTCGACATGGTGCAACTCGGCGACCTTGCCGGGCGGCGGCCGCATCAGTTGTCCGGCGGCCAGCGCCAGCGCGTCGCGCTGGCCCGCGCGCTGGTCAAGCGGCCGCGCGTGCTGCTGCTCGACGAGCCGCTCGCCGCCCTCGACAAGAAGCTGCGCGGCGAAATGCAACTCGAATTGAAGCGCCTGCAGCACGAGACCGGCATCACCTTCCTGGTCGTCACCCACGACCAGGAGGAGGCGCTGGTCATGGCCGACCGCATCGCGCTGTTGCAGGACGGGCGCATCGCCCAGCTCGGGACCCCGCGCGACCTCTACGAACGCCCGGCCAACCGCTTCGCCGCCGGGTTCATCGGAACCATGAATCTTTTCGCCGGCCGCCTCGCCGCCGGCGGCGTCGCGGTCGACGGGCTCGGGCTGCTGCCGGCTGCCGCCGGCAGCGTCGCCGCGCCGGGAACGCCGGCGACCCTCGCCGTCCGCCCAGAACGGGTACGTCTCGTCCCCATGCTGTCCGTCGCCGGTTCCGGCGGCGGCCTCGTCGGCACGGTTGAGGGGATCGCCTATCTGGGGCAGGATTTGCTCGTTCACGTCCGCCTCGCCGGCCAGGCGGCGCCGCTGATCGCGCGTCTGCCCAGCGGCAGCGCGGCGGCCGAAGGCTTGCGCGAAGGCGCGCCGGTCGCTTGCGACTGGCCGGCCGAGCAGGCGCGCGTCTTGACCGACTAGGCCGGCACGGCAAGCTCGGCGAAGGGGGGGATGCCGACGATGGCGACGACACGCAGAAAGAAGACTGCGAAGCGCAAGGCGGCGTCGAAGGCCAAACTTCGGACCAAGACCAAAGTCGGCGCGAAGGCCAAGGCGCGGACCAAGCCCAAGGCCAAGCGCCGCGTAAGGACCGCGCCGAAGGCAAGGGCGAAAGCGCGGCCCAAGGCCAAGGTCAGGGCCAAAACCAAAACCAAAACTAAGGCCAAGACACCGGCGCGTCGGCCCGCGGCGCCGAAGGCCGTGACCGCTCTGCCGCCCGCGAAGGCGAAAACGATCGTTTTCTTCCCCGAAGCGGCGTTCGGCCCGGCGCTCAACTGCGTCGGCATTGCCCAGAAGCTGCGCGCCATGGGACACCGGCCGGTGTTCGTCTGCGATCGCGGCTTCAAGGGCGTGTTCGCGAACTACGGCTTCGAGGAGAACCTGGTCGACATGTCCGGCGGCATGTCGGACGCCGAGGTGGCCAAGTTCTGGGCCGACTTCATCGCCGGCCACCTGCCGCATTTCCGCCTGTCGCCAATCGACCAGCTTGCGACCTACGTCATCCCGGTGTGGGAGGCGATCGTCGAATCCGCCATCCTCGCCGAAGCGGGGCTCGACGCGCACCTGAAGCGCATCAGGCCGGACGTCGTGTGCGTCGACAACGTCATCCTGTTCCCGGCCATCAAGCGCGCGGGCGCCCCTTGGGTCCGCATCATCTCCTGCTCCGAGAACGAGATCCCCGACCCCGACATCCCGCCGCATCTGTCGGGCTGCGGCGAGAACGACAAGCCGTGCTTCGCCGCCTTCGAGAGGGAGTTCCTGCGCCTGGTCAAGCCGTGCCACGACCGCTTCAACGCCTTCCTCGCCAAGGTCGGCGAGAAGCCCTATCCGCTCGGCGAGTTCTTCGAAATCTCGCCCACCATGAACCTGCTGCTCTACCCGAAGCCGCTGCAATTCAGGCGGCGCGTGCCCCTCGATCCGCGGCGGTTCCAATATCTGGAAGGCTGCGTGCGCGACGAGGGGACGTACCGGGTGCCCCGGTTCGCCGCCAACGAAGGCAAGCCGCTGATCTATGTCAGTTACGGCAGCCTCGGCGCCGCCGACGTCGATCTCTACAAGCGCATGATCGCGCTGTTCGCCCGGCTGCCCTACCGGTTCCTGATGAACGTCGGCGATTACAAGGACCGCTACACGGCGGTCCCGCCCAACGTGATCCTCGAGTCCTGGTTCCCGCAGCCGGCCGTGCTGCCGCATGTCGATTTGTTCATCCATCACGGCGGCAACAACAGCTTCAACGAGGCGCTGTATTTCGGCAAGCCGGCCCTGATCATGCCGTTCTGCTGGGACGGGCTGGACAACGCCCGGCGCATTCATGACACGCACTACGGCGAGAAGCTGGCGCGCTACGCCTGGACCGACGGCGAGCTGGCCGGCGCCATCGCCCGCCTGTTGTCCGACGCGGCCATGCACGCCCGCCTGCGCGAGCTGAGCCGTCGCATGCAGCAGGCCAGGGGCGTCCAGAAGGCGGCCGATATCATCGCCCAGGTGGCGGCAAGGGTGGCGGCATGACGACCTCCGCGCCCACCCTGCGCCATCCGGCCGCCCTCGCCGACCTCCGGGACTGGGGGCCGGTGCCGACGATGATCGAGGGTCGGTCGCTGACCTCGGGTGTGCTGCTGCACAAGGGGCCGGACGGCGACTCGGAATGCGGCGTCTGGGAATGCACGCCCGGTCACTGGGACTGCCACGTCACCCGCGATGAATTCTGCCATTTCCTCGTCGGCCGCTGCACCTATACCCACGAATCGGGCGAGGTCATCGAGATCGAGCCGGACACGACCGCCTTCTTCCCGGCCGGCTGGCGCGGCACCTGCCGGGTGCGGGAGACGGTGCGCAAGGTCTATATGATCCGGTGATGGCTGAGCCGGCGGCGACCGTCAAGATCGTTCCGCTGACGCCCGAACGCTGGGCGGATGTCGAGGCGCTGTTCGGCCCCAACGGCGCCTGCGGCGGTTGCTGGTGCATGTGGTGGCGGCTGACCCGGCGCGAGTTCGAGCGCGGACACGGGCCCGGCAACCGCCGCGCCTTCCGCCGCCTCGTCGAAGCCGGGCCGCCGCCGGGCCTGCTCGCTTACGCGGACGGCGAGGCGGTCGGGTGGTGCGCCCTCGGTCCGCGCGCCGAGCTGCCGACGCTCGGCCGCTCGCGCCTCTTGAAGCCCGTGGACGACGCGTCCGTCTGGTCGCTGTCCTGCTTCTTCGTCAAGTCCGGCCATCGCCGCCGCGGGTTGACGGCGGCGCTGATCGCCGCCGCCATCGAACGCGCGCGGCGGGCCGGCGCGCCGGCGCTCGAGGCCTATCCCTGGGAGACGGCGGAGCGCAAATCGACGACCACGGTCTATACCGGCCTCGCCTCGACCTTTCGGCGGCTCGGTTTCGTCGAGGTGGCGCGCCGCGTGCCGCACCGGCCGATTCTGCGGCTCGACCTCGGCCGGCGGAGGCGCCCGCTCAGTTGAAATAGGCGTGGACGCCGAACCCGAAATATTCGAGGTCGCGGGTATAGAACTGTCCGTTCGGGTTGCGGCCGTTGTAATATTCGGCGGTGAATTCCAGCCGCTCGGCAAGGAAGCGCGGGTTGCG
>JBBECF010000166.1:0-15125 GCA_040881945.1 Dongiaceae bacterium | reverse complement strand
CGGACGCGCCGCGGCGATGCGCTGGACCATCGCCGGGCGCGGTTCGCTCAACTCGAGGTTTTCGTAGGCGATGACCTCGAGATGGCCGGCGACGGCGGCGATCAGCTCGTCCGGGCGCAACAAGTGGTCGGGGTTGTGCGGCCGGCCGAAACGCTCGTTGCCGACCGCGAAGGTCTCATAGATCAGGACACCGCCCGGCGCCACCGCCGCGACGATCGCCGGGAACAGCGGCCGGTGCAGATAGTTGACGACGACGACACCGGCGAAGCGGCGCTCGCCGAGCGGCCACGGCCGGCCCGCCTCAAGGTCGGCCGCGATCGTCTCCAGCCCGGCGGCGCCGGCGATGTCGGCCAGGCCCGAGAGGTCGCGGTCCAACGCCGTCACCGGGTGGCCGAGGGCGAGGAACAGCCGGGCGTGCCGGCCGCCGCCGCAGGCCAGGTCCAGGACCGGGCCGCCGGCCGGCACCAGCCCGGCGAAGCTGCGCACCCAGTAGGAGGGGGGCTGCCGCGGTCCGCGGTCGTCCGTGCCGCTCACCGTCCCGGTCCTTTCCCTTCCCGGACGCTTGTCCGGGCGACGAATTGACGCCATCTTAAGACGGTTATGGCAGTTCTATAGCAAGGCGTGCGACGAGCGAAACATGATCCTGTTCGACCTCAAATGCGCCATGGACCACGTGTTCGAAGGGTGGTTCCACGACGGCGACGCCTACGAGGCGCAGGCCGCGGCCGGAGAAATCGCCTGCCCGGTGTGCGGCGACCGCGCGGTCGGCAAGGCGCCGATGGCGCCGCGCATCCTCGGGCATGACCCGAGGACCAAGGGCGGCGGCGATGGCCACGAGGCGCGAGCCGAGGCGGCGACGGCGCTACGCGCCCTGCGCGAACTGCGCGACAAGGTCGAGGCCACGTCCGATTATGTCGGCCCCCGCTTCCCCGAGGAGGCGCGCCGCATCCATTACGGCGAGACCGAAAAGCGCAACATCTACGGCGAGGCCTCGAACGACGAGGCGCGCGAGCTGCACGACGAAGGCGTCGAGTTCGCCCGCATCCCGTGGCTGCCGCGCCACGATAGCTGATCCTCCGTGGTAGGGGAGCTTCGTCCGCCCCGCTTCCGGCGGGAGGGCAAAAATATGCGCGACCGACCCCATGCGCAGCGGGCGAGCGACATGAAAATGTCGCAAACAGACAAGTTTTCGCCCGCCGGGCAGGTTGCCAAAAACGCCTTTATATCAGGGCCTAATCCGAACGGTCCCGGATCGTCCGGCGAGAACGCGGCGACCGCGCGGCCGCGCTGCGATGCGGCGGCCACGGAGCGTTGGCGCCGACCGGGACAGATTGACGATGTCAAACAACGATTCCCCGGATCGAGGCCGGAGAAGGCCGCCCGCCAATCAGGCAGCAGCCACGCCCAGGATAGGAACATTTTCCAGAGATGTCAAAGCAGCGGTAACGCGCCCGGCCGGCCAGTCGGCGGAAAAAATGGGACATTCATATTTTTTTGGAGCCGAACCGGATCGAATGGTCGGCCTCGGCGGCCGGAAATTAGGAATGTCCCCTTTTTTCAGCGGCGTTCCGCCATTGCCATGTAATTGATGTCGAGGTCGCGCGTCAGACGCCAGCGGTCGGTCAGCGGGCTGTAGGCGACGCCGGCGATCTCGACGATCTCGACGCCGTGCGGGCGCAGGCCCGCGGCCAGCTCCGACGGGCGCACGAAACGGCGCCAGTCATGGCTCCCGCGCGGCAGCCAGCGCAGCAGGTACTCGGCGCCAACGACGGCGAGCGCGAACGCCTTCAGGGTGCGGTTCAGGGTGGCGAGGAACATCGTCCCGCCGGGCGCGAGCACGGCGCAGCAGGCGGCGAGGAACGCGGCGCGGTCGGCGACGTGTTCGATCACCTCCATGGCGAGCACGACGTCGAAGCGGGCGCCGGCCGCGGCCAGCGTCTCGGCGGCGGCCACGCGGTAGTCGATCGCCAGCCCGCTTTGCTCGGCGTGCAGGCGGGCGACGGCGATGTTGCGCGGCGCCGCGTCTATAGCGGTGACGGCGGCGCCGAGCCGGGCCATCGGCTCGGCCAGCAGGCCGCCGCCGCAGCCGACATCGAGCAGCGTCAGCCCGGCCAACGGGCGAGGCCCAAGCGGGTCGCGGCCGAGCCGGCCCGCCACGCGGTCGCGGACGAAGCCGATGCGCGTCGGGTTCAGCTTGTGCAGCGGCGCGAAATCGCCCGCCTCGTCCCACCAGGCCTCGGCCAGGGCGGCGAACTTGGCGACCTCGGACGGGTCGACGCTGGCGGCGCTCGCCTCGGCGAAGCCGCCTTCGGCGCAGCCAGGGCCGGCCGTCCGTCGCGCGCGCGATCGCGGGAAGCTGCCGGCCATGCCTTGCCCTCCTTCGCCGGCGCCGGGCCTATAGCTTGCCTCGGCCGGTCCGAATCAGTATGGATACGCGCCGGCCGCACGGCAACCGACGTTCGCCGGAACGCCCCCGTCAGTGTCCCGTCCCCGAAATTCCTTTACGGAATTTCGGGGTGAACGGGCCACTATTTGAATCTAGTGGCCTGCTTATCCCAGAAATTCGTGAGCGAATTTCTGGGGCAGGACACTAGGAAAGACCGTCATGGCACCGCGGCCGCGCAGGCCTCGCATCGTGATGAAGTTCGGCGGCACCTCGGTCGCCGATGTCGAGCGCATCCGCGCGGTCGCCCGGCAGGTCAAGACCGAGGTCGATCGCGGCAACGACGTGGTCGTCGTCGTCTCGGCCATGGCCGGCGCCACCAACCAGCTCGTCGAGTGGACGAGCGCGGTATCGCGCCTGCACGACGTGCGCGAGTACGACGTCGTGGTCTCGTCGGGCGAGCAGGTGACGAGCGGCCTGGTGGCGCTGGCCTTGCAGGAACTGGGGGTGTCGGCGCGGTCGTGGCTCGGCTGGCAGGTGCCGATCCACACCGACGACAGGCACGGCAAGGCGCGCATCGGCCAGATCGAGACCGCGCGCCTCGAGGAACGCTTCGCGCAGGGCCAGGTGGCCGTCGTCGCCGGCTTCCAGGGCCTCGGCCCGGACAACCGCGTGACGACGCTCGGCCGCGGCGGGTCCGACACCTCGGCGGTGGCGCTGGCGGCGGCGCTGGGCGCCGAGCGCTGCGACATCTTTACGGACGTGGACGGCGTCTACACCGCCGACCCGCGCATCGTTGCCAAGGCGCGCAAGCTGGATAAGATCACCTACGAAGAGATGCTGGAAATGGCGTCGCAGGGCGCCAAGGTGTTGCAGATCCGCTCGGTCGAGATGGCGATGAAGCACCGGGTCCGCCTGCAGGTGCTGTCGAGCTTCGTCGACCGGCCCGGCACCCTGGTCGTTGATGAGGATGAGATCGTGGAACAGGAAGTCGTCAGCGGCATCGCCTACAACCGGGACGAGGCGAAGATCACGCTCACCCGCGTGCCGGATCGCCCGGGCGTGGCGGCGGCCATCTTCGGACCTCTCGCCGACGCCAACGTCAACGTCGATATGATCGTGCAGAACGTGTCCGAAGGCGGCGACACGACCGATCTGACCTTCACCGTGGGCAAGAGCGACCTCGACCGGGCGGTCGCGGTGCTGGAGGCGCAGCGCCAGAAACTCGGCTACCGCGCCCTCGTGCCCGATCCCAACGTCGTCAAGGTGTCGGTGATCGGCGTCGGCATGCGCAGCCACGCCGGCGTCGCCCAACGGATGTTCAGCGCGCTTGCCGACAAGGGCATCAACATCCAGGTCATCTCCACCTCCGAGATCAAGGTCAGCGTGCTGATCGCCGAGGAGTACACGGAATTGGCCGTGCGCAGCCTGCATACCGCCTACGGCCTCGACGCCGTCTGATGCGCGCGCGCACCGCCCGGCAGAAGCTCGACCGGCTGTGGCGCCGGGGCACGCAGTTCCTGGGCTGCGAATTCGCCATCATGGGCGGGGCCATGACCTGGGTGTCGGAGCGGCACCTGGTCTCGGCCATCTCGAACGGCGGCGGCTTCGGCGTCATCGCCTCGGGCGCGATGTCGCCGGAGCTGCTCGCGGCCGAGATCGCGGCGACCTTCGCGCTCACCGACCGGCCGTTCGGGGTCAACCTCATCACCATGCACCCGCAGCTCGCCGGGCTGATCGACGTCTGTCTCGACCTGCATGTCGGCCACATCGTGCTGGCCGGCGGGCTGCCGCCGGCCGCGGCCATCGCCCGCGTCAAGGCGGGCGGCGCCAAGGTGATCTGCTTCGCCCCGGCGCTGGTGCTCGCCAAGAAGCTGGTGCGCTCGGGCGCCGACGCCCTCGTCATCGAGGGCATGGAGGCGGGCGGCCATATCGGCCCGGTTTCGACCAGCGTGCTGGCGCAGGAGATCCTGCCGGAGGTGCGCGAGATCCCGGTGTTCGTCGCCGGCGGCATCGGCCGCGGCGAGGCCATCCTCGGGTATCTGGAAATGGGCGCGTCGGGCTGCCAACTCGGCACGCGCTTCGTGTGCGCCGCCGAATCGATCGCGCATCCGCGCTTCAAACAGGCCTTCCTGCGCGCCAGCGCGCGCGACGCGGTGCCGTCGGCGCAGCTTGACCCGTTGTTCCCCGTCATCCCGGTGCGCGCGCTCGCCAACCAGGCGACCAAGCGTTTCGCCGCGGCGCAACGCGATGTCATCGACCGCTTCAATCGCGGCGAGCTCGACCAAAAGGCGGCGCAGCTCGAAATCGAGCACTTCTGGGCGGGCGCCCTGCGCCGCGCGGTCATCGAGGGCGACGTCGAAACCGGCTCGCTGATGGCCGGGCAGAGCGTCGGCATGGTGACCGAGGAGCAGCCGACGGCGGCGATCCTGCGCCAACTCGTCGACCAGGCGGTGGCGGCGCTGGCCGCCCGCGACGAGGCCGACAGGGAACCGGTTGGGGCTGCCGGCTGATGCCGCAGGCCGGCGGGATCAGCGGGTCCCGTCTGCTGCTCCGCCGCCTGCGCGACCTGATGGCGGGGCAGGGCAGCGCGCAGGAGCGGCTCGACAAGATCGTCGCCATCGTCGCCGCCGACGTGGTGGCCGAGGTGTGCTCGGTCTACATCATGCGCGCCGGCGAGGTGCTCGAGCTCTTCGCCACCCGGGGCCTGAAGCCCGAGGCCGTGCACAAGACACGCCTGCGTGTCGGCGAGGGCCTGGTCGGCGCGATCGCCGCGCATGCGCGGCCGTTCGCCCTGGCCGACGCGCAGGCGCATCCCAATTTCGCCTATCGGCCGGAAACCGGCGAGGAAATCTATCATTCGCTGATGGGCGTCCCGATCCTGCGCGGCGGCCGCGTCCTCGGCGTCCTGGTCGTGCAGAACCGCACGCGCCGGCACTACACCGACGAGGAGGTCGAAGCGCTCGAGACCATCGCGATGACGCTGGCCGAGATGGCGGCGAGCGGCGAGCTGATACGACCGGACGAAGCGTTGTTGGGCGAAAGCATCGCGCTCGTGCCGATGCGCCTCGAGGGAACGCGGCTCAACGGCGGCGTCGCCGTCGGCCGGGCGGTGCTGCACGAGCCGCGGATCGTGCTGCGCCAGGTGGTCGCCGAGGACCCGGCCGCCGAGCACGAGCGCTTCCGCGCGGCGGTCGCCGGCATGCACAGCGCGCTCGACGACATGCTGGCGGCCTCCGACCTGGCCGCCGGCGGCGAACATCGCGATATTCTGGAAAGCTATCGCATGTTCGCCGCCGACCGCGGCTGGCTCGGGCGCATCGCCGATGCGATCAAGACCGGGCTGACCGCCGAGGCCGCGGTCGAGAAGGTGCGCAACGACACGCAGGCGCGCATGGCGCAGGCGGTCGATCCTTACTTGCGCGAACGCCTGCTCGACCTCGATGACCTGGCGAACCGGCTGATGCAGCATCTCGCCGGCGGTGCCGCGCGCCGGCTGCCGGAGACGCTGCCCGACGACGCCGTCGTCGTCGCCCGCAGCATGGGCCCGGCCGAGCTGCTCGACTACGACCGGCGGCGGCTGCGCGGCCTGATCCTCGAGGAGGGATCGCCGACCGCCCACGTCGCCATCGTCGCCCGCGCGCTCGACATTCCGGTCGTCGGCCGCGTCGCCAACCTGATCAACCGGATCGAGCCGGGCGAGACCGTGATCGTCGACGGCGACAACGGCCAGGTCTTCGTTCGGCCGGCCGAGGACCTCCTGCAGGCGGTCGCGGAGAATCTGCGCTACCGCGCCGAGCGGCAGGCGAGCTTCGCGGCGACGCGCGACCTGCCGGCGGTGACGCGCGACGGGATCGTCGTTTCGCTCAATATCAACGCCGGCCTGCTCATCGACATGCCGCATCTCAAGGAAAGCGGGGCGGACGGCGTCGGGCTGTACCGCACCGAGATTCCGTTCATGACGCGCGCCGCCTTTCCCGAGGTGGCGGCGCAGACCGCGCTGTATGCCAAGGTGCTGGAGCAGGCCGACGGCCGGCCGGTCGTGTTCCGCACGCTCGACGTCGGCGGCGACAAGCTGCTGCCCTATTGGACCGGCGGCGAGGCGGAGGAGAACCCGGCCATGGGCTGGCGCGCGCTTCGCGTCGCGCTCGACCGCCCGGCGATGCTGCGCCAGCAGCTCCGGGCGCTGATCGCCGCCGCCGCCGGCCGGCCGCTCGACATCATGTTTCCGATGGTCACCGAAGTTTCCGAGTTCGACGCCGGCCGCCGCCTTCTCGATCTCGAGCTCGACCGCGCCCAGCGGCGCGGCCGCGCCCTGCCCGCGCCGGTCCGCGTCGGCGCCATGTTCGAGGTCCCGGCGTTGGCCTGGCAGTTGCCGAGCCTGCTCGCCCGCGCCGATTTCCTGTCGGTCGGCAGCAACGATCTGCGCCAGTTCCTGTTCGCCAGCGACCGCGGCAGCCCGCGGCTCGGCGCGCGCTACGACGTGCTGTCGCCGGCGATGCTGCGGCTGCTCGAAGAACTGGTGCGGCGCTGTGCCTCGGCCCGCGTGCCGCTCGCCCTGTGCGGCGAGATGGCGGGCAATCCGATCGAGGCCATGACGTTGATCGGGCTCGGTTTTCGCAGCCTGTCGATGCCGCCGCCGGCGGTCGGCCCGATCCGGGCGATGACGCGCAGCCTCGACGCCGGCGCCCTGCGCGGCTACTTGGACGATCTGCTGGAGCGCGCGGACGGCAGCCTGCGCGGGCGGCTGCGGGCGTTCGCCCGCGACCGCGAGATCGCCCTATGATCGCCGCGGCGCCGGAGAGCGCGCGGCGCGATGCGGCGTTGCCGCGTCATTGGTAAACAAATTAGCAACCACGCGGCGCGCAGAATAGAGTACAAAGGTTCCCGCTGCCGGCGGATCCGCCGGAACCGGCCCGGCCGGGCCGACCCTGGGGCCGCCGGCGACGCGCGCGAGGCAAGCGGCGGTCGCCCCGGCACGGCGGCTACTCAGAACGACGGGTGCTCTAAATGGCGCAGCGGATACGGCAGTCGCCCGACCCGGACGCAAGTGAGCCGCGGCTCGAGCCGCAGCCGCCGGGGCCGGCCGTCGCCGAGGCGGGCCCGGAACAAATCGGCCGGCTGCTGCGCCGCGCCCGCGAAGGGTACGGGCAGGATCTCGTGGCGGTGGCCGCGCAATTGCGTATTCGCGCGATCTATCTCGACGCGATCGAGAAGGGCCGGTTCGAGGACCTGCCGGGCAAGACCTATGCGCTCGGCTTCGTGCGCAGCTATGCCGAATATCTCGGACTCGACGGCGCCGACCTGGTGCGGCGGTTCCGCGACGAGGCGGCGGGCCTGCACGCACAGACGCAGCTTGTCTTTCCGGCGCTGGCCGAGGAAGGCCGTCTGCCGCGCGGGTTGATCCTGCTGCTGTCGGCCGCGTTGGCGCTGTTCGCCTATGGCGGCTGGTATTACTTTTCGAACCGCGAACCGGGCGTCGCCGAGATGGTCCCGCAGGTGCCGGAACGGCTGGCCGGCGAGATCTCGCCCACGGAGGCGGCGCCGACACCGGCCGCCGATCCGGCCACGATCGAGCCGCCGCCGCCGACCGCGACCGCCGAGGCGCCCGAGGGCGCCGAACCGGGCCCGGTCGAGCCGCCGCCGCCGGCCACCGAGATTGCCGCCGGCGATTCGGTGCCGCCGATCGAGGAACCGGCGGACGAGACGACACCGACCGAGTCGACCGTGCCGGCCGATTTCGCCGACGGCTCGCCGGCGGAGCCCACCGACGCGGCAGCGGCCGCGACGCCCTCGGCCGTGGCCGCGGCCATCCCGGCCGCCCCCGAGGGGGCGGCCAGCGAGGGCATGGAGCAGGCGCTCGGCGCCACCAACGTCGACTCGCGCATCGTCGTGCGGGCGCGTCTGGAAAGCTGGGTGCAGATCAGCGACGCCGGCAATGCGCCGCTGTTCACGCGCGTGCTGCGCGCCGGCGACAGCTATCAGGTTCCGAACCAGGCGGGGCTCACGCTGTCGACCGGCAACGCCGGCGGCCTGGAGATCTCGGTGGATGGCGCTACGGCGCCGGCGCTTGGCCCGGTCGGGGTCGTTCGCCGCGGCATCCCGCTCGATCCCGACAGGCTGCGGGACGGCACGGCGGCGGCGCCGTAGCCGGAGCGGTCCGGCCGGCCCGCCCCTTGATCTTTGGCGGCCGGACGGGCATGGTCCCGGTCCGGCGAAGGGATAGCCGCCGGCGGCCCCCGCCGCGGCCACTTTTGAGATCTGGCATGAGCATCCGGCCTTACCGGGACATCAACCGCCGCCGCTGCCGCAAGATCCGTGTCGGCGCCGTCGAAGTGGGGGGCGATGCGCCGATCTCCGTGCAGTCGATGACCAACACCCCGACCACCGACGCG
This sequence comes from Dongiaceae bacterium, assembly GCA_040881945.1. Taxonomy (GTDB): domain Bacteria; phylum Pseudomonadota; class Alphaproteobacteria; order Dongiales; family Dongiaceae; genus JBBECF01. Next base: position 6,347 of record JBBECF010000166.1, on the reverse strand, counting down.
GCGGCGACGATCGCCCAGGTGCGCGAACTCGAGGCGGCCGGCGCCGACATCGTGCGCGTGTCCTGCCCGGACGAGGAGTCGACCGCGGCGCTCGGCCGGATCGTCGCCGCGACCGCCGTGCCGATCGTCGCCGACATCCATTTCCATTATAAGCGGGCGATCGAGGCGGCCGAGGCGGGCGCGGCCTGCCTGCGCATCAATCCGGGAAACATCGGTTCGGCCGCGCGCGTGCGCGATGTGGTCGCGGCGGCCAAGGACCACGGCTGCGCCATGCGCATCGGCGTCAACGCCGGCAGCCTCGAGCGCGACCTGCTCGAGAAATACGGCGAGCCGTGCCCGGAGGCGATGGTCGAAAGCGCCCTCGACCACGCCCGCATCCTGGAAGACAACGACTTCTTCGAGTTCAAGATCAGCGTCAAGGCCTCCGACGTGTTTCTCGCCGTCGCCGCCTATCAGGGGCTGGCCGAGGCCTGCGATTATCCGCTGCATCTCGGCATCACCGAGGCGGGGGCGTTACGCACCGGCACGGTCAAATCGGCGGCCGGTCTCGGCATGCTGCTGTGGGCCGGGATCGGCGACACGATCCGGGTGTCGCTGACCGCCGACCCGGTCGAGGAGATCAAGGTCGGCTTCGACATCCTGAAGTCGCTCAATTTGCGCCATCGCGGCGTCAATGTGATCTCCTGCCCGTCCTGCGCGCGCCAGCAGTTCGAGGTGATCAAGACGGTGGAGGTGCTGGAGCGGCGGCTGGCGCACATCGTCACGCCGATGACCGTGTCGGTGATCGGCTGCGTCGTGAACGGACCGGGCGAGGCGCGCGAGACCGACATCGGGTTCGCTGGCGGCGGCAACGGCACGCACATGGTCTATGTCAACGGCCTGCCCGACCATCGGCTGAAGGACGCCGACATCGTCGACCATCTGGTCGGGTTGATCGAGAAAAAGGCCGCCGAGATCGAGGCCGGCCGGGCCGCGGAGCAGGCGACGCACGAGTCCGGCGCGGACCTGGCGACGGCCGCCGCCCGCTAGCCGCCCCCGTCGGAGCTAGGGCGTTGTCTCCCCTGCAGCCGGTTCGCGGCACGCACGACATCCTGCCCGAAGACATGCGCCGGTATCGCCGCGTCGCGGAGACGGCGCGCGAGCTGGCCGAGGGCTACGGCTATCTCGAGATGGCGACGCCGATCTTCGAGTTCACCGAGGTGTTCCGGCGGTCGCTGGGCGAAACCTCGGACATCGTGTCGAAGGAGATGTACAGCTTCACCGACCGCGGCGGCGACGAGATCACGCTCCGGCCCGAGGCGACGGCCGCCGTGGCGCGCGCCGTGCTGTCGCAGGGGTTGACGCAGCAGCTTCCCTGCAAGTTCTTCAGCCACGGGCCGATGTTCCGCTACGACCGGCCGCAGAAGGGGCGGCTGCGCCAATTCCACCAGGTCAACATCGAGCTGATCGGCGTCGCCGAGCCGCTCGGCGACGTCGAGGTCATCGCCCTGGGCGCACATCTCCTGGAGGCCCTGGGGGTGGCGGGGCGCACGCGGCTCGAGTTGAACACGCTGGGCGACGCGGCCAGCCGCCTGGCCTATCGCGCGGTGCTGGTCGAGTATTTCGGCGACCACCGCGAGCGGCTGTCCGAGGAAAGCCGGCAGCGCCTGTCGCGCAACCCGCTGCGCATCCTCGATTCGAAGGACGAAGGCGACCGCCGCGTCGTCGCCGGCGCGCCGGGAATCGCGCAGCATCTCAACCAGGCCAGCGTCGATTTCTTCGCGGCCGTGACGGAGGGGCTGCGGGCCATCGGCATCGCCTGCCACCTGAATCCGCACCTCGTGCGCGGCCTCGACTACTACACGCACAGCATCTTCGAATTCACCACGACGGCGCTGGGCGCCCAGGGCACCGTGCTGGCCGGCGGCCGCTACGACGGCCTGATCGAGTTGATCGGCGGCCCGCCGACGCCGGGAGTCGGCTGGGCGGCGGGCGTCGAGCGGCTGGCCATGCTGGCGGGCGATCCGCCGCCGGCGCGCCGGCCGATCGCCGTGATCCCGATCGGCGCCGCCGCGGAGACGGCGGCGCTGACGCTGACGCAGACGCTGCGCCGCCACGGTTATGCGGTCGACCTCGGCTTCGGCGGCAACCTGCGCAAGCGGATGAAGCGGGCCGACAAGGCGAAGGCCCGCGCCGCCGTGCTGCTCGGCGAGGACGAACTCGCGCGCAACGCCGCCTCGGTCCGCGACCTCGATTCGGGCGACCAGGAGGTCGTCGGACTGGATGCGTTGACCGAGCGCCTCGCCCGCTTCCGATAGCCGCGATGGCGTCGGTTCCGGGTCCGCCGGCCGAACGATCCGCCGAGTTCGTCGTGGTCGGCGTCAACCATCGCACTGGCACGGCGGCGCTGCGCGAGCGCCTGTTCGTCGAAGAGGCGGCGCTGCCCGAGCTGCTCGAACGCCTGCGCGCGGCCGGGATCGCCCAGGCGGTGGCGCTGTCGACCTGCGACCGCATCGAGGTGCAGGCGGTGCATGACGACACCGCCGCGGCGAGCGACCGCATCGCCGAGGTTCTGGCCGATCAGACCGGCGTGGCGCCGGCGGCGCTGGCGGCGCAGGCCTACCGTTTGAGCGGCGCGGCGGCGGTGCGCCAGATCCTGGCGGTCGCCGCGTCGCTCGATAGCGTCGTGATCGGCGAGCCGCAGGTGCTCGGGCAGGTCAAGGCCAGCCACCGCCTCGCCCGCGCCGCCGGCATGGTCGGAAGCGAGCTCGAGGCGTGCCTGCAGGCGGCCTATGCCACGGCCAAGCGGGTGCGCCGCGAGACCGCGATCGGCGAGCGCGCCGTCTCGATCGCCGCCGCCGCGGCGGAACTGGCGCGCAGCGTCCAGGGCGACCTGGGGCGCTGCGGCGGTTTGTTGATCGGCGCCGGCGAGATCGGCGAGCTGATGGTCGAACAGCTCCGCCGGGCCGGGCTGGCCAGGCTGACGGTCGCGCATCCCTCGGCGCCGCGGGCGGAGCGCATTGCCCACCGCCTGGGTTGCCACCATATTACGCTCGACGAGATCGCGGCGACGCTGCCCGCCGCCGACGTCGTCGTCGCGGCGCTTGGCGGCGGCCGGCAGGTCATTACCGCGCCCATGGTTGGCGTGGCATTGAAGGCGCGCCGGCAGCGGCCGATGCTGCTGATCGACGCGGCGGTGCCCGGCGACATCGAGCCGGCGGTCGGCGGGCTCGACGAGGCCTTCCTCTACGACCTCGATGATCTCGAGCGGGTGGCGATGCAGGGCCGGGCGACCCGCGTGGCGGCGACCGAGACCGCCTGGGCGATCGTCGACGAGGCGGTGGCGGCGTTCCTGCGCGAGCGCGCGGAACGCGCCGCGGTGCCGGCCGTGGTCGCCTTGCGCCGGCATTTCGAAAGCCTGCGCGCCGAGGTACTGGCGGGAGCCGGCGACGACGCGGCCGAGGCGACGCGGCGGCTGATCAATCGTCTGTTGCACGATCCCTCGGAAGCGTTGCGGCGGATGGCCGGCGAGGCGGCGGAGGCGGCGGCGGGCGAACGGCTGCTGCGGCGCCTGTTCGGGTTCGCCGATCCGGACGACGAGGAGGAGCGCGAGTGAACCTCGACGAGAAATTGAACCAGGTGGTACGGCGCCACGAGGAGATGGCGGCGGCGCTGGCCGGCGAACGGCCGCGCGACAACCAGGCCGTCACCCGCCTGTCCAAGGAATATGCCGAGCTGACGCCGACGGTCGAGAGCATCCTGGCGCTGCAGAAGGTCCAGGCGGAGATGGGAGACCTGGCGGCGCTGATGGCGGATCCGAACGGCGAAGCCGAGATGAAGGCGCTGGCCGAGGAGGAATTTCGCGCCCTCAAGGCGCGGCTGCCGGCGCTCGAGCAGCAGGTGAAAGTCCTGCTGCTGCCCAAGGACGAGGCGGATGAGCGCAACGTCATTCTCGAGGTGCGCGCCGGCACCGGCGGCGAGGAAGCGGCGTTGTTCGCCGCCGAGCTGTTTCGCATGTATCTGCGCTATGCCGAGCTGCACGGCTGGCGGACCGAAGTGATGAGCGCCAACGAGACCGGCCTCGGCGGCTATAAGGAGGCGATCGCCTCGATCGCCGGGCGCGGCGTGTTCGCCCGCCTGAAGTTCGAGAGCGGCGTCCACCGGGTCCAGCGGGTGCCGGAGACCGAGTCCGGCGGTCGCATCCACACCTCGGCCGCGACCGTCGCCGTGCTGCCGGAGGCCGAGGACGTCGACGTGCACATCGAAGACAAGGACCTGCGCATCGACGTGTTCCGCTCGAGCGGCCCGGGCGGCCAGTCGGTCAACACCACCGACAGCGCGGTACGCATCACCCACCTGCCGACCGGGCTGGTCGTGCAGCAGCAGGACGAAAAGTCGCAGCACAAGAACAAGGCCAAGGCGCTCAAGGTGCTGCGCGCCCGCCTCTACGAGATGGAGCGCGCGGCGCGCGAGGCCGAACGGGCCGCCACTCGTCGCGGCCAGATCGGCAGCGGCGACCGCTCGGAGCGCATCCGCACCTACAACTTCCCGCAAGGCAGGGTCACCGACCATCGCATCAACGTGACGCTCTACAAGATCGACCGGGTGATGCAGGGCGAGGCGCTGGACGAGATGATCGAGGCGCTGATCGCCGAGGACCAGGCGGCGCGTCTGGGGGACTTGCAGTGACCGCGGCGTCGCGCGCATCGCGCGGGCCGGCCGGCGCCGCGCCGCACGGCGATGTCGCCGGCGCGCTCGCCGCCGCCGCCGCCCGCCTCGATCGAGCCGGCGTCGCCGCGGCCCGGCGCGAGGCGCGGCTGCTGCTCGGTGCGGCGCTCGGCCTCGGGCCCGAGGCGATCATCGCCCATCCCGAACGGCCGCTGACGGCGGCCGAGGCCGACGGCTTCGCCGCTCTCGTCCGGCGCCGCGGGCGGCGCGAGCCGCTGTCGCGGATCTTCGGCCGGCGCGAGTTCTGGGGCCTGGAGTTTCGCGTCACAGCCGACACGCTCGACCCGCGACCGGACAGCGAGACCGTGGTGCAGGCGGCGCTCGATGCGGCGATCGACCGGGCGGCGCCGCTCGCGGTCCTCGATCTCGGCACCGGCACGGGCTGCCTGTTGCTGGCGCTTCTCAGCGAGCTGCCGCGGGCCCGTGGCCTCGGCATCGACGCCAGCGCGGCGGCGGTGGAGGTGGCGCGCGACAACGCGGCGACGCTCGGCCTCGGGTCCCGCGCGACGTTCGCCGTCGGCGACTGGGGCAAGGGCGTGGCCGGCCCCTTTAACCTGATCCTTACCAATCCTCCCTACGTTGCGACCGGCGAAGTCGAACGCCTGGCCCCGGAGGTCGTCCGCTACGAACCGCGGTCGGCGCTCGACGGCGGCGCGGATGGAATGGACCAGTACCGCGCGCTTGCCCCGGACCTGACGCGCCTGTTGGCGGCTACGGGGCGCGCGGTGGTGGAAATCGGCGACGGACAGGCCGATGCGGTCGCGGCGATCCTGGCGGCGGCGGACCTGCGCGAGGTCGAGCGGCGCGCCGACCTGGCCGGCATCGTTCGCTGCCTGACGGTCGCCTACGGGCGGTAAAAAAACAGTTGGAATGCCGAGCGTTCCCGTCTAGGGTGGCCGTGACAGAATGATGCCGGACGCGAAACTCGCGCAAGGCAGCTGTCCTGTTCCACTCCGACAAGTCGCCCGAAATGGGAATCGCGCTGCGGTGGCCGATGGACGGTCCGGCAGAACGGGCGGACGGTGGAAATCAATCATCTACAAGAAGTGACATTGCGATGAGACAGACTCCCAATCCCCGACGGCCGCGCGGGCGCGGTCCCCGGAAACCGCATGGCGCACCCCATCAGCAGGGGTTCGAGGGCGGCGGCGAGACGCGTGTCCGCGGCAGCGCATACCAGGTGCTCGAGAAATACCTGACGCTGGCGCGTGAAGCGAATTCGGCCGGCGACCGGGTCGCGGCCGAGAACTTTCTGCAGCACGCCGAGCACTACTACCGCGTGATCAACGCCGCCGCCGACCAGCGTGGCCAGAACGGCCGCCCTCGCCCGCCCAACCGGCGCGATAACGGCAGCGGCCCGAACGGTGCCGAGGCGTCGCCGGAGGCCGGCGGCGACGGCGGCGAGGCGGGGGAAGCCGAAGACACGCCGGGCGGCGCCGCCTAGCGCCGCTTCCGCGCCGCCGATCACGGGCTCCCCGATCGTTCGGCGCCCTCGCGCCGCCTGCCTTGAGTCACATGCGCCAGCACCTATATGCAGGGGCGAGGCCGTCGATCCGGCCCGACGCATCGTCGACCGCGTGCCAACAGTGTCCTGCCCCAGAAATTCGTTTTCGAATTTCTGGGATAAGCAGGCCACTAGA
>JBBECF010000165.1:0-2368 GCA_040881945.1 Dongiaceae bacterium | reverse complement strand
CGCGTCGTCATCACCGGAATGGGCTGCATCTCGGCGCTGGGGCATGGGGCCGAGGCGTGCTGGCAGGCGATGCGCGACGGCCGCTCGGGCATCGGCCCGATCGCCGCGATCCCGACCGAGCTGCTGAACGTGCGCGTCGCCGCCGAAGTCAAGGGCTACGACCCGCTCGCCCACTTCGAGGAGAAGCGGCTCGTCCTGCTCGACCGCTTCACGCAGTTCGCCCTGATCGCGGCGCGCGAAGCGGTCGCGCAATCGGGGCTGCCGCGCGCCGGCGGCCTGGGCGAGGACAGCGCGGCGATCGTCGGCACCGGGGTGGGCGGCCAGACGACGGTCGACGATTCGTTCCGCCGCCTCTACGGCGAAGGCGTGGCGCGGGTGCATCCGTTCACGGTGCCGCGCCTGATGGCCAACGCCGCCGCGAGCCATATCAGCATGGAGTTCGGCATTACCGGCCCGGCCTTCGCCGTGTCCAGCGCCTGCGCCTCGGCCAACCACGCCATCGGCCTGGCCTTCCATATGGTGCGAGCGGGCCGGGTGCGCGCCGCCGTCGCCGGCGGCAGCGAGGCCTGCATCACCGTCGGCACGATCAAGGGTTGGGAGGCGTTGCGGGTGCTGGCGACCGACACCTGCCGGCCGTTCTGCCGCGACCGCCGCGGCATGGTGCTGGGCGAGGGCGCCGGCATCTTCGTGCTCGAGACGCTGGAGGCCGCGCGCGCCCGCGGCGCGCCGATCCTGGCCGAGCTCGCCGGGTTCGGCATGTCGGCCGACGCCGCCGACCTGGTGCTGCCGTCGGAGGCCGGGGCCGCGCGGGCGATCGCCGGCGCCCTCAAGGACGCCGGCCTGGCGCCCGAGCGGATCGACTACGTCAACGCCCACGGCACCGGCACGGCCGCCAACGACGTGACCGAGACGCGGGCGCTGCGCCGCGTCTTCGGCGACCACGCCGGCCGCCTCGCCGTGTCCTCGACCAAGGCCGTGCACGGCCACGCCCTGGGCGCCGCCGGGGCGATCGAGCTGGTCGCCGCCGTGCGCGCGATCACCGACGGCGTGGTGCCGCCGACGGCGAACTTCACCGCGCCCGACCCGGACTGCGACCTCGATTACGTGCCGAACGAGGCGCGCGAGCGGACGGTCGGCGCCGCGCTCTCCAACTCCTTCGCCTTCGGCGGCCTCAATGCCGTGTTGGCGCTGCGCCGCGTCGAGTGAACCGGGCGGTTTTTCTGGCGCGGGGACCCCGGATTTCATAATTTGGACAGAATTTCCATGTTCAGTGGCGCCTGGGCGGGCCGTTGTAGCCCGGGGCAAGGGTAACGGACGCCGGAACGATGGCGCGGCCAGGTCAAACTCCCGTCGGCCGACGCGCACGCCGCGCCGGCGCGGCCTTGACCGCCGCCCTGCTCCTGGCGGTCGCCCTGGCGGCCGCGCCGTTCGCCCAGGACATCCGCTTCTTCCGCATCGGCACCGGGGCGACCGGGGCGTCGTATTTCGCCATCGGCGGCGTCATCGCCAGCGCGGTGAGCAACCCGCCCGGTTCGCGCCCGTGCGAGCGCGGCGGGAGCTGCGGCGTGCCCGGTCTCATCGCCGTCGCCCAGACCACCCAGGGGTCGGTCGAGAACGTCGAGGCGATCGGCGCCGGCACGCTCGAATCCGGATTGAGCCAGGCCGACATCGCCTATTGGGCCTTTACCGGGACCAACGTCTTCAAGAAGCCGGGACCGATCGCCAACCTGCGGGCGATCGCCAACCTTTACCTCGAGAGCCTGCACATCGTCGTGCGCGCCGATTCCGGAATCGTGTCCGTGGCCGGGCTCAAGGGCAAGCGCGTGTCTCTCGGCGAGAAGGCCTCGGGCACGGTGGTCACCGCCCGGCTGGTGCTATCGGCCTACGGCCTGAGCGAGAAGAAGGTGAAGCCGGAATATCTCGCCATCGGCCCGGCGGCGGACGCGCTGCGCGCCGGCAAGATCGACGCCTTCTTCATCGTCGCCGGGCACCCGGTGCCGGCGATCGCCGATCTCGCGCAGTCGACCGACATCCGGCTGCTGCCGGTGACCGGCAAGACGGCAGAGACGTTCCGCGAGAAATACCCGTTCCTCACCCTCGACTTCATCCCCGAAGGCACCTATCGCGGCACCGGCACGACGATCACGCTCGGCGTCGGCGCCCTGTGGCTGGTCGCCGCCGACCTCGAGGAGGACCTGGTCTATGGGCTCACCCGGGCGCTGTGGCACAAATCGACGCGCAAGCTGCTCGACGAAGGCAACCCGATCGGCCGCAAGATCCGGCTCGAGACCGCGCTCGTCGGCATACCGATCCCGCTGCACCCCGGCGCCCAGCGCTATTACGCCGAGGCCGCGGCCGAACAGGCGCA
>JBBECF010000164.1:0-15510 GCA_040881945.1 Dongiaceae bacterium | reverse complement strand
ACTCGACTGCCCCGCCTTGACCCCGCCGGCAGCCGCGCGCAGAGTATCGCGCGGAATTGCCGACGGATGACGGAAGCATGAAGGAAGTCATTTTCCTCGTCGAGGAGGCTCCGGACGGGGGATATGTCGCGCGCGGGCTCGGCGTCTCCATCTTCACCCAGGCCGAGACCTTGAGCGAGCTTCGCCGTGCGGTTCGCGAGGCCGTCCAGTGCCACTTCGAGCCGAAGGCGGTGCCGCAGGTCATCCGATTGCATATTGTCCGGGACGAGGTTCTGACCGCATGAAGCTGCCGCGCGACGTGAGCGGCAGAAATCTAGCCAAGGCGCTCCATCGGCTCGGATACGAGACGACCCGACATTCCGGAAGCCACATGCGGCTGACCACTCGGCAGGATGGGGAACATCACCTCACGATTCCCGATCACGACGCCATTCGGCCGGGCCTGCTCTCGGCCATTCTCGCCGACGTTGCGGGCCATCATGGCCTTGAACGGGACGACCTGATCGTGATGCTCTTCGGCGAATGAGCGTAAGATCTCGGTCATGAAATCGCATGCCCGCGTCGTCGTGATCGGCGGCGGCATCGCCGGGTGCAGTTTGCTCTACCACTTGACGAAGCTCGGCTGGCGCGACGTCGTGCTGGTCGAGCGCGCCGAGCTGACCGCCGGCTCGACCTGGCACGCGGCCGGCAACACGCCGCATTTCGAGGTCAACCTGAACCTCGCGCGCATCCAGAAATACAGCACCGAGCTCTACGCGCGGCTGGAGGCGGAGACCGGCCAGCCGACCGGATTCCACAAATGCGGCAGCATCCGCCTTGCGCTCGACCGCGACCGCCTCGATCAGTTCCGCCACCTCGCCGGCCAGGCCAAGGCGATCGACCTGGCGCTCGAGATCATCGGCCCGAACGAGATCAAGGCGCATTTCCCCTTCATCGAGCTCGACGGCGTGCTCGCCGGCGCCCATACCCCTGACGACGGCTACACCGACCCGTCGAGCACGACACAGGCGTTGGCCAAGGGCGCCCGACTGGGCGGGGCGGAGATCTACCGCCAGACCCGGGTCGTGGGCCTCGCCCCGCGGCGCGACGGCGCCTGGACCGTGCATACCGACAAGGGCGACATCGTCGCCGGGATCGTCGTCAACGCCGCCGGCACCTGGGCGCGCGAGGTCGGCCGTATGGCCGGGCTCGACCTGCCGATCGTCTCGATGGAGCACCAGTACCTCGTTACCGAGGCGATCCCCGAGGTGCGCGAGCTGGGCCGCGAATTTCCCCTGCTGCGCGACCCCGACGCCTCGTTCTATTTGCGCCAGGAAGTGATGGGCATGATCGTCGGGCCCTATGAGCGCGACGCCCGGCCATGGGCTGTCGACGGCGTGCCGCCGGATTTCGGCCAGGAGCTGCTGCCGCCCGACCTCGACCGCATCGAGGCAGTCGTGGAAAAGGCGATGGCGCGCGTCCCCGTGCTGCGCCGGGCCGGCATCAAGCGCGTCGTCAACGGCCCGATCCCGCACACCCCGGACGGCCTGCCGCTGATCGGCCCGGCGCCGGGGCAGCGCGACCACTGGCTGCTCAACGGCTTCAGCGTCGGCATCGCCCAGGGCGGCGGCGCCGGCCAGTCGCTCGCCGAATGGATCGCCGAGGGCGAGGCGGCGATGGACATGTTCGCCTTCGACCCGCGCCGTTTCGGACCCCACGCCACCGTTGGCTACACCGTCGCCAAGGCGGTCGAAACCTATGCGGATATGTACGCCATCGCCTATCCGGTCCAGGAATGGCCGGCCGGGCGGCCGCTCAAGACCACGCCGCTCTACCACCGGCTGAAGCAGCAGGGCGCGGTGTTCGAGGCGCGTTTCGGCTGGGAGCGGGCGGCCTGGTTCGCGCCCGCGGGCACCGAGCCGCGCGACCGGCCGAGCTTCCGCCGCACCAACTGGTTCGCACCCGTCGGCGCCGAGTGCCGCGCCGTGCGCGAGCGGGTCGGTCTGCTCGACCTCTCCGGCTTCGCCAAGTTCGAGCTCGCCGGGCCGGGCGCGGCCAAGGCGCTCGACCGGCTGTGCGCCAACCGCCTGCCGCGGGTCGGCCGCATCGCGCTCACCCAGATGCTGACGCCGAAGGGCCGCGTCTGGGGCGAAGCGACGGTCGCGCGGCTGGGCGAGGACCGGTTCTATCTGGTCGCCGCCGCGGTCGCCGAACTGCATCATCGCGACTGGATCGCGGCGCACCTGCCGACCCGCGGCAGGATCGCCTTCGACGACGTGACGACGCAGTACGGCACGCTCGTCCTTGCCGGGCCGCGCGCCCGCGACGTGCTGGCGAAGCTGACCCGCGCCGATCTCTCGAACGCGGCCTTCCCCTGGCTGTCGGCGCGCGAGATCGAGATCGCCGGCCTGCCGCTGCGGGCGCTGCGCGTTACGTACGTCGGCGAGCTCGGCTGGGAGCTGCACCATCGTTTCGAATATCAGGCGGCGCTCTACGACGCGCTGAAGGCGGCGGGCGCCGAGTTCGGCATCGTCGATTTCGGCACCCGCGCGATGGACTCGCTGCGGCTCGAGAAGGGCTATCGCGCCTGGGGGTCGGACCTGACCGCCGAGGTCGATCCGATCGAGGCCGGGCTCGACCGCCTGGTCGCCTTCGACGGGCGCAGCTTCATCGGCCGCCGCGCGCTCGTCGCCCGGCGGCGGCGGCCGAAATGGCGCTGCGTCCTGCTCGCGGTCGAAGCCGGCGACGCCGACGCGCTCCCGAACGCGCCGGTCTATGCCGGCGAGGCGCGAGTCGGCATCGTGTCATCCGGCGGCTACGGCCACACGGTCGGCAAGAGCCTGGCGCTCGCCTATGTCGCCCCGGCCAGCGCCGGGCCGGACACGCGGCTCGAGATCGACATCCTCGGCGACCGCCGCGCCGCTGCGGTCCTGCCCGCCGCGCCCCACGACCCGGCGAACGCGCGCCTCAGGACGTGACCGCGGAACCCGTCGGTGCTAATCGGCTTGCTGCTGCTGCGGCCCCACTGAAACCCGCAGAATTCCGCTACTCGCCGATCCGTTCCGTTCGGTGCTGTGGCGAGTTCTTGGCGAATCCGATTTCGTATGGTGTAGCTCCATACGGTAAGAACAAAGACCAGAAAGCGACGATAGCCGCTCGGGGGAAATGATGGTAGAGACGCAATATGGCCTACCGCTCATCGTCGGAAACTTCACCGAAACCGCTGCGCGGGGGCTCAAGCGCATCCGCTTTGAGAAGGGTAGTGATGACGGCTTCCAAGAGCGCTGGCTTCAGAAACTCGTCAGCCGCTATCCGAATGTATTGCCGATCGATCAAATCGAGCCTGCTCTTATGCCCGCGATCCCTATATGCATGGAACTTCCGCTCGCGTCAGGCTTTGTCGATAATCTCTACGCCACGCCGGATGGCGATTTGATCGTTGGTGAAACTAAGCTTTTCAGGAATCCAGAAGCACGGCGCGAAGTGGTCGGACAAGTCATCGACTACGCGAAGGACATATCCGCGCTGTCGTTCGAAGAGCTGGACGAAGCGATCCTGAGAGCGGAAGCTCCGGACGGGAGCGGAGGTCACCCCAAGGTTGGTCTTTATGAGGCCGTTGCCTCAGTCGTCGGGCGCGAAGAGATTAACGAGGAGCGATTCATCGATGCTGTCTCGCGCAACTTGGAGCGTGGTCGCTTTCTCCTCCTGGTGATCGGAGATGGAATACAGGTAGGAACCGAAAACATTGCCGCGTTTCTTCAGCAGCATGCGGGAATGCATTTCACACTCGGTCTCGTCGAGCTCGCGATCTTCGAATTGCCGACTGAAATGGGTGGCTATCTTGTCCAGCCGCGCGTCCTCGCGCGGACCAAAAACATCGACCGAGGAATCGTTACCATTGAGAACGGGAGGATTGCGGTCAAGCCGCCCCTGGATCAAAGTATCGGTTCGAAGGACGTTGGCAGACGCACAACCATCAGCGAGGAAAAATTCTACGAGGACTTGGCGGCAAACTTTCCCACGGTTGTGCCCCGCCTGAAAGCATTCACATCACGACTAGAAGCGATTGGCATTGCAACTGAATTTGGCAAAGGCTCGATGATCCTTCGGGGGCGGCCTGACGAGAAGCGAGCCTGGAATCTCGGAACGATTTTGACTTCGGGAAAAGTCTGGACGGACCTGCTCAACCGACAGGCGGACGCCGTTGGACTCGTCTATCTCAGCCACGACTATTTGAAGCGGCTCGCGTCAATGGTGCCCGGCGCCTACGTAAAAGAATTTTCCAAGCCGACCTCTTGGTATGTTGGCAAGGGAGGAACCACCATCACCATCGATGAATTGCTCGCCCACGAGGACGGCTGGCTCGCCGCCATTGAGGAATTCACGGCAGACGCCGCAGAAGCGCTGAAAGACCAATAACATTGGGGAGATACGGGGACACAATACTTAATTGTTAAAGAGGGCCTCGCCGAGTCCAGCAGTTAAGTATTGTGTCCCCGCATTTCAGGCCTCATCGCGCCACATAGATGGGCTCCGCGGAGCGTAGAATGTGCCGCCGGCGGATGTAGTTCTCGCTCCTCTCGACAGCATCGCGCTCGACTAGGTCCACCCTTCGTCCGAGGATGGCGCCAAGCTCGTCCTCCATTCGCAGCAGGTCAGCTAGTTGGCAGCGGGCGCCTCCTGCGAAGGTGACGAGCACGTCGATGTCGCTGTCCGGTCGAAAATCCTCGCGCAGCACCGAGCCGAAGAGCGCGAGTTCCAAGATGCCCCATTTCCGGCAAAACTGGCCGATTTCCTGTATCGGTAGATCAGTACGCGCTCCGGCCATTGCCCTTGCCCTACGTGTGGAGATATGGGGACACAATACTTAACTCCCAACGATGTCCCAACGACGGCCACGCCGAGTCCAGCTATTAGGTATTGTGTCCCCGTATCCCAAGCGCCTTGCCAGAAACGGATTTCATACGACGATTTCGAGGATTCTATCCTTGCCGGTGACCTTCGATTTCTCGATATCGACCGAGAGACAGCCTTCGACCGCTTCGTAGAGGTTCGACAGCAGCTCCTCGAAGGTTTCGCCTTGCGTCGCGCAGCCCGGAATGGCCGGCACCTCGGCCCAGTAGCCGCCCTCTTCCGCCTCGTCGATCACGACCCTGATCTTCATCGCCTTTAATTTCCTCTGCCTAGACTATCGCTGCGGCGGCCGCGCGAACAGGCGGCGGACCATCGGCTCGAAGGTGGCGAGCGGAGCCGTGTCGTAGTCGGGGTCGAAGGACACCTGGTCCCAGCGTTCGCAGAACGCCGCCGTGCGCGCGAACATCGAATGACCGCGATGCTTTTCGCGCGCGTCGCGGTCGCCGCCGAGGTGGTGCCAGAAGTAATAACCCTGGAAGACGGCGTGGTGCTTCACCAGCCAGTAGTTGTCGGCCGAGACATAGGGCCTGAGGACGGCGGCCGCCATCTCGGCGTGGTTCTCGGGGGCGAGGATGTCGCCGATGTCGTGCAGCAGGGCGACGACGACGGTTTCCTCGTCGGCGCCGTCACGCATCGCCCGCGTCGCGGTCTGCAGCGAGTGTTCGTAGCGGTCGACCTTGTAGCCGAGCCGGTCGCCGGCCAGCCGCTTGAGCAAGGCGAGCACTTCGTCGGCCAGGGCGTCGGTGTGTGTCCGCCACTTCCGATCGATCAACTGGTAGTCCTCCGGCGTGCCCTCGTCCATGCGGGTGAAGCCGACGGTCTCGTCCATGGCGTTCTCTCGGTCTCGGTTGCGGCCGGCGCGGTCGCGACCATGGTATCCGGGGCGCGTCCATGGCACAACATCGGGCGACGGAAGGACGCCCATGCACGCGACCGATATCGCCGCCGCCGTCGCCGCGGTCGGGCTGACCTTGCGCGGCGGCTTTCATCCCGACGCGGCCGACGGCGTGCCGGCGCTGCCCGACGGCCGGCCGGCGGGAACGCTGCTGCTGGTCGGCACGGTCGGCGCGGCGGCGTGGCCCGGCTTCGCGACGGCGCCCGAGACGGCGGACGGGCTCCCGGACCCGCTCGACCGCTGGACGCGGCGGCTGCTCGGCGGGCTCGCCGCCGAGTTCGGCGCGACACCGTTGTTCCCCTTCGGGGCGCGGCCTTTTCTGCCGTTCCAGCGTTGGGCGATGCGGGCGGAGCCGGTGGCGCCATCGCCGCTCGGCATCCTGATCCACCCGGATTACGGACTGTGGCATGCCTATCGCGGCGCGCTTGCCTTCGCCGTCCGGCTCGACCTGCCGCCGCGCGGCCGTCGGCCGCGCCCGTGCGATAGCTGCCCGGATCGCCCCTGCCTCGCCGCCTGCCCGGTCGGCGCCTTCGTCGCCGGCGGCTACGACGTCGCCGCCTGCCGCGGTCACATCTCCGGCGCCGCCGGCGCCGACTGCATGGAGCTCGGCTGCCGGGCGCGGCGCGCCTGCCCGGTCGGCCGCGAGCACGCCTATCCGCCGGCCCAGGCCGCCTTCCATATGCGGGCCTTTCGCCGCGCGGCGCTATAGTATCCCGTCCCCGAAATTCGTTTCACGAATTTCGGGGTGAACGGGCCACTAAGTATCTAAATCTAGTGGCCTGCTTATCCCAGAAATTCGAATAGGAATTTCTGGGGCAGGACACTAGTTTTTGCCGATTCTTTAACCGCTCCGGTGCCATGGTTGGGTTGACCGCGCCGGCCGCGTTCAACGAATATCCCGCAGCGCCGCCAGCGGAGACAAGGCATGTCCAGGACCGTCCTGCTGGTCGCTCACAGCACGTCGCGCGAAGGGCGCGTGGCGCCATTGCTGAACGCCAAGGGATACGAGGTCGAATGGTGCTGCCCGGCCGAGGGCGATGCGCTGCCGGCCGTCGAGTCCTATGCCGGCGCCGTGGTCTTCGGCGGCGTGCAGAGCGCCAACGACGCGCCGGCGACGCCCTGGCTGCAGCACGAGATCGAGTGGATCGCCGACTTCGCGGCGACCGGCCGGCCGTTCCTCGGCATCTGCCTCGGCGGCCAGCTGCTGGCGCGCGCGCTCGGCGCCCGGGTCGGGCCGCACCCCGACGGGATCAACGAGATCGGTTATTACCCCCTGACGCCGGCCCCCGCCGGACGCGACATATTCCCGGAATCGTTGCGCGTCTATCACTGGCACAAGGAGGGTTTCGAGCTGCCGGCCGGGGCCGAGCTGCTGGCCAGCGGCGACGCCTTTCCGAACCAGGCCTTCCGCCACGGCGCCGCCGCCTACGGCCTGCAGTTCCACCCCGAGGTGACGCCGCAGGTGGCGCGGCGCTGGCTCGACACCGCGGCCCACTGCCTGAGCCGGCCGGGGGCGCAGCCGCGCGACGTACAGCTCGCCGACTGCGCGCGTTTCGACCCGCCGCTGCACGGCTGGATGGACCGTTTCCTCGACCGCTGGCTGGCGCCCGGCAACGGCGCGCGCTAGCCGGCCTGCGGGCGGCCTGGGACCGCGTGGTTAACGCCTTGCGGTCCCTCGGAAAACCTTTCTCGGCCCCGGCGGAGCGCTTCACTTCCGGGCGCGGATCCCGTATAAAGGGACTCCCATGGGGTCGGCGGCGATGGGAGGGCGGGCGATATGCGCGTTCGATTCTGGGCGGCACTGCTATCGTCGGGCCTGGTTTGCGGCGCCGCTGCGGCCGACGAGACGGCCGCGGTTCCCAAGGCCCCGCCGGTCGCCCCGACCTCCACGCTTCGCTTGCATGCGGTCATCGCCACCGGCGCGAAGCCGATGCGCGAGGCGATCGCCTGGACGATCAGCCGGCTGGACGGCGGCGTCGTCCCGCAGGCCGACGTGACGCAGAGCGCGGCGGCCCCTCAGCTTGACCTGGCGCCCGGCCGCTACGCGGTGACGGCGCGCTACGGCAACACGGAGGTGCGCGACGAGATCGTCGTCGGCGCCGCCGAGTCCGCGCATGTCGTCAACCTTGACGCCGGCCATGTGCGATTCGGCATGATCCCGCATGTCGGGGCGCCGGTGATCGCCGGCGACGTGACCTGGGAGGTCTATCGCTACACCAAGAGCGGGCCGAGCGAGCGCAACCGGGTGGCCGTCGTCGTGGCGCCCGTCCACCAGTTTGTGCTGCCGGCCGGCCACTATCTGGTGCGGGCGCGCTACGACGCGACCATCGCCGACCTGGTCGTCCCGGTGATCGCCGGCCACAGCTACAAGTACACGGTCAATTTATACGCCGGTAAGGTCGCCCTGAGCGCGGTCGCCGACCCGGGCGCCGCGATCGCCGGCGACGTCGCCTGGGAAATCCAGCGCGCCAAGCCGAACGCCGCCGGCGAGCGCGAAGTCATCGCCGCGCGGGTCGGGTCGACGGGTCCGCTGCTGTTGCGCGAGGGCCGCTACGTGGCGGTGGCGCGCGCCGACGGCCTGGCCGGCGAGACGCCGTTCGAGGTGAAGGCCGGCAACAGCCAAAAAATCAAGGTCGTGCTGCGGCCGGTCGAGGCCGCCGCGATCGCGCCGGGCGGCTGAGCGGCGACCCCGGTTCCCGCCATCGCAATCGTGCGAGCGGGGCCTCGTCTTTCGACAAGCTCAAGATGCGGCCCTCATGGCTCGAGCCTGTCGAAGCAGGGGGGGGCCGCGGCGGTGTATGGCGAACTTGTCGTTCCGCGCCGCGTGACCGCAGATGATTCCGCTGCACGACGACAATCCGACGACGCTCAGGCCGGTGGTGACCGTCGGCATCATCGCCGCCGCGACGGCGGTCTTCCTGTGGCAGATCACGCTGCCCGAGGACGAGCAGCTCCGGGTCGTCTATGGGCTGGGGCTGGTGCCCGCGGTGCTGTTCGGCGAGCGCGCGCTGCCGCCGGAGATCGCCATGATTCCGGCCGAGGCGACGGTGCTCACCTCGATGTTCCTGCATGGCGGCGTGCTGCACCTGGCCGGCAACATGCTCTATCTGTGGATCTTCGGGAACAACGTCGAGGACGCCCTGGGGCACGGCCGGTTCATCCTGTTCTATCTGCTGTGCGGCGTCGCCGCCGCCTTTGCCCAAATCGCCTCGGACCCCGGGTCGGATGTGCCGATGATCGGGGCGAGCGGCGCCATCGGCGGCGTGCTCGGCGCCTATCTCCTGCTGTTCCCGCACGCCAAGGTGATGGTGCTGGTCCCGCTCGGCTTCTTCACCCGCCTCGTCTATGTGCCGGCGCTGTACGTGCTCGGGCTGTGGTTCGTCCTGCAGTTCGTCCAAGGCGCCCTGGCGCCGGCCTCGGCGGGCGGCGGCGTCGCCGTCTGGGCGCATATCGGCGGCTTCGCCGCCGGCGCCGCGCTGATCCTGGTCCTGCGCCGGCCGGGCGTGAAGCTGTTCGGCGCGGCGCGGCACAGCCCGTGGGTGCAGGAGCGCCGCCGCGGCCCCTGGGACCGCGGGCCGCGATGATCGGGCGCGCCCGGTCATTCTTGGGCGCCCCATGTTGACAGGCCGCATCGGCGAAACCAGATTACGTCGATACGGCCCCTCGAACGATTGCAGACAAGCCCCTTCCGATCATGCGAAAGCTGCTACGACAGGCCCTGACCGCGACCGTCTTGGTGGCGGCGATCGGCGCCGGCGCCTATTGGTATTGGGCGCCGCGCGGCGTCGCCCCCATCGCGGCGACGCCACCGGCCCAAGCCCCGGCGATGCAGGTCCCGGTGGAAACCGCGGCGGCGCGGCTGGGGACGGTGACGCGCGCGGTGGGCGCGATCGGGACGCTGCAATCGAACGAATCGGTCGTCATTCGCCCGGAGATCGCCGGCCGCGTCGCCACCATCGACTTCGCCGAGGGCAGCCCGGTCGAGGCCGGGGCGGTGCTGATCGCCCTCGACGCGTCGGTCTATGACGCCGAATTGATCGAGGCCAAGGCCCGGCTCGCCTTGAGCCGCAAGAACTTCGAGCGGGCGGACGAGCTGCGCCGCCGCGGCGCCGGCACCGAGCGCGCCTTGGACGAGGCGGACTCGCAATTGCGCGCCGACGAAGCCAGCGTCGCGCTCGCCCGGGCGCGGCTCGACAAGATGCGCATCGTGGCGCCGTTCGACGGCGTGCTCGGGCTGCGCCTTGTCAGCCCCGGCGACTATGTCGAGCCCGGCCGCGACATCGTCAACCTCGAGGACATCGATCCGATCAAGGTCGATTTCCGGATTCCGGAGCTGCATCTGAACGAGCTGCGGACCGGACAGTCGATCCGCGTCGAGGTCGACGCCTTTCCCGGCGTGGGCTTCGACGGCGAGGTCTATGCGATCGACCCGCGCATCGACGCGGCGGGGCGCAGCATCCTGGTGCGCGCCCGCATTCCCAACGCCGACGGCCGGCTGCGGCCGGGGCTGTTCGCGCGCGTGTCGCTGCTCGTCGATCGACGCGACGACGCCGTGCTGGTCCCGGAACAGGCGATCGTGCCGCGCGGCGACTCGCATTTCGTCTTCCGCGTCGTCGACGGCGCGGCGGCCCTGACCGAGGTGAAGCTCGGTCAGCGCCGGGCGGGCGAGGTCGAAATTCTGGGCGGCGTCGGCGCCGGCGACGTGGTCGTGACAGCCGGCCAGATGAAGATTCAGGACGGCGTCCCCGTCGTCGACGTGGCGCCCGCGGCCGGTGGCTAGGCGATGGTCATATCCGACGTCTGCATCCGGCGGCCCGTCTTCGCGACCGTCCTCAGCCTGTTGCTCGTGCTCGTCGGCCTGTTGTCCTATGCGCGCCTGACGGTGCGCGAATACCCGAACATCGATCCGCCGGTCGTGAACGTGGAGACGACCTACAAGGGGGCCGGCGCGGAAATCGTCGAAACCCAGGTGACGCAGGTGCTCGAGGACACGCTCGGCGGCATCGAGGGGATCGACTTCATGTCGTCGATCAGCCGCTCCGAGGCGAGCCAGATCACCGTCAAGTTCACGCTCGACCGCGACCCGGACGCGGCGGCGAGCGACGTGCGCGACCGGGTCGGACGGGTGCGCGGCCTGTTGCCGGACGAAATCGACGAACCGATCATCCAGAAGGTCGAGGCCGACGCGCAGCCGATCATCTATCTGGCGTTCTTCAGCGATCGCCACACGCCGATCGAGATCACCGACTACGCCGACCGTTATGTGAAGGACCGGCTGCAGACGCTGCCCGGCGTCGCCGAGGTCCGCATCCTGGGCGAGCGCCGCTTCTCGATGCGCATCTGGCTCGACCCGGCGCGCCTCGCCGCCTACGCCATGACGCCGCAGGACGTCGAGGACGCGCTGCGTCGCCAGAACGTCGAGATTCCGGCTGGCCGGATCGAGAGCGAGGAGCGCGAGTTCACGGTGCTGTCGGAGACCGACCTGCGCACGCCGGCGGAGTTCAACGACCTCGTGCTGCGCCAGGCGAACGGCTATCTGATCCGGCTCAGCGACGTCGGCGAGGCGCGGATCGGGCCGGCGGACGAACGGCTGATCGTGCGCTATAACGGCCGCGACGCGATCGCGCTCGGCGTCGTCAAGCAGGCGACCGCCAATCCGCTCGACGTATCGCACGCGGTCGCCGACGAGCTGCCGCGTGTCCTCGCCAGCCTGCCCGACGGCATGGAGGTGGCGGTCGGCCACGACAGCTCCGTCTATATCGAGCGATCGATCGCCAACGTCTATCGCACGATCGCCGAGGCCGTCGCCCTGGTCATCCTGATCATCTTCGTGTTTCTGCGCTCGCCGCGGGCGACGGCGATCCCGGTCGTCACCATTCCGGTCGCGCTGATCGGCTCCTTCGCCCTGATGCAGGCCCTGGGGTTCAGCATCAACACGCTGACGCTTCTCGCCATCGTGCTGGCGATCGGGCTCGTCGTCGACGACGCCATCGTCATGCTCGAGAACATCTTCCGGCACGTCGAGCGCGGCATGCCGGTCGTGCAGGCCGCCTTCGTCGGCAGCCGCGAGATCGGCTTCGCCGTCGTCGCCATGACGCTCACGCTCGCCGCCGTCTTCGCCCCGATCGGCTTTTTGACGGGAACGACCGGCCGCCTGTTCACCGAATTCGCCTGGACGCTCGCCGGCGCGGTGCTGGTTTCGGGGTTCGTCGCGCTTACCCTGACGCCGATGATGTGCTCGAAGCTGCTGCGCCACGAAACCCGGCACGGCCTCGTCTATCGCCTGATCGACGGGGCGCTCCAGGGCGTGACGCGGGGCTATCGCGCGGCGCTCGGCGGCGCGCTCCGGGTCCGCCCGCTCGTGCTCCTCGCCGGCCTGGCGGTGGCGGCGAGCAGCTACATTCCCTTTGCCAGCCTGAAGTCGGAGCTGGCGCCGGTCGAGGACCAGAGCACCATCGTCGGCATGGGCCTCGGCCCCGAGGGCGCGACCATCGACTACACCGACGGCTACGCCCGGCGGCTCGAGGCGATCTATGGCGAGGTGCCGGAGGTCGACCGCTATTTCGTCGTCGCGGGCTGGCCGCTGGTGTCGATGATCATCTCCTTCGTCAAGCTCGATCCGTGGGAGGAACGCGCGCGCTCGCAGCAGGAGATCGCGGCCGAGCTGGGCGGGCCGATGTTCGGCATCCCCGGCATTCTTGCCTTTCCCATCAACCCGCCGCCGCTTGGGCAGGGCTTCGACCAGCCGGTCCAGATCGTGATTCAGACCTCGCGCCCCTATGTTGAGCTGGAGGCGGTCGTCGACCGCTTCATGGCCGAGGCGGCCAAGAACCCGCTCCTGTTCAACGTCGACAGCGACCTCAAGCTGAACAAGCCGCAGCTCCGCCTCGTCATCGACCGCGACAAGGCGGCCGACCTGGGCGTCCCGGTGGAAACCATCGGCCGCGTCCTCGAATCCATGCTGGGCGGCCGCCAGGTGACGCGCTTCAAGCGCGAGGGCGAGCAGTACGACGTGATCGTGCAGACGACGCGAAGCGACCGGCGCGATCCCGACGACCTCATGCGCATCCATGTCCGCGCCGGGACCGGCGAGATGGTCGCGCTCGCCAATCTCGTGCGCGTCGAGGAAACGGTCGCGCCGCGCGAGCTCAACCACTTCAACCAGCGCCGCTCGGCGACGATCAGTGCCGGCTTGGCGCCGGGCTACACGCTGGGCGAGGCGCTAACCTTCATGGACGCGACCGCGGCGGCGGTCCTGCCGGCCACCGAGCAGATCGAATACGCCGGCCAGACGCGCGAGTTCAAGGAGGCGAGCGCCGGCCTGCTGCTCATCTTCGGACTGGCGCTGGCGTTCATCTATCTGGTGCTGGCGGCGCAGTTCGAAAGCTTCATCGATCCCTTCATCATCATGCTGACGGTGCCGCTGTCGGTCGCCGGGGCCTTGTTCGCGTTGCAATGGGGCGGCGGCACGCTGAACATCTACAGCCAGGTCGGGCTGATCACGCTGATCGGGCTGATCACGAAGCACGGGATTTTGATCGTCGAATTCGCCAACCAGCTCCGCGCCCAGGGCCGCGACGTCCGCGACGCCGCGCTCGAGGCCGCCGTCCTGCGCCTGCGCCCGATCCTGATGACGACCGGCGCGATGGTGCTGAGCGCGGTGCCGCTGGCGCTCGCCGCAGGCGCCGGGGCGGAAGGCCGGCAGCAGATCGGCTGGGTGATCGTCGGCGGCCTGCTCGTCGGCACGCTGTTCACGCTGTTCGTGATCCCGACGGTCTACACGCTGGTCGCCGGGCGCCGGACGGTCGCGGCGGCCCCGGCCGAGGCGCCGGGCGCGGCGGAATAGCGCCTTACCCCTCCACCATCGGCAGATTGAGGTCGTGCGCCCGCGCGCAGGCGATGGCGTCTTCGTAGCCGGCGTCGGCGTGGCGCATGACGCCGCTCGCCGGGTCGTTGGTCAGCACGCGTTCGAGCCGTCGCGCCGCCTCGATCGTGCCGTCGGCGACGATGACCATGCCGGCGTGCTGCGAGAACCCCATGCCGACGCCGCCGCCGTGGTGCAGGCTGACCCAGGTGGCGCCCGAGGCGGTGTTCAGAAGCGCGTTCAGGAGCGGCCAGTCGGAGACCGCGTCCGACCCGTCGCGCATCGCCTCGGTCTCGCGGTTCGGGCTGGCGACCGAGCCGGAATCGAGGTGGTCGCGGCCGATCACGATCGGCGCCGAGACCTCGCCGGCGGCCACCATCTCGTTGAAGGCGAGGCCGAGCCGGTCGCGGTCGCCCAAGCCCACCCAGCAGATGCGCGCCGGCAGGCCCTGGAAGCGGATGCGCGCCCGCGCCATGTCGAGCCAGTTGTGCAGATGCCGGTCGTCGGGGATGAGCTGCTTGACCCGTGCGTCGGTCTTGTAGATGTCTTCCGGGTCGCCGCTCAGCGCCACCCAGCGGAACGGGCCGACGCCGCGGCAGAACAGCGGCCGGATATAGGCCGGGACGAAGCCGGGGAAGGCGAAGGCGTCGGCGACGCCCTTCTCCAGCGCCATCTGGCGGATGTTGTTGCCGTAATCGAAGACGGGCACGCCCCGGCGGTGGAACTCCAGCATGGCCCGTACCTGGACTGCCATCGAGTCCGTGGCGGCGTCGATCACGGCTGCGGGCTCGCTCGTTTGCAGCCGTTCCCAGCGGTCGAGCGTCCAGCCGGCCGGCAGATAGCCGTGCAGCGGATCGTGCGCCGACGTCTGGTCGGTGACGGCGTCGGGGCGGATGCCGCGGCGCGCCAGCTCCGGGAACAACTCGGCGGCGTTGCCGAGCAGCCCGACCGACACCGCCTCGCCCTTGGCGCAGGCGCCGCGCACGATCTCCAAGGCCTCGTCGAGATCTTCGGCGCGGCGGTCGAGATAGCCGGTCTCGAGCCGCCGCTCGATGCGGCCCGGCCGGCATTCGACCGCCAGCATCGAGGCGCCGGCCATGGTGGCGGCGAGCGGTTGCGCCCCGCCCATGCCGCCCAGCCCGCCGGTCAGGATCCACTTGCCGCGCAGGTTGCCGCCGTAATGCCGGCGGCCCATCTCGACGAAGGTCTCGTAGGTGCCCTGGACGATGCCCTGGCTGCCGATATAAATCCACGACCCGGCGGTCATCTGGCCGTACATCATCAGCCCGGCGCGGTCGAGCTCGTGGAATTTCTCCCAGGTCGCCCAGTGCGGCACCAGGTTGGAGTTGGCGAGCAGCACGCGCGGCGCGTCGGGGTGCGTGCGGAACACGCCGACCGGCTTGCCGGACTGGATCAGCAGCGTCTCGTCGCGCTCCAGGTCGCGCAACGCCTCGACGATCCGGTCGTAGCAGCGCCAGTCGCGCGCCGCCCGGCCGATGCCGCCATAGACGACCAGCTCGTCGGGCTTCTCGGCGACTTCGGGGTCGAGGTTGTTCATCAGCATCCTGAGCGGCGCCTCGGTCAGCCAACTCTTGGCGCTGAGTCGGGACCCCCGCGGCGCCCGGATGCGGCGCGTGTTGTCGATGCGGACCAGATCGGTCATTCCCGCCTCTTCCGTCCTGGGGCCTTGTATAGACGGGTTGTCCGGCAGGGTCGAGAGCGCCGGCGTCCGCGACATATGCGGGAGATACGGGGACACAATACTTAATTCCCCGAGATTCCCCTAAACCGCCCTCTCCCCGACGTGGGAGAGGGAGGGGACCGGTCCAAACCGGCTACATAGGTAACAGGATAGACC
>JBBECF010000163.1:12567-76861 GCA_040881945.1 Dongiaceae bacterium | reverse complement strand
GTTCGCCGTGGGGTGCTTGTGCGGGGCCGCGCCCGGCCGCATATTGGTGCCATGGACGACTATCTCGTCAGGCCCGATCCGGCCGACCCGCGCCTGACGCGCCGGCTGCCGGGGACCGACCAGGACGGCCGGCGCGTCGAGACGGCGGTGGTGGTGGAACGGCCGTTGACGCTGTTCCTCAACGGCCAGGAGATCGTCACCATGATGACGATCGGCGATTTCCCCGACTACCTCGCGGTCGGCTATTTGCTCAATCAGAACATGCTCCGGCCCGACGACGAGATCGCCGCCATCGACTATGACGACGAGCTCGAGACGGTCGTCGTCCGCACCGCGCGGAAGACCGACTACGAGAAGAAGCTGAAGAAGAAGACGCTGACCTCGGGCTGCGCGCAAGGCACCGCGTTCGGCGACGTCATGGAGAGGTTTGACCAGGTCAAGCTGGATCCCGCGGCGGTGCTGATGACCTCGTGGCTGTACGCGCTGACGCGCAAGATCAACACCACCGACAGCCTCTATCTCGCCGCCGGCGCCATCCACGGCTGCGTGCTGTGCGAGGCGGACCGGCCGCTCATCTACATGGAGGACGTCGGCCGGCACAACGCCGTCGACAAGGTCGCCGGCTACATGCGACTGAAGGGCGTCGGCACCGCCGGCAAGATCTTCTATACGACCGGGCGGCTGACCAGCGAGATGGTGATCAAGACCGTGCAGATGGGGATTCCGATCCTGATCTCGCGCTCGGGCTTCACCGCCTGGGGGGTCGAGCTGGCGCGCCGCGCCGGGCTGACCCTGATCGGCCGCGCCAGGGGCAAACGCTTCGTCGCGCTCGCCGGCGAGGGCCGCATCCGCTTCGACGCCGACGCCGCGGCCGCCTTCGAGGAGGGCCCGCGCCACCAGCGCAAGGCCAGCGTCGCCGAGGATGTCGCCTGAGACCGGGATCGGCGTGGTGCGTCCTTCGAGACGGCCGCTGACGCGGCCTCCTCAGGATGAGGATATTTCTTAATGCCATCAATAATTTACCTCCTTCTGAGGAGCGCACCTGAGCGACGCGAAGGGGCGCGTCTCGAAGGACGCGACGACGACAGTGCAGCCGTTTGTTGACAGGTCCTGAGCTGCCGCCGGTCGTCGGCCTGCTGCTCGCCGGCGGGCTGGCGCGGCGCATGGGCGGCGGCGACAAGTGCCTGCGGACGCTGGGCGGGCGGCCGATCCTCGACCATGTGATCGCGCGGCTGCGCCCGCAACTGCGCCGGCTGCTGCTCAACGCCAATGGCGATCCGGCGCGCTTCGCCGGCTATGGGCTGCCGGTCGCCGCCGACGCCGTGCCGGATTTCGCCGGGCCGCTGGCCGGCGTGCTCGCCGGGCTCGACTGGGCGGCGGTGCACGCGCCCGATTGCCCCTGGGTGGCGAGCGTGCCGACCGACGCGCCGTTCCTGCCACGGGATCTCGTCGCCCGCCTGCTCGCCGCGGTCGCCGCCGAGGGCGCCGAGATGGCCTGCGCGGCGAGCGCCGGCCGGCCGCATCCGGTGGTCGGGCTGTGGCCGGTCGCGCGGCGCGACGACCTGCGCCGCGCCGTCGGCGACGAGGCGGTCCGCAAGGTCGACGTCTGGACCGCGCGCTACCGCCTCGCCGTCGTCGACTTCGCGGTCGGCTCGGTCGATCCGTTCTTCAATGCCAACCGCCCGGACGATCTGGCGGCGGCCGAGCGGCTGCTCGCCGGCAGCGGCGACGGCGCGCCGGCCTAAACTTCGTCGTCGGCCTCGACGACCACCAGCCCAACCACGTCGCCGCGGATCAACAGCTTGCCGGCGTTCTCGAAATTGACCGTGATGCGCGCGCCGACGACCGACTGCACCTGGCCAACGCCCCAATCCGGCCGCTCCGGGTGGCGGACCAGCATGCCGGGCACCAGGCGTTGGGACATGGCTGCCTTTCGTCGTCTTGTCGCTGCCCGATTATCGTATAAGAAGACGCCGTCGGCGATCCTCGGGTTTAACCCGAGGACCGGCGAGGGGGCGATCGCCGCGGCCGCGCGGCCGAGAGGGGACGGAACATGGACATGAAGGTCGACTTGAGCGTCGTCGAACTGCTCTGCTCCAGGATCTGCCATGACCTGATCAGCCCGATCGGCGCCGTCGGCAACGGCCTCGAGCTGCTTGAGGACGACGTACCGGCGGCCGGGGCCGAGGCGCTGCAGCTATCGATCAAGAGCGTCCGGCGGGCGACAACGTTGCTGCAGTGTTTTCGCATGGCCTACGGCGCGGCCGGAAGCCAGCCGTCATTCGCCCCGGCCGACGCCCGCGTGCTCGCCGCCGCGGTGCTGGACGGCGGCAAGGTCCGCCTCGACTGGCCGTCCGGCCCGGCCGAGGGCGCGGTCCCGCCGGGCGCCGCCAAGCTGATGCTCAATCTGGTCCTGCTCGGGCTCGACTGCCTGCCGCGCGGCGGCACGATCGCCGTCGGCCTCGGACCCGACGGGGCGGGGCGGCTGCGCGCAACGGTCACGGCCGCCGGCCGCAACGCCGGCCTCGGCCCGGCGTTGCGCGCGGCGCTGACCCCGCAGGCCAAGGCAAGCGCGCTCGATCCCAAGGCCATTCACGCCTATTTCGCGGCCCGGCTCGCCGAATCGCTGGGCGGCCGGATCGAAACGGCCGCGGCGGGGCCGGACAGCGTCGCCCTCGCGGTCTCCCTGGCGGCCGCCTGAAGGCGACCGCTCGCGGTACATTCATCGTTTTTTAGTCAATTCCTGACAGGTTACCGGCCATCAACCGGTCGGGCGGCGCAGGCCGATTTACCCGACCCATGAACGACATGGCCGGGGTCCCCAAAATGGATGATTTGCTGCGAGAATTTCTGACGGAAACGTCGGAAAACCTGGCGCTCTTGGATGTCGAGCTGGTCAAGCTCGAGCAGAACCCGAACGATCCGGCGCTGCTCGGCAACATCTTTCGGCTCGTTCACACGATCAAGGGCACCTGCGGATTCCTCGGCCTGCCGCGTCTGGAATCCGTGGCCCACGCCGGCGAGAACGTGCTCGGCAAGGTGCGCGACGGCGAACTCGAAGTGACGCCGACGGCGGTGACTCTGATCCTCGAATGCCTCGATCGCATTCGTTCGTTGATGACGGCGTTGGAGAGTACCGAGGCCGAACCGGCCGGCGAGGACAGTACCCTGATCGACCAGCTCAACGCCTTGGCCGAGGGCCGCGCCGTAGCCGGGGCGCCGGCTGTGGCGCCGCCGGAGGCCGCGGCGCCAGCGCCGGCTTCGGCTCCGGCCCCGGCTCCGGCTCCCGCCCCGGCGAAGGGGAGCCTCTACGAACAGATCGGTGGCCTGGGCGTGATCGACGCCGTCGTCGAGGTCTTCTACCGCCGCGTCTTGGCCGAGGACGGCCTCAAGGGCTTCTTCCAGGGCGTCGACCTGGACGTTCTTCAGGGCTTCCAGCGCTCCTTCGTCTCCAGGGCTCTGGGCGGACCGTCGGACGGCGCCGAGAACGAGATGCGCAACGTGCAGGAGGGCTTGGTCGGCCCCGGCATGACCAGCGCCCAGGTCGAAGGCATGGCCGGCCATCTGGCGGCGGCGCTCCAGGATCTCGAAGTCCCACCCGAGGCCGCGGAGAAGGTCATGGCCATCCTTCGCACCCACGCCGACGAAGCCCTGAAAGGCAGCGCCGGCGGCGGCGCGGCGACGCCCGCCGTCGCGGACCCGGCGCCGGCGGACGAGCCGCGCGGCGCGGGCAAGACGCCGAAGACCGCGGCCGTCGCGGGACCGGCCGCGGCCAAGACCGACGGCGGCAACGAGGCGGCCAAGGAATCCGCCGTCGCCAACCAGTCGATCCGAGTCAACGTCGATCTGCTGGAAAACCTGATGACGATGGTCAGCGAGCTGGTGCTGACGCGCAACCAGGTCCTGCAGATCCTGCGCACCCAGAAGGACAGCGAATTCGCGGCGCCGCTGCAGCGGCTGAACCACATCACGTCGGAGCTGCAGGAAGGCGTGATGAAGACGCGCATGCAGCCGATCGGCAACGCCTGGGCGAAGCTGCCGCGCCTCATCCGAGACCTGTCGCACGAGCTCGACAAGAAAATCGAGTTGCAGATGCTTGGCGCCGACACCGAGCTCGACCGGCAGGTCCTCGAAATGATTAAGGACCCGCTGACGCATATGGTGCGGAACTCGGCTGACCACGGCCTTGAAATCCCAGCCGAGCGGCGCCGCGCCGGCAAGCCCGACGTCGGCAAGGTCACGCTCAACGCCTATCACGAAGGCGGCCACATCATCATCGAGATCTCCGACGACGGCCGCGGCCTGCCGATGGACAAGATCAAGGCCAAGGTGGTGCAGAACGGGCTGGCGACCGAGGCCGAGCTCGAGGGGATGAGCATCCCGCAAATTCAGCAGTACATCTTCAAGGCCGGGTTTTCGACCGCCGCCAAGGTGACCAGCGTCTCCGGTCGCGGCGTCGGCATGGACGTCGTGCGCACCAATATCGAGAAGATCGGCGGCACCGTCGAGATGCGTTCGGAGGAAGGCAAGGGCTCGACCTTCGTCATCAAGATCCCGCTGACGCTGGCCATCGTCTCGGCCCTGATCGTCGAATGCGCCGGCGAGCGGTTCGCCATCCCGCAGATCAGCGTGGTCGAGCTGGTGCGCGCGTCGGCGAATTCGGAGCACACCATCGAGCAGATCAAGGACACGCCGGTACTGCGCTTGCGCAACCGACTGCTGCCGCTGGTCTCGCTGCGCACGATGCTGAAGCTGAGCGACGGCGACGGATCGGCGGCGCAGGGCAGCTTCATCGTCGTCGCCCAGGTCGGCAACTACAGCTTTGGCATCATGGTCGATAAGGTGTTCGACACCGAAGAGATCGTGGTCAAGCCGGTGACGCCGATCCTGCGCGACATCAACATGTTCTCCGGCAACACCATCCTCGGCGACGGCACCGTCATCATGATCCTCGATCCCAACGGCATCGCCACGGCGAGCGGCCAGATCAATTTGACCGGGCCGACGGGCGCCGACCAGGGCGCCCACCGCGACGGGGGCGATGGGGATCGGGTGCCGTTGCTGCTGTTCCGCGCCGGCGACAAGGCGCCGAAGGCGGTGCCGCTGGCCCTCGTCGCCCGCCTCGAGGAAGTCGACGTCTCGAAGATCGAGATCTCGAACGGCCGAACCTTGGTCCAGTATCGCGGTCAGCTCATGCCGCTCGTGCCGCTCGACCCTAACCACAAATTTCCGGAAAGCGGACGTCAGCCGGTGCTCGTCTTCTCCGACCGCGAGCGCTCGATGGGCCTGATCGTGGACGAGATCGTCGATATCGTCGAGGAGCGCCTTACCGTCGAGCTGTCGAGCGACCAGAAGGGCCGCATCGGCAGCGCGCTCATCGCCGGCCACGCCACCGACCTTATCGACGCGGGCTATTACCTCACCCAGGCGTTCAACGATTGGTTCAAGGCCGACCGCGCCGCCGAGAACGCCGGCGCCGGCGCCAAGCGGGTATTGCTCGTGGACGACAGTCCCTTCTTCCGCAACCTGTTGTCGCCGCTCCTCTCGGTCGCCGGCTATGCCGTGACGGCGGTGGACAGCGCCGCCCGCGCGTTGGCCCTGTGCGAAGCCGGCGAGGACTTCGACATCATCATCAGCGACATCGAGATGCCCGGCATGAACGGGTTCGAGTTCGCCGAAACGGTGAAAAAGGGCGGCCGCTGGCAGGGCACGCCGATCGTCGCCTTGTCGTCGCACGCCTCAACGCGCGACATCGATCGCGGCCGCGTGGTCGGGTTCGACGACTATGTCGCCAAGTTCGACCGCGAGGGGCTGCTGCACACCCTGTCCGAGGCTCTGTCAGACGTGAGAGGTGCCGCCTAATGGCCGACCAGACCGCCCCGAAGCGCGCGACCCCGACGCCCGACACCGGGGGCGACCAAAAGGACTTCGTGTCCATGATCATCGCCGGGCAACTCTTCGGCCTTCCGGTGCTCGCGGTCCAGGACGTCCTGGGCCCGCAGCGGATCACGCGGACGCCGCTGGCGCCGCCGGAGGTGGCGGGCTCGCTCAACCTGCGCGGACGGATCGTCACCGCGCTCGACGTGCGCCTGCGCCTCGGCCTGCCGCCGCGTCCCGAGGCGGAGCGGGCGATGAGCGTGGTCGTCGATCACCGCGGCGAGCTGTTCAGTTTGATGGTCGATTCGGTCGGCGAGGTTCTCAGCCTGGGCGCTGCCGACTTCGAGCGCAACCCGCCGACGCTCGACTCGCGCTGGCGCGAATTTTCGCAGGGCGTCTATCGGTTGAAGGACACGCTGCTCGTCGTCCTCGACGTCGCGCAGCTTCTCCGGTTCAACCGCGCCGATGCCGCCTAGAACGCCGCACAGGGACACCAGTTCGTACCCGATGCCAATCCGGTTGGTCGGAGCGCCGAAATGAAATCATGCCTGATCGTCGATGATTCCAAGGTCGTTCGCCTCGTCGCGCGAAAGATCCTGGAAGGCTTGAACTTTAGCATCGAGGAAGCGGAGAACGGCAAGATCGCGGTCGAGGCATGCCAGCGCCAGATGCCCGACGCCATCCTGCTCGACTGGAACATGCCGATCATGAGCGGAATCGATTTCCTGCGCACGCTGCGCGGCATGACCGGCGGCGCCGCGCCGGTGGTGGTCTTTTGCACCACCGAAAACGACATGCGTCACATCCAAGAGGCGATCGGCGCCGGCGCCAACGAATACATCATGAAGCCGTTCGACAGCGAAATCATCGAGGCGAAGTTCTCTCAGGCAGGGCTGTTGTAATGGCGGTTCCGGACAGCCCGACAAGGCGTCCGTCGCTGGATGCCTCCGACGCGCGCATCCGTGTCATGGTCGTCGACGATTCGGCCATGATCCGCGGCATGATCGTGCGCGCGCTCGACAGCGATCCGGCGGTGCATGTGGTGGCGTCGGTGGCTAACGGCGAGGTGGCGCTGGCGACCCTGAAGCGCACGAATGTCGAAGTCGCCGTGCTCGACATCGAGATGCCGGTGATGGACGGCCTGACGGCGCTGCCGAAGCTGATCGCCGCGCAGCCGGGGCTGCAGGTCATCATGGCCTCGACGCTGACGCGGCGGAACGCGAGCAGCAGCTTGCAGGCGCTGGCGGCCGGGGCGGCCGACTATTTGCCGAAACCCAGCTCCAGCACCGGGCTCGGCGCGACGAGCGACTTCCAGCGCGAACTTCTGGAGAAGGTGAAGGCGTTGGGCGAAGCCGCCCGGCGGGGCAGGGGGGCTGCGCCGCCGCGCCAGGCGGGGCGCCAGGCGGAGGGCCAAGTCGCCGCGCCGCCGCCGCGGCGGCTCTATGCCGGCGCCGCCGTGCAGTTGCGGAACGTCGTGGTCGCGACACCCGAGGTCGTCGCCATCGGCAGCTCCACGGGCGGACCGCAGGCGCTGTTCACGGTGCTGGCCAAGGCCGCGCCGTTGATGCACGTGCCGATCCTGATCACCCAGCACATGCCGCCGACTTTCACTATGATCCTTGCCGAGCACATTTCCAACAGCAGCGGCATTCCCGCCGCCGAAGGACGCGACGGCGAGCCTGTCCTGAGCGGCCGCATCTATGTGGCGCCCGGCGACTTTCACATGACCGTCGCCCTCGACGGTGCGCAGAAGGTCATTCGTCTATCCAAGGGGCCGGCGGAGAACTTTTGCCGCCCGTCGGTCGATCCGATGCTGCGCGGCGTCGCCAAGGTCTACGGCCGTCACGCGTTGGTCGTCATTCTGACCGGCATGGGGCAGGACGGTCGCCGCGGCGCCGAGGCGATCACCGCCGCCGGCGGCACGGTGATCGCCCAGGACGAGCCGTCGAGCGTGGTCTGGGGCATGCCCGGCGCCGTCGCCACGGCCGGGTTGTGCAGCGCGGTGCTGCCGTTGCCGGATATATCGGCCTACATCCGCAAACATGTCCTGAGGTCGGCAGCATGAACGTCAACGATTTCGATCTGATCTGCCGCATCCTGAAGCAGCGGTCGGGGCTATTGCTGTCCAAGGACAAGGCCTATCTGCTCGAGAGCCGGCTGCTGCCCGTGGCGCGGAAGTGGAAATTCGCCAATTTCGAGGAATTGGCGAAGGTCGTGCGGACCAAGCCCGACGAGGCGCTGCTGCGCGACATCACCGAGGCGATGACGACGAACGAGTCGTTCTTCTTCCGCGACAGCAAGCCGTTCGACCAGTTCAAGGACGTCGTCCTGCCGGCGCTGTTGAAAAGCCGGGCGCAGTCGCGCTCGATCCGAATTTGGAGCGCGGCCTGCTCGAGCGGCCAGGAGCCATACTCCCTGGCCATGATCCTGAGCGACCAGGCGAGCCAGTTGGCCGGCTGGCGCATCGAGATCGTCGGGACCGACCTGTCGAACGAAATCCTGCAACGCGCACGCACCGGCATCTATTCCCAGTTCGAGATGCAACGCGGCCTGCCCATCACGCTGCTCGTGAAGTACTTCCAGCAGGTGGGGGATCGCTGGCAAATCAGCGAGAAGATCCGGAGCATGGTCACCTACCGCGAGTTCAATCTGCTGCAGAGCCTGGCCGTGCTCGGACGCTTCGACGTCGTGTTCTGCCGCAACGTGCTGATCTATTTCGACCAGCCGACGAAGGCCCTGGTGCTGGACGCGATCGCCAAGCAAATGCCCGAGGACGGGTTCCTCTATCTGGGTGGAGCCGAGACCATCCTCGGCGTGTCCGAACGCTTCAAGCTCATTCCCGGCGAGCGCGGCATGTACGGCTTGGTGGGGCAACGCCCCGTGGCGAAGCCGGCGGTGGCGGCGGCCGGGTAGGACACTGAAATCCGACAATTG
Source organism: Dongiaceae bacterium (assembly GCA_040881945.1). Classification (GTDB taxonomy): domain Bacteria; phylum Pseudomonadota; class Alphaproteobacteria; order Dongiales; family Dongiaceae; genus JBBECF01. Next base: position 68,050 of record JBBECF010000163.1, on the reverse strand, counting down.
ATTCGCAGTTCGGTACCGGCGTCATCGCCGGGCTCGACCCGCTGCCGTCCGGGCACACGCCGCCGCTGATTGTCATGCCCGCGCTTGACGCGGGCATCCACCCTCGGGTCAAACCCAAGGGCGCCGCCGCACCGTGGATTGCCGGGCCAAGCCCGGCCTGGCGGGGGAGGCCGGCCACAACTGCGCGAGGCGGCCGGATCGTCGTCTGGATCGGAAAGCGGCGCTCAGACGGCGCTGCGCGTCAGCTCGACTTCGGCGGCCGTCTCGGTCGGGTCGCGCAGGACGTAGCCGCGGCCCCACACGGTCTCGATGTAATTGTTGCCGCCGGTGGCGTTGCCCAGCTTCTTGCGCAGCTTGCAGACGAATACGTCGATGATCTTCAGTTCCGGTTCGTCCATGCCGCCGTAAAGGTGATTGAGGAACATTTCCTTCGTCAGGGTCGTCCCCTTGCGCAACGACAGCAGCTCCAGGATGCCGTATTCCTTGCCCGTCAGGTGCAGCGGCTGGCCGCTGACCTCGACGGTGCGCGCGTCCAGATTGACGGCCAGCTTGCCGGTCCGGATGATCGATTCCGAATGGCCCTTGGAGCGCCGCACGATGGCCTGGATGCGCGCCACGAGTTCGCGCCGTTCGAACGGCTTGGTCAGGTAGTCGTCGGCGCCGAAGCCGAGCCCCTTGATCTTATTGTCCAGCTCGGAGAGCCCGGAAAGGATGAGGATCGGCGTATTGATCCGCGCGGCCCGCAAACGGCGCAGAACTTCGTAGCCGTCGATGTCGGGCAGCATCAGGTCGAGCAGGATGATGTCGTAATCATAGAGTTTGCCGATTTCCAGCCCGTCCTCGCCGAGGTCCGTCGAATCGACGATGAAATTCTCGGACTTAAGCATCATTACGATGCTCTGAGCCGTGCTGGAATCGTCTTCCACAAGTAGTACACGCATCGGCAACCCCTGACTTCCGAAGTGGCGGTTACACTAACCGATTAACCATTCTCCGCAAAGGCGGTTAACAAACCTTTACCGCCAGGGGGTTTTTTCGCGGATCGGCCTTGCGGCGCGGCATTTACCGATGCTTAAAGCCGGCCTGTCATTATCTCGTCAACTATTTGATTGTCCTGGGTTTTCATCATCAGAACGATGTCCGCGCCAGCCCGGCCGCTCGACGGCTTCCTCAATGATCTCGACCGCATCCCGGCGGCCCGGCCCTATGGCCGCGTCGCGGCCGTGCTCGGCATGCTCGTCGAGGTCGCCGGGCTCGAGCGCAGCCTGTCGGTCGGCGCCCGCTGCGAGCTGATCGACCGCGCCGGGCGGCGCATCCCCTGCGAGGTCGTCGGGTTTCGCGGCGGCCGGGCGCTGGCCATGGCCTTCGGGACGCTCGATGGAGTCGGGCTCGGCTGCAAGGCCGTGCCGACCAGCGAGGAGCCTGCGGTGTGGCCAAGCCGCGCCTGGCTCGGCCGCGTCGTGAACGGTTTCGGCGAGCCGATCGACGGCAAGGGCGCGCTGCCGGTGGGGACCATCGGTCGGCCGCTGCGCTGCGCGCCGCCGCCAGCGCACGAGCGCCAGAGGGTCGGCGGCAAGATCGACCTCGGCGTGCGCGCCATCAACACCTTCCTGACCTGCTGTCGCGGCCAGCGCATGGGCATCTTCTCGGGCTCCGGAGTCGGCAAGTCGGTGCTGCTGTCGATGCTGGCGCGCTACACCGCCTCGGACGTCAACGTCATCGGCCTGATCGGCGAACGCGGCCGCGAGGTCCAGGAGTTCGTCGCCGACGACCTCGGCGCCGAGGGGCTGGCGCGAAGTGTCGTAGTCGTCGCCACGTCCGACGAGTCGCCGCTGATGCGCCGCCAGGCGGCGTTCCTGACGCTCGCTCTCGCCGAATTCTTCCGCGACGAGGGCGAGGATGTGCTGTGTCTGATGGACAGCGTTACCCGCTTTGCCATGGCGCTGCGCGAGATCGGCCTGTCGGCCGGCGAGCCGCCGGCGAGCAAGGGCTACACGCCGTCCGTCTTCGCCGAGCTGCCGAAGCTGCTCGAACGGGCCGGGCCCGGGCGCGACCGCGGCACCATCACCGGCCTGTTCACGGTGCTGGTCGAAGGCGACGACCACAACGAGCCGATCGCCGACGCGGTGCGCGGAATCATCGACGGCCACATCGTTCTCGACCGGGCCATCGCAGAGCGCGGGCGCTATCCCGCGGTCAACGTGCTGCGCAGCGTGTCGCGGACATTGCCCGGCTGCAACAGCGACGCGGAAAACGCGCTCGTGCGCCGGGCGCGCGGCCTGCTCGCCGCCTACGAGGACATGGCCGAGCTGATCCGTCTCGGCGCCTATCGCCGTGGCAGCGACCCGATCATCGACGAGGCGATCGCGCATTATCCGGCGCTCGAGGCCTTCCTCGCCCAGGATCGGATGGAACGCACTGACCTTGCCACCGGCTACGCCCGACTCGCCGAGATCGTCATGGTGGACCACGGAGGGACGCAATAGTGAGCAGCGCACTCGAACAACTGATCCGCCTGCACGGCTGGACGCTGGAGGAGAGGCGGCGCAAGGCGCGCGACCTCGAAAACCTGGCGGCCCGCCTGCGCACCGACGTGGCGCGACTCGCCGAAGACCTCGCGCGCGAGGCCCAGGCGGGCGCGGCGTCGCTCGAGATGCGGCGCGCCTATGACGCCTATGCCGCCCAGGTCCGCGCCCGGCGGGCAAAGCTCATCCAGTCGATCGCCGATCTCGAGGCCGAGATCGTCAAGGCGCAGGCCGAGGTTACCGAGGCCTTCCAGGAGCTGAAGAAGCATGAGCAGACGCTGAGCCAGCGCCGCGCGCGGGCACAGGCGGAGCGGGATCGTGGCGAGCGGATGGCGAACGACGAGATCGGCCTCGCGATATTCCGCCGCCGCGGCTGACGGCCGACAGCGGCCGCCGGCGCCGCGCCAGGGCGCCTTTCAGACCACGACGCCGGCGCTCTTGCCGGCCGCTTCTTCGAGCGGCATCACCGGGAACGTCGCCGCCGCCTGGAAGGCAACGGCGCCGGCGAAGCCGCAGACCGCCCGCGCCTCGTCGAAGATCGCTTCGATGTCGCGGCGCATCGACGCGGACAGCGGCGCGCGGCTGCGCAGCATCAAATCGAAGCGGTGGCGGTTGACCAGCCCATCGAGCTGCAGCGGGCCGAGCCGACTCAGCTCCACCTCGAGGATGAAACGGGTCGGCGAATCGGACTCGGCGTCGGCGCCGCTCGGCCGGCGGCGCCCGCGAAGATAAAGATTGATCTGGCGTAACTCCGCGCCGTCATGCAGCGGCAGGTAGGCCACGCGCCAATCGCCGCCGATCGGTTCGGCGGCCAGGCGCGCGGCCTGATGGAACTCGCCGCGCAGCCGGTTGGCGAGGTCGGCCCGGCCGGCCCGCTCCAGCGCCTGGCGCAGGGCCGGCGCCAGCCAGCGGTCGACGTCGCCGGCGGCGAGGGCGGCAAGCAGCGACACCAGCCCGGCGGCAAGACGCGGCCCGGCCTGCGGCAGTTGACGGGCGAGCTCCGCCCTGGCCTCGGGACCGGCCCGTTCCAGGACCTCGGCCGCTTCGGTCAGGGTCGGCCAGCCGCGCGACAACGCGAGCAGGCTGCGCTGCGGCGTGGCGGTCGTGGCGGCGCTCGCCAGGGATTCCGGAGTGGCTCCGGTGGCCGGCGGCGAGGCGGCGGCCTCCAGGACGATCGCGCTGCCCACCGGCAGGTCGGTCCGCGCGAAAAGAACCAGCGTGCCCAGGGGGCTGGCCACGATCGGCTGGCCCGCAGCGGTCAGCGACACGACGGTGCCCGCGAAGGCCGGCGGCGCCGGAGCGGCGGGCGCGCCGACACTCCCGGGAGGCAGCAGCGCAAGCACGCGCAGCACGATGCCACTGCCGGGCGGCGGCGCCGGCGGCGCGGTCGCGGGGGTCCTGGCCGAGGCCGGCAGGTCCGGCGGCGCCGTTTCCGGGGATGGCGCCGCGCCCGACGGCCCCGCACCCGGCGATGGTTGGCCGGGCAGGGCCGGCGTCGGTCCCGCCGGAGGCGGCGCGGCGGACCCGGTTGGCGGCCTGCCGGACGCCGGCCGGCCGGGGTCCGCGGCCTGTCCGGGGAGCCGCGGTCCGGCCGATGGCCGGTCGGTCGCCGTGCCGTCACGCCGCCGCGCGGCGCCAGGTTTCGGGGGCGCCGGCTGCGTCACGACGGCCGTGACCAGCACGCCGACGGACAACACGGCCGGAGCCGGGGAGGCGTTGCCGGCCGGGGCCGAAAGCGGCGCGGATGCGCCGCCGGGCGCCGGCGGGGCCCCGGCGCCCGGCGCGGCGGCGCGCCCGGGCCCCGGCGGCGGGTTGACCGACAGAACGATGAGTTGCATGCGGGCGCCGGCGACGCGAACCTCGAGCGCGACCGTGCTGCCGGTCGGCAGGTTCGCATGGGTGGCCAGGGCGAGGGTGCCGTTGTCGGTCCGGATCGCGACCAGGCCGCGGGCGTCGCGCCCGATGACGGTGCCGGTGATGATCGTGCCGACCGGGACGCCGGCGACGGCGGCGGGCGGATCGGGGACGGTGGCCAGCACCGCGGTCTGGCTCGTCGGCGGAAGCGCGGCCGGCGGCAGGCTCGACGGCGGCAGGATCGTGGTCATTTCCCGGCGATCAGCCGGCGCGCGATGGCCTCGACGTCGATGGCGGCGGCCGTGGTCGGGTAGCGCGTCAGCGTCGGCGTCTGCGCGCGGATGCTGTCCTTGACCCGGGCATCGCGACGGACGATGCCGGCCAGCGGCGGCGCCAGCTTGAGGAACGACTTGCAGGCCTTGAGCAGGGTACCGTAGGTGCGCTCGCCCTCGGCCGGCGAGCTCGCCATGTTGACGACGACGCGCAGGTCGCGGCGCCGGTCGTCGGCGGCCGCCAGCTTGATATAGGCATAGGCATCGGTCAGCGCCGTCGGCTCGTCGGTCGTGACCACCAGGCACATGGCGCACCAGGCGGCAAGCTGACGCACGGTGCGCTCGATCCCGGCGCCGAGATCGACGATCGTGTGATCGTAGCGCGGCGCGACGGCCGCCAAGTCATCGGCCAGCGCGCGCAACCGGGGGCCGCCAACCGTCGCCAAGCTGCCGGAGCCGGAGCGCCCGGCGACGACATCGAACCCGCCCGGGGCCGGCGCGATAGCCCGGTCCAGCGGCAGGCCGCGCTCGATCACCGTGCCGAGATCGAGCTTCGGCGCCAACCCGAGCTGGATGTCGACATTGGCCAGGCCGAGATCGCCGTCGAACAACAGTACCCGGCGGCCCGCCCCGGCCAGCGCCTGGGCGAGCGTGATGGCCAGCCAGGTCTTGCCGACGCCGCCCTTGCCCGAAGCCACCGCGATCATGTTGGCGATCGCGGGACGGGCGCGCGGCAGGACCGAGGCGTGCGGTGCGTCCGTCATCGCGAGGTCCCCGTCGCTTGTTGCGTAGCGTCGGCGACCTCGGTTTCCGGCAGCAACAGCCGGGCGAGCGACACCGGATTGACCGGCAGCAGTCCGTCGCCGATCTGCGGCGAAACGCCGAACTCGGCGAAGCTCAGGCGGCCGACATCGGCAGCGGCGAGGACACCGCCGAGCCGGCGCGCGGCGTCGATGCGCGTGGCGATCAGCCGGGTGGCACCGAGCTCGGCGAAGGCGGCGGCGCATTCCGCCGACTCCGCAACGTCGCCGCCGGCGGCGAGCACCAGCGCCAGCTCCGGCCGCGCCGCGTCGATCAGCTCCGCCAGCGCGCGCATGTCGCGCGGGTCGAGCGGGTTGCTGCCGACCGTGTCGATGAGCAGCAGGGCGCCGGCGGGGGCGGTGCCGAGGGCGCGCACGAGCGTCGCCGCGTCCTTGGCGCGGAAGGCCGGGATCTGCAGCAGGCGTGTGTACGTGGCAAGCTGCTCGACCGCTCCGGCGCGCAAGGTATCGCAGGTGACGGCGGTGACCAGACGTCCGGCCAGGCGTGCCCGGGTCGCCAGCTTGGCGACGCTCGCGGTCTTGCCGGCCCCCGGGGTGCCGACCAGCATGACCGGCCGCGGCGCGCCGCTCGCCCTCGCCTCGGCGGAGCCTCCGGCGTAGCCAGGGTCGGCGAAGCCGGGACCGCCGACGATGGGCGCGAACCCGAAGCGGGCGTCGAGGGCGCCGGCGAGCGCGAGCGCCGCGTCGTCGGCCGGCAGGTCGGCGGCGGCCGCCAGCAGGCGGTCGGCGATCGGCAGCGGCAGTCCGTGAAACTCCAGGGCGGCGCCGACCGCGTCGATGGCCTCGATCGCCGCCTGGGCGCCTTGCTTCAACCCGGCGGACGAGGACTCGACGGTCTCGATCCCGGCGGTCACCTTGACGCCGCCGCCGCGGCCGAGACGCTGCGTCGACAGGATGACCGCGTCCAGCCCGAGCTCGTCGCGCACGCGCTGCATGGCGTCGGCGATGGTCGGGGCGGTGAAGGTGCGGAGGCGCATGAGGACGGCCCGCCTAGATCTGACCGAGCGTCTTGATCTTCGCCCGCGGATGGATCTCGTTCTGCGACATCACCGTGGTGACGGCGCGGAAACGTTCGACGATCGAGCGGACGTAGGGTCGAATGCCGGGGCTGGTCAACAGCACCGGCGTCTCGCCCATCATGGCGTGACGCTCGAAGGTCTGACGCACGGCCGCGATGAACTGCTGCAGGCGGGTCGGCGCCATCGCCAGCCGGCGGTCGTCGCCGTCGCCGCTGAGCGCCTCGGCGAAGGACTGCTCCCACTCCGGTGACAAGGTCACGAGCGGGACCACGCCGGCGGCGTCGGCCGCGGCGTCGCTGATCTGGCGCGCCAGGCGTGCGCGCACGTGCTCGGTGATCGCGGTGATGTTGCGCGTGTAGCCGCACGCCTCGACGATGCCTTCGAGGATGCCGGGCAGGTCGCGGATCGACACCCGCTCGCCGAGCAGATTCTGCAGCACGCGCTGCACCGCGCCGATGGAAATCTGACTCGGGATCGCGTCGGCGACGAACTTCTGGTGCTCCTTGCCCAGTTCGTCGAGCAGCTTCTGGGTCTCGGCGTGGGACAGCAGCTCGGCCATGTTGTCCTTGACGATCTCGGTCAGATGCGTGGTGATGACGGTCGCCGGATCGACCACGGTATAGCCGCGGAACAGCGCCTCCTCGCGGGAGTTCGGATCGACCCACATCGCCGGCAGGCCGAAGGTCGGCTCGGTCGTCTCCTCGCCCGCCAGGCTGATCTTTTCGCCGCGCGGGTCCATGACCAGGATCGAGCTGGGTCGCAACTCGCCGCGCCCCGCCTCGATTTCCTTGATGCGCACGGCATAGGCGTTCGCCGGCAGTTGCAGGTTGTCCTGGATGCGGACGGCCGGCAGCACGAAGCCGAGCTCGGCGGCGATCTGGCGGCGCAGCGACTTGATCTGGTCGGTCAGCCGCTGGCCGCGCTCGTTGTTGATGAGCGACAGCAGGCCGTAGCCGAGCTCCAGCCGCACGTTGTCGATCTGCAAGGCCGTCGCGATCGGCTCTTCCAGTACGGGCGTTCTTGCCGCGTTGTCGGCCTTGGCGGCGGCTTGGCGCCGCACCTTGATCTGGCTGGTGCTGACCAGCCAGGCGCCCGTGCCGGTGATGCCGGCAAGCGCGAGGAACGGCAGCATCGGAATTCCCGGCAGCAGCGCCAGCGCCCCCATCAGGAAGGCGCTGAGGCCGAGCGCGCTGGGATAGCTGCTGAGCTGGGCGAACAGCGCCTTGTCGGCCGACCCGGTGACGCCGGCCTTGGACACCAGCAAGCCGGCGGCGACGGAGACGATCAGGGCCGGCACCTGCGTGACCAGGCCGTCGCCCACCGTCAGCATCGTATAGGTATGCGAGGCGTCGGCCAGCGTCATGCCCTGCTGGGCGACTCCGATGATGATGCCGCCGACGATATTGATCAGGGTGATGACCAGGCCGGCGATGGCATCGCCGCGGACGAACTTCGCGGCGCCGTCCATGGCGCCGAAGAAGGTGCTCTCGTCCTCCAGCGCCTTGCGTCGCGCGCGCGCCTCGGACTCATCGATCAACCCGGCGGACAGGTCGGCGTCGATCGCCATCTGCTTGCCGGGCATGGCGTCGAGGCTGAACCGGGCGGACACCTCGGCGATGCGCCCCGAGCCCTTGGTGATGACGACGAAATTCACCAGCACCAGGATGCCGAAGACGATCAGGCCGATCACGAAGTTGCCGCTCATGACGAAGCCGCCGAAGGCCTCGATGACGTGGCCGGCGGCGGCGGTGCCCTCGTGGCCGTTCGCCAGGATCAGCCGGGTCGAGGCCAGGTTCAGCGACAACCGCAGCATCGTGGTGATGAGCAACACCGTCGGGAAGGTGCTGAAATCGAGCGGTCGCTCGATGAACAGCGCGGTCATCAGCACCAGGACAGATACCGTGATGGACAGCGCCAGGCTGATGTCGAGCAGCCAGGGCGGCATCGGCAGGATCAACACCGCCAAGATGCAGATCACGCCGAGCGCGAGCGCGATCTCGCCGCGCCGCAGCACGACACTCAGGCGCGCGAACAGCGCCGCCGGGCTCGTGCCCGTGGCAGCAGCGGCTTGCAGCGCGGCGTCCGCCATGACCGGCGTCCTCACCCCGACCCGCTAGACGGCCGCCCGATCGGCTTCGCCGCGCCGCGGCACGGCGAGGCCGGCCTCGCTGTACTGCTTCAGCTTGTTGCGCAGGGTGCGGATCGAGATGCCGAGGACGGTCGCCGCGTGCGTCCGGTTGCCGAAACAGTGGCTCAGCGTGTCGATGATGAGGTCGCGCTCGACCGCCGCGACGGTGCGGCCGACCAGCGGCGCCGTGGGACTGACCGAGGGCGGCTCGGCGACGCCCGGGCCGCCGGCGGCGGCGACCGGAAAGCCGCGGCCGCCGGTCAGCAGGATCGCCTCGGGCTCCAGCGTCGGACCCTGGACCAGCAGCACGGCACGATGCATCGTGTTCTCCAGCTCGCGCACGTTGCCGCGCCACTGGTGGCTCCGCAGCATCGCGTGGGCGGCCGGCGACAGGCCGGGGACGGGCACGCCGTTCGCCTCCGCGTACTTGTTGACGAAATGCTCGGCCAGGATCGCGATGTCGTTGGGGCGGTCGCGCAATGGCGGGAGATGCAAGGTGACGACGTTGAGGCGGTAGAACAGGTCCTCGCGGAAATTGCCGCGGCTGACCTCGTCTTCGAGGTCGCGGTTGGAGGTGGCGATCAGACGGATGTCGACCTTCACCGGCTGTGTGCCGCCGACCCGGTCGATCTCGCGTTCCTGGACGGCGCGCAGCAGCTTCGCCTGGAGGCGCGGCTGCATCTCGCTGATCTCGTCGAGCAGCAGGGTGCCGCCGCCGGCCTCCTCGAACTTGCCGATGCGGCGCGCCACGGCGCCGGTGAAGGCGCCCTTCTCGTGGCCGAACAATTCCGATTCCAGCAGGGTCTCGGGGATGGCGGCGCAGTTGACGGACACAAAGGCCTTGCGCGCGCGCTTGCTGTGGTTGTGCAGATAGCGGGCCATGACCTCCTTGCCGGTACCAGATTCGCCGGTGATGAGGATGCTGGCATCGGACGGCGCCACCTGGTCGGCCAGGCGGACCACGTCGTGCATCGCCGGGTCGCGGTGGATCAGCGACGCGCTCTCCTCGGCGACGGCGGCGAGCACGGCCGCGATCAGCTCGGGATCCGGCGGCAGCGGGATGTACTCCTTGGCGCCGGACTTGATGGCGCGCACGGCGATTTCCGCGTTGGTGCCGACGCCGCAGGCGACGACCGGGAGGTTGAACCGCTCCAGGCGCAATTGCGCGACCATCCGACCGACATCGAGCTTCACGTCGAACAGCAGCAGATCGGCGCCCTGGCCGGCGCGCAGGGCGGCCAACGCACTGTCGATGTCGTCGACATGCGCCACCTTGGCGCCGCGCCCGAGCGCGATCTTGCCGGCGGTGACGATGTGCCCGTCGAGCGAGCCGACGATGAGGAGTCGCATTGGGTCTTCTCCCGATTCCTTCCCGACCGGCCTTGGGCCTAGTCGAAGTACCGTACGCGCCGGCCCGGCGGCAGGACGCTGTTGAGCAACGATTCCAACCGCCGCGGGTTCTCCTGCCGCCCGATCGAGACGGCGCTGAATACGGAGATGCGGTTGATCAGGGTCTCGAGGTCGGCGATGCGCTGCAGCTTCGCCGCCAGCGGCATGAACACCATGTTGGCGAGCAGCGCGCCGTAGAAGGTGGTGAGCAGGGCCACCGCCATGCTCGGGCCGATGGTCTCGGGGTTGTCGAGATTGCCGAGCATCTGCACGAGGCCGACCAGCGTGCCGATCAGGCCCATGGCGGGCGCCACTTCGGCGGCCCGCCGCAGTACGTCGGCGCAGGCGACGCGGCGGGCGGCCGTGGCCTCGAGATCGGCGGTCATGGTCCGCTCGATCTCATCGATCGGCGCGCCGTCGATCACCATCGCGATCGCGCGGTGCAGGAACGGATCGTCGCGCAGTTGCGGCAGCTCGGCCTGCAGCCCGAGGACGCCGATCTGGCGGGCCCTGTCGGCCAGCCCCAGCGCGTTGCGGGCCGACACCCCGGCATCGCGCGACTTGTGGACGAGCACCTCCGTGGTTGCCCGCAGGGCGCGCGCCACCTCCGGCAGCGAGAACGAAATCGTGGTCACCGCCAGGGTGCCGCCGCCGACGATCAGCACGGACGGCAGGTCGAGGAACGACCCCGGCGATCCACCCAGGGCCACGGCCGTGGCGATCATGGCAAACGCGCCGACCAAGCCGACCAACGTGGCCATCTCGAGCGAACCCGACGCGGCCGGCCGCGGGCGCTGCGGCGCCGGCGGATCGTCCGCGCGGTCGCGTCGCGCCTGGCTGCTGCTGAGGTCCGTCATCGGGGTCCGTTCTCGCCGGTCCGGTCGCCCGGCACTTAGGAGCGGTCCATCTTGATGATCTCGGTCATCGTGACGCCGAGTCGGTCGTCGACCACCACGACCTCGCCGCGCGCCACCAGGCGGTTGTTGACGTAAACGTCGATGGCTTCACCTACCCTGCGATCGAGCTCCACGACCGCGCCGCGACCGAGCTTCAGCAGTTGGCTGACCTGCATGGTTGCGGTGCCGAGCACGGCCGAGACCTGGACCGGGATGTCGTACACCGCCTCGAGCTCCTTGGCGTTGGACGGTGTCCGCGGCGCCTCGGCGGCGGGCCCCTGCGGCTGCGGATCGGGTGCGGCCTCCTCGGACTTGAGCTCGGCCAGTTCCAGGTTGTCCTTGTCCGTCATCACGTCACTCCTTCGGGTCGCTGTTTGCCGCGTCGTCGGACGCGCATGAATTGGCCGCGGCGGCCGGTGCCTCGGCGGCGATATCCTCGGTCGCGCGGCCGTCGTCCGCGCCGCCCAGACCGCGCTGCCAGGCGGTTTCGATGTCGCGCCACAGGCTGGCGGCGTCGCGCTCGACGCCACCGTCGGCCCATTCGATCCGGCAGTCGCCAAACGCGATCGCCGCGTCGGCGAGCAGCACCAGACGTCCCTCGAACCCGGTCGCCCGCGTCATGTCGTCGAGTCGATCGCGGAGCGGGTCGAGCAGGCCGTCGGCCACGCGCACGACCAGCCGCGGCTCGTCGCGCAGCGTTTCGAGCGTGCGCGACAGCAGCGCTTCGATTTCGACCAGCCCGTGGCGTCGCGCCAGCTCCGGGTGCAGCTTGCGGACGATCGCGATCGCGGTCCCGACGGCGCCGCGCACGCCGCGCTCGGCGGCCTCGTCGTGCAGGTCGTGCAGCACCTTGAGCCGCGCCGCGATGGTCGCCAGGCCGTCGGCGGTCGCCTGCTCGATCGCCGCCCGCGCCTCGGCTGCGCCGGCGGCGGCGCCGGCCGCGAAGCCCTCGTCGCGGGCGGCGGCAAGGTCCGCCGCGCTATAGTGAATGCGCGCTGCCTCGGCGGGCGTCACCGCCGCCTTGGCGACGTTGGCCTCGTCGTCGAAGGAGCTGTCGAACAGATATTTTTTGGGCGCTTGCATTGTCATTCGGCGGCTAATAGACGAGCTCGTCGTCGCCCTTCTTGTCGGAGATCACGATCTCGCCGCGCGCGGCGAGCTCCTTGGCAAGGTTGACCATCGCCATCTGCGCCTCGTCGACGTCGCGCAGCCGCACCGGTCCCATCGCCGCCATGTCTTCGCGCAGCATCTTGCCGGCGCGTTCGGACATGTTGGCGAAGAACAAGTCGCGCAGCGCTTCCGAGGCGCCCTTGAGGGCGAGCGGCAGCTTCGCCTTTTCGTAGGACCGCAGCAGCGTTTGCGCGGCGCCTGGATCGAGCTTCGCGAGATCCTCGAAGGTGAACATCAGGGCCTTGATTCGCTCGGCCGCGTCGCGGTTGCGCTCCTCGAGGGCGGCAATGAAGCGCGCCTCGGTATTGCGGTCGAGGTTGTTGAATATCTCGGCCATCATTTCGTGCGCGTCGCGTCGGTTGGTGCGGGCGAGGTTGCTCATGAATTCGGTGCGCAAGGTCCGTTCGACGTCGTCGAGCACCTCCTTCTGCACCGCCTCCATGCGCAGCATGCGCATGACCACCTCCATGGCGAACGCCTCGGGAAGCTGGCCGAGGACGCGCGCTGCGTGGTCCGCCCGGATCTTCGACATGACAACGGCGACGGTCTGCGGGTACTCGTTCTTCAGATAATTGGCGAGCACCGCCTCGTTGACGTTGCCGAGCTTGTCCCACATGGTGCGACCCGCGGGTCCGCGGATCTCGTCCATGATGTTGTCGACGCGACTCTTATCGAGTGCTTTCGCGAGCAGCCGCTCGGTGCTCTCGTAGCTGCCGACCAGGGAGCCGGTGGAAGAGATCTGGTCGGCGAAGTCGACGAACAGCCGCTCGACCAGCGAGGCGCTGACCGTGCCAAGGTTGGCCATGGTCTGGGAGATCTCCTTGATCTCGTCGTCGTCCATCAGCGAAAACAACTTGGCTGCGTTTTCTTCGCCGACCGACAGGATCAGGAGAGCCGCCTTCTCGGGGCCGTTCAGGGTGCGAAATTCCTCACGCAAGTGCGTAGCCCTTGCTTAACGTCGCGCCGGGTGTCGTGGCAGTGCCGTGTGCCATATCGCCTAGGTTTCCTGGAACATCCAGGCACGCATGATGTTCACGGCTTCCTCGGGATGCCGTTCGACGATTTCGCCGATTTTCTTCAGCGAGGACGCCCGCACCCGGCCCTCGACCTGGTTGATGTCGATCATCTGATCGATCTCGCTGGCGGTGCTTTCGGCCTGTGCCAGGGCCGCCGCCGCGGCGCCGGGCAACGGCGGCGGCCCGGTCAGGGCCGGCGTCGACCCGGACTGGTCGGTGAGCAACGACTGGCCGCCGGTCCGCGCCGCGGGCACGGCGTCGAGCAGGCGGCCGAGCAGGGGCCGGACGACGAGCAGCAGGACCAAGGCGGCAACGATGCCGAGCACGAGAACCTCGGCCACGCGCATCAGGTCGCTCTGGCCGAGGCCGAGCAGCAGGCCGCCCTCGTCGGCGGTGGCCTCGGCGAATTCGGCGAAGCGCATATTGACGACCTCGAGTGTGTCGCCGCGCTCGGCGTTGTAGCCGATGGCGGAGCGAATCAGCTTGTCGATTTGGGCCAGATCCTCGGCGCTGCGCGGCTGATAGGTGGTCGTGCCGTCGGCGGCGGCTTCGTAAGTGCCGTCGACCAGAACGGCGACCGACACCCGGCGGATCGAGCCGGCCTCGCGGACGTGGGTCTCGACCGTTTTCGAGACCTCGTAATTGACGGTTTCCTCGGTGCGGGCCGACTTGGTCGCGCTCTGCGTGGCACCCGGCGCGGTCAGGTTCGGATCGGGCAGATTGGTGCCGACCGTGACGGCGTTGCCGGCGGCGCCGTCGGTGGAATCGGCCTGCTCATCGACGGTCTGGGTCGACCGGATCACCTGGCCGTCGGGATCGAAGGTTTCGGAATTGGTCGTCACGCGATCGAAATCCATCTCGACCGAGACTTCGGCGCGCGCCTTGCCGTAGCCGAGCGACCGCTGCAGCAGATCCTCGATGGCGCGGGTCATGCGGGTTTCGTATGCGAGGCGCATTTCCTCGGCGCCGGCCCCGCTCGACTGGTCGCCGTCGTCGGGGCCGCGCGCGAGCAGCGTGCCCTGGTTGTCGATGATCGATACGGACGAAGGCTTCAGGCCCGGCACGGCGGAGGCGACGAGGTGCTGGATCGCGAGGACCTGGGACTTTTCGATGCTTCCCGGGCCGCCGACGATCAGGATGATCGACGCGCTTGGCTCCGGACGGTCGCGCGAGAACAGCTCGCGCTCGGGAATGACCAAATGCACGCGCGCCGAGCGGATCTGCGCGATCGTGCCGATCGTGCGCGCCAGCTCGCCCTCGAGGGCGCGCAGATGGTTCACCTGCTGCACGAAGCTGGTCGTGCCGAAGGCTTCGGTGCGGTCGAAGATCTCGTAGCCGACCGAGCCGCCGCTCGGCAGACCCTCGCCGGCCATGGCCATGCGCAGCCGCAGGACCTGGTCGCGCGGCACCATGATCCGACCGCCGTCGCTGCCCAGCTCGTACGGCGTGCCGCTCGCCTCGAGGCGCTGGACGATCTTGCTGGCGTCGGCGGCTTCGAGATCGGCGTAGAGCAGCGCCATGTCGGGACCGGCCAGGCGCGAGGTCACATATAGGAAGAAGACGATCAGGGCGACGGCAACGCCGCCCAATGTGACCATCCGCGCCGGGCCGAGGTTGCGCAATGTTTGGAGCAAGGCGTTCACCGCACCGGCTTATTTCGGGATCTCGCCTGCCGCGGGCGACGACCTCTCGGCGGCGTTTCCGAGACTATGGGACCGCGGTGAAAAAGCCGTTAATCGGCGGCAAGAATTGCCTAGCGCGCGGCGCTGGGCCCCCCGGGGGCGGCCGACTCGGCGCTCCAAGGGCGCGCAGGGCGACCGGGGCGCGAACGCCGCCCCGGACTCAGTTCTGGCGCACGGCCTCCGGCGCCCGGTCGGCGCCGCGGTAATCCTGCAGACGCGTGACCCGCAGGCCGCGCAGGCCGTGCCGGTCGATCAGCTTTTGCCAGCACAGGAACTCTTCCACCGACAGGGTGTAGCGCTCGCAGGCCTCCTCAAGCGTGATGAGGCCGGCGCGCACCCCGGCCACGACCTCCGCCTTGCGCCGGATCACCCACCGTTTGGTGCCGGGCGGCGGCAGATCCTTGAGTGTGATCGGCATGCCATCGGGTCCGATCACGGCGGTCGACCTACCTGGATACACGGACGTCATGCCTTATTCTCCGTCATCAATGCCTGATGCGGCAGCGCAACTTGCCTCACCCTGAGGCTATATTGTCTGCTTTAACAAAGCCCTAAGTCGCAGGGTTAACGCCGGCCGGGCGGCGATTTTTCGCGCGGCCCCCGTTCCGGGCGGAACGGGGGCCGGGCTCATGGGCTAAGCGTTAACGCCGGATGCGGATCAGCTCTTCGAGCATGTCGTCGGCGGTGGTGATGACCTTCGCACTCGCCGAATAGGCGCGCTGGGTGATGATCATGCTGGTGAATTCCTCGGCCAGGTCGACGGTCGAGGATTCGAGCGAGTTGGGCGCGATCTTGCCGGCACCGCCGGCGTTCGCCTCGAGCAACAGCACGTTGCCCGAGTGGTTGGTCTGCAGGTAGGCGTTGCCGATCTGCGTCTTGAGACCGTTGGCGTTGCGGAAGGTGGCGACCGGCAGCTTGTAGATATCGCGCTGCTGACCGTTGTCGAACAGGGCGGTGACGATGCCGGCTTCGTCGATGGTGACGCCGGTGAAGGAGCCGAAGCTCAGGCCGTCCTGCTGGATCACCGAGGTGAAGAACGACCCCGAATACTGCGTGAGGCCGTCGCCGAA
The DNA here is from genome assembly GCA_040881945.1 of Dongiaceae bacterium. Lineage (GTDB taxonomy): Bacteria > Pseudomonadota > Alphaproteobacteria > Dongiales > Dongiaceae > JBBECF01. The sequence continues at coordinate 52,208 of JBBECF010000163.1, read as the reverse complement.
GCCCGGCGTGCCGACGTCAAGGCTGATAAGCTGGCGATCCTGTGTCGACGTGGTCAAGACGTTACCGTCGTAGTCGACGTAGAACTCGAACTCGCTGGCGGCGTTGACCGTGGCGTAGGGCGCGGTGGCGAGGAGGCTGCCTAGCGTGCCGTTAGCGTTGAAGACGGCGGTTCCGAGCTGCACGCCCGCGACCACCCCGTTGTCGAAGGTCACGCCGGCGAAGGCCGCGTTGAGGTTATTTTGCAGCGTGGTGCGTTCGCCGACGACGTCGAGATCGTAGGTCGTCGCCCCCTGCAGGTCCAAGGTGAAGGTGCGGCCGCCGGCGCCGTTGAAGACGATCGTGCTGGCGCCGGTCAAGTCGTTGCCGGCGACTGTCGGCACGATCCCGGTAAAGGCGTCGGCGCCGATGGTCACGGTGATAGTGTCGGTCGATGGCGGGGCGCCGGCGGGGGCGGGGACGGTGAAAGCGCCGACGGCGCCGGTGATGTTGCCGGCCGCGCTAAGCAGCGTCATGCTCGTCGTGGCGGTCAGGGTCGCCAGCGGGAAATAGCTGGTCGGGTTGCCCGACAGGGAGGCGGCGCCGGTGTCGTCGGAGGCGAACTGGCCGGTCGCGGGAAAGTCCCCGACCAGGGCCCAATTGTTCGCCGAGGTCTTCACCCAGGTGAGCGTGAGGTTCTGGGTGTTGCCTTGCTTGTCATAAACCTGGACGGTAATGGTGTGTTCGTCGCCGGCCGCCGTCTGACCCGGCAGGTTCGAGGCGATCTGGATCGCCGCGGTTGACCGCGCGGCGCCGGTCAGGTTGGAGATGTTGACGGTCTCGAGGCTGTTCAGGGTCGTGGTGTTGGCCGGCAGGGCGCCGGTGCTGTCGAGGCGCCAGCCCTGGAGGTAGTACCCGGCCGACGACACCAGGTCGCCGTTCTCGTTCGGGGTGAAGTTGCCGGCGCGCGTGAACAGGTAGTCGTCGCCGATGCCCGGCACCGAGTCTTCGTTGACAACGAAGAAGCCGTTGCCGACCAGCGCGATGTCGGTCGGCGAGGTCGAGCCCTGCAGCAGTCCCTGGCGGTCGATCTTCTGGTAGGGCGTCGAGCGGACGCCGCCCGGCGAGTAGGTCGTCGTGCTCGACGCCTCGGTGACCAGCGTTTGGAAGCGCGCGACCGTGCTCTTGTAACCGACGGTGTTCAGGTTTGAAATGTTGTCGGCAATCATGCCCAGGGCCTGGCTCTGCGCCGCGAGGCCGGAGACGCCGGAGAACATTGCGCCGTAGATACTCATCTTAAGCTCCTTCTTGTTGGCGGGGCCCTCGCGGGCCCGTGCCGTTCGCTGCTGTCCGGCGGCTTGCGGCCGCCCTAGGTCGTGGCGCCTTGCGCCTCTCGGATGGACGTGACGTCGCCGAGCGGCACCTCGAGATCGCCGATGCCGAGGAACGTTTCGCCGTCTCGGATGCGCACCCCGGTGACGCGGCCGACCGTGCCGGCGACGACCTCGACGGTCTTGCCGTCGCCGTCGACGGCGGTGATCTGCATGCTGTAAACGCCGCTCGGCAGCGCGTTTCCGTCGTTGTCCTTGCCGTCCCACGCGAAGGCGTGCTTGCCCACCGTTATCGCGCCGGGCTCGACCCGCACCGGCTTGCCCTGCGCGTCGAGGATCGTGATCGCCGTGACGGCGGCGTTGCGCGACAACGTGTAGGTCGCCTCGCTGTGCCCGTCGGCCAACCACAGACTGTCGCCGCTCGCTTCCACCGTGGTCCCGAGCAACGCGGCGGCCGCCGACGTCTGGTCGCTCGACTGCAGATCGATGATCTGGTCGAGCTTCTTGTTCGTGGCGATCGCCTGCTCGACGCCGGTGAACTGCACGAGCTGTGACGTGAACTCGTTGGTGTCGAGCGGCGACAGCGGGTCCTGGTACTGGAGCTGCTTGGTCAGCAGCAGCAGGAAATTGTCGAATCGCTCGGTCAGCGTCGCGAACGGGCTGGGCGCCGGGGCGGCGACCGACGACGCGGTGACGGCATTGATAGCCATTTCTGGATCCTCCTAGACGTGGATATCGATGGCGCCGATATGGCGCGACGGCGCCAGCGCGGCGGACTCGGGCAGATTGGGCGCGGGCGCTTCGCTTGCGGCGGCGTGCGGGTCGGCGGCGCGGCGCTCCAGCGCCTGGCCGAACTCCTGGCGGCCCTCGCCGCGCAGGTTGAAGGTCAGGCTGCCGCTGTCCGCCTTAAGACCGGCATCCTGCAGCGCGCGCTCCAGCGCGCGGGAGTCGCGCTGCAATAGGTCCAGCGTCTCGGCCCGATCGGCCAGCACGGCGGCGCTCAGCCGTCCGTCCTGGGCGAATTCGAGCCGCACCTCGATGCGGCCGAGTTCGGCCGGCCGGAGCTGAATGTTGATCCGGTCGGTGCCCTCGCGGATCGCCTTCTGGATATGCACCGTGAGTTGCTCGGGCAACGGCGGCGCGGCGACGGCGGGGCGGGCGCCGGCGGCGGCCGATTGATCGGTCGGGGCCGCGCCGGGGAGTGCGTGGGGTGGCGGCACGGTCGCGCCGAGGCCAGCGGCATCCGCCTTGGCGACGGCCGCGGCGGCAAGATCAACGATCGCGAACTCGGGCACTGGCGGGATGTCAGTCGGCGAAGCGGACCCCGGTGCGGGCGGCTGCCCGGCGGCCGGCGTCACCCCGGTCATCACGCGCGCGATGGGATTGCCACCCGGTGCCGCCGGCTCGCCGGCGGTCTTGGTCCGTCCGGGGGCGGCCGCGCGAGCGGCCTCACCAACCTGCTGCGCGGCCAGAGCGATCGGCGCGCCCGGCGCTGCCGCGGCCAGACCGGCGATTTGAGCCGGAGCGGCCGGAACGGCCGGTGGAACAGCCGCCGCCGGTTGCCCGAAAGCGGGCGAGTCGGCGGCGGGCCGGTCGACGCGCGCGGCGGGCACGACCTTGACCGGCGACCGGGTCGGAGAATTGCCGAGGGCGAGGCCGAGCGCCGGATTCGCCGCTTGCGCGTCTGCCGGCGGCGTGGACGCGGGCCGCGGGTCTGCGGCCGTCGGCACGGCCGGGATGGCCGGCACGGCCGGCACCGCCTGCGCGGCCTGGGCGGCCGGCTCGGCTGGGACGGCCGGGATGGCCGGGATGGCCGGCACGGCCAGGGGCGGCGTGCCGACGATCGCCTGGGCGGGCGGTGCGGCAGAAGCGGGAAGGGGCGGCGCCGCGGCGATCTCCTGGGCGTGCGGTGCGGCCGGAACGAGGGGCGGAACGAGGGACGGCACGTCCGCGGTCGCCGGCGCAGGCAGGACGCTGAATCCCGGCAGCCACGGCGCAAGGGCCGCGACGGAGGCGTCCGGTAGGTCGCGTTCGCTGTCGGCCGTGGGCGGCTCCGGCGTGGGCGCGTCGGTTGGGGCCTCCGTCCGGGGTTCGGGATCCGCCAGAGGTGCGCTGCGCTCGGGCGCGTGAGTCGCCGGCGCGTCCGTCTCCTGCGCGTGGCCGCGCAGCAGGACGGCGAACAGGTCGGTCGGCGCGGCGGACCGTGGCCGCGCGGCGTCGCCGCCGCGCGGGGCCGGTTCGAAAGCGATCGGCTGTACTGCCATTTTAGCGGGCCTTCCTGGCTCGAGAGGGGAGGTTCGGCGGCGGACTTACTCCGCGAGGTCGCCTACGCCGCCGCGGCGTCGCGCGCGAGGGCCGGGTCGATGGCCGCCGCGGTCAGGCCGTCCTCGGCGATGGTGCGGTCGAGCTGGTCCCACGAGTCGCGCAGCGGCTGGAGCAGCCGCACCGCCTCGCGTGCCGTTTCGGCGTCGTTGTAGAAGTTCACCCGAGTCATCTGTCCGATCAGGTGGGCGTACATGGTGCCGAGATTCTGCGCGACCTCACCGCCCTGCTCGAGATCGAGGTGCATGTAGAGGTAGCCGACGATTTCGGTGGCCGCGGTGACGGCATTGCAGCGGGCCTCGATGTCGCCGGCGGCGATCGCCGCGACGGCGGTCTCCAGGGCGCCGATGGCCTCGTCATAGAGCATGACGACGAGATGGCTCGGGCTGGCGGCCAGCATGTCCTCGAGGCGGTGGCGATGGATGATCTTCATGGCGCTTCTCCTTCCGGCTCGGCGGTCTTTACTGGAACAGCCGCATCAGGTTCTGCGGCATCTGGTTGGCCTGGGCGAGCATCGCCAGCCCGGCCTGGACCAGGATCTGCTTCGAGGTGAAGTTGGTCATCTCGGAGGCCATGTCGAGGTCCATGAGGTTGCTGCGCGCGGCCTCGGTGTTTTCCACCGCCGAGGCGATGTTCGCCTGCGCGAACTCGAGCCGGTTCTGGTAGGCACCCACGGTCGAGCGCGAGGTGTTCAGCGTGTCGATCGCGGTGGTGAGCAGCGTCGAGGCGGTGTCGGCGGTCGTTGTCGTGGTGATGTCGGTGCCGGTGAGCGCCAGGTTGGCCGCGCTGATGCCGTCGATGCTGACGGCGATCACGTCCTTCACGGCGTCGGTGCCGGTGCCCACCTTGAAGCTGAAGGTGGTCGTGCTGCTGCCGCTGAAGCGCAGGCCGTTGCTGGTGACCGCCGTCTGGTTCGTACCCGCCTGGAACGCCGTGTTCAGCGCGATCACCAGATCGGCCGAGGCGGCTGCGCTCGACAGCTTGACCGAGGCTCCGGTGGTCATCGCCGACGCGGCGCCGGTGCCGGTGTAGGCGCTCGACGGGATGGTGCCCGCGAGCGTGATGCCGGCGCCCGAGAAGGTGAAGGCGTGCGCGGTGGCGTCGTAGTTCAGCGTGTAGTTGTCCGCGGCGCTCGTGGTCAGGCCGTGGCCGGTGATGATGGAGACGCCATCGGCGGCAGCGAAGGACCCGCTGGTGCCGATGGCGGCCCCGGCCGTGGTCTGCGAGCCGTTGACGAGCTCGTTGCCGTTGAACTCGGTGGCCGCCGCGATGCGCGTCACTTCCGAGAGCAGGAGCTGGTACTCGGTGTTGAGCATGGCGCGCTCGGTGCCGGAGAGCTGGCCCGAACCGGCCTGCACGGCCAGGGTCTTCATGCGAATGAGCACGTCGTTGACCTTGGCCATGGCGCCGTCGGCGATCTGCAGCATCGACACGCCCTGGCCGGCGTTGACGCTCGCCTGGCGCAGCGTCGACACCTGCGATCTGAGGCGCGAACCGATCGCCAGCGCAGCCGCGTCGTCCTTGGCCGACACCACGCGCGTGCCCGAGGACAGCTTGGCGAGCGACGATGTGGCCTGCGCGTCCGACGCCTGCAAGTTGCGGTGCGCGACGTTGGCCGCGTAGTTGGAGATTGCGTTGAGAGCCATAATCTCGTCTCCTCCATTCTCTGGCGCCGGCTGGCCGTTCGTGCCGGCCGACCGGCGGGGTAGTCGGTCATCGACCCGGGCGACCTGCGTCGTCGCCGGGCTTGGCCGGCGTCCATGGGGGCGCGGCCGGTCTCGCGATCCTGGGCCTGCTAACGCAAGGCCCGGACCAACTGCCGGGGCTGTCGGTTAAGTCGCTGGATTAGAATGGAAAATCGTGGCACGGCCGGACTCGGCCGGGTCCGGCGCGGGGCGATCGGGCGGCATTTCAGGCAAAATTTTCCGCCTGGCGGCGGCGGTTCTTGCCGACCGGGCGGCAAGAACGACGGGGCCGGCGCGGGTCATCCCCGCTGGCCGGCCGAAACGACAAACCGCCCGGGCGGTGCCCGGGCGGCTTGGCGAAACCGCGGCTTGTCGGGCTAGATCAAGCCGACATCGCGACCTTGTTTGCGCGCGGGTCGGCGGATTCGGCGCCGGGCGGCCGCCGGTCCGCGGACGCCGCCGCCTCGAGCGCCCGACCGCCGGCCTCCTCGCGGCCGACCAGCTCGTACCACGACTGGCGCAGCGGCTCGAGCAGCAGGATCACGTCCTGCGCTGGTTTCGGATCGTTGCGCATATCGACGGCGGTCAGGTGCTGCAGCATGAAACCGTAAAGCCGCTCGAGATTGGCGGCGATCTCTCCGCCGCGCTCGGTGTCGAGGGTGCGCCACAGCGTCTCGATGATCTCGCCGGCCTTGTTGTTGGCGGTCCAGCGGCGCTGGATATCGCCCTGCTCGATCGCCGCGACGGCCTGGTGCAGGACCCCGATCGCCCGGTCATGGAGCATCGCAATCCGCTTGGCCGGCGAGGCGGCGGCGAGTTGTTGGGCAAGGTAGGCGGTCGAAGGGTTCATTTTTTTGCGCCTTTGTCTCGAATTGTCGATGCCGAGGCGAGGGACGCCGCGACGACGCGTCGCGCTTAGTTTTGCTGGCGGCTCCAGGCGGCGGTCGTCTGTTTGATGTTGTCGAGGATCCGGTTCATCGTGGCCAGCGACGTCTCCATGACGATGAACCGCTCGGTCAACTGCTCGCGCTGGTAGTCGAGCCGCTCAAGCATCGCGGTGACGCGCTCCTGGGAGTCGGTGTTCTGGTCGGTCAGGCCCTCGACCTCCGTCTGAATCGAGCCGGTGGTGGTGTTGAGGACGTTGTCCAACTCGAAGAACATCTGCACGGCGGCGCCGACCGTGAAGTTGATCGTGACGCCGCTGACCGAGGTGTTACCGGTGTAGACCACCAGCAGGCCGTCCGCGCCGGTGGCGTTGGTCGCCGTGATCGTGTTGGCGCTGAAGGTGGTCGAGCTGCCGACGCCGTTGATGTCGGCGGCCGTCACGGCGGTGCCGTTGTGGGTGAGGTTGAGCGTGTAGCCGCTGGCGCTGTAGGTCGTCTTGCCGGTGAATCCGAGCAGGCTCACTCGCGAATCGGAAGTGGAGAAATCGAAGCTGAACAGCTTGCGCACGTCCTCGGGGTTGCTGAGCAGAACCGCGTCCAGCTTGGTCGTGTCGACCGTCAGGGTATCGGCGAGCAGCGGGTCGGACAACGTGCTGTTGGTCACGAACTTGACGCCGATCTGCGCCAACACCGAGAAGCTGGTGCTGACCCCCTTGGTGTCGGTGCCGAGGATGCGGGTCAGGCTGTCGCTGATCTCGGACAGCGTGCGCGACCCGAACAGCGGTCCGGCCTCGTCGCTGCGCGTGCCGGTCACGGAATCGGTCTGAGTCTGCGTGTTGACGAATGTTCTGACGGCGTTGTAAGCGTCGACGAAGGCGGTGACCGCGGTCTTGACGCCGGTCAGGTCGCGGTCGACGTCGAGCTTGATCGTCGTGCCCAGCTCGGCCCCGTAGAGGGTGAGCGTCGTCCCGCCGAACAGGTCGGTGACGGTATTGCTGTTGCGCTCGAGCAGCAGGCGCTGCTTCGAGAACGTCAGGCCGGCGAGCAGGTTGTTGGTGTCGGTGGCGAAGCTGATGGCGTTGTCGGCGGCGCCGGTCCTGACCACCTGCAGGCGCGACTGGCCGGCCTCCGAGATCACCGTGGCGCTCAGGCCCAGCGGGACGTCGGTGATGGCCGCGGCCAGCGAATTGAGCGTGCTCGCGTCCGTATAGTTGACGGTCTTCAGCACGGCGCCGTTGGCGTCCTTGATCTGAAAGCTGTGGGCGCCGGCCGTGACGCCCGCGTAGGTGCTGACCGCGGCCGTCGGGCTGACCACCAGCGTCGACTGCCACTTCGACGAATCGAGCATGCCGTCGGCGTAGAACTGCGCGGTCTGCGCCGTCTGGAGGACGTTCGTGAAGGTGGCGCCGCCGTCGCTGGAGATGCCGAGGCTGGACAGCACGCCGCCGACCTCGGTGCCGATCGTGATGTTGCTGGCGGTCGCGTCCTTGGTCAGCACCAGGATATTCTGGGTGGCGGAGACCGTGACGATGCTCGCCGTCACGCCGGTGGCGCTGGCGCCGGTATTGGCGGCGTTGATGCGGTCGCGCAGGTCCGTCAGCTTGTCGGTGGCGAGCACGCTGATGGTGCTGCTGCCGATGTTGAAGCTGCCGGAGATGGAGCCGGCGGCGCCGCCGCTGGCGGTGCCGAGGTCGGTTGTCAGGCTGGTGAAGTTGCGGCTGGCGACCTTGTGGGAGGTGGCGATCCGGCTGATCTCGACGGTGTGCGGGCCGATCGCCGCCGCGTTGGTGACGGTCACGCCAAGCAGATTCCCGGCCTGGGACGGGATGGCGCTGTCGGTGCGGCTGGTCGAGGCGAAGACCGACTTGCCCTTGAACACATTGTCGACGTCGCCCAGGGTCACGGCGCCGCGCAGCTTGTTCATCGCGTCCTTGAGCGTGCCGAGCAGCGCGCGCAGCTCGTTGTAGGCGCCGATCTTCGTTTCGTTGTCGGTTATGCGGGTCTCCAGGGAGTCGATCGGGATGCGCCGCGCCGATATGATCGCGTCGACGGCCGCCCTGAAGTCGATGCCCGAGCTCAGCCCGGAGAACGAGATGCGCCCATTGCTTTCGATTGAGATTGGCATCTTGCGGGCCTCCTTCGACGCTCGGCCTAAGTCCTAGGCGTCCGCCACGAAGAGATGCTGGAACTGCTCGCGCGACTTGGCGAACAGGCGCAACAACTCGTCCGGCGGGTACTCGCGCACGACCTCGCCGCTGTCGCGGTCGATCAGGCGGGCGACCACGCGCCGGCTGCCGTCATCGACGATCAGCACCGCGTCGGTGTTTTCCGGCACAGCCGCTCCATCGGCCGCGAGGGCCTGCGTGAGCCGGCGGGCGGCGATCTCTATCGCCCGCTCCATATCCTTCATATCCACTGCCGACTTCATATCGACGCTCTCAGCGCCGGCGGCCGGGGTCGTCGACTGATGCGGCGGTCCCTTGGCCATCGGCGTGTGTTCGGCGACGGGCGCAATCGCGACCCGGACCGGTTGTGACACCGCGGTGACGTCCATGGCACATGATCCTTTAATATCCAGTTATCCGTCGGGTATCCGGAGGGGGGATCGCTCCCCCCTCCGAACCCGGTTGTCGGACTTACTGGAACAGACGCAGCAGATTCTGCGGCATCTGGTTGGCCTGGGCCAACATCGAGACGCCGGCTTGCACGAGCACCTGCTTCGAGGTGAAGATGCTCATCTCCCTCGCGATGTCGAGGTCCATGAGGTTGCTTCGCGCGGCTTCCGTGTTCTCCATCGTGGCAGCGATGTTCGCCGCCGCGAATTCGAGCCGGTTCTGATAGGCGCCGACGCTGGCGCGGGCCGTGTTCAGCGTGTCGATGGCCGTGGTCAGCAGCGTCGAGGCCGTGTCGGCGGTCGTCGTCGTGGTGACATCGGTGCCGGTCAGCGCCAGGTTGGCGCCGCTGACGCCGCTGATGGACACCGCGATGATGTCCTTCGCCGCGTCGGTGCCGGTGCCGACCTTGAAGCTGAACGAGGTCGTGTCGCTGCCCGTGAAGTGCAGGCCGTTGCTGGTGACCGCCGTCTGGTTCGTACCCACCTGGAAGGCGGTGTTGAGCCCGACCACCACCTCGGCGGCCGAGGCCGAGCTGGTGAGCTTCACCGAGGAGCCGGTGCTCATCACCGACGCGGCGCCGGTGCCGGTATAGGAGCTCGACGGGATGGTGCCCGTCAGCGTGATGCCGGCGCCCGAGAAGGTAAAGGCGTGCGCGGTGGCGTCGTAGTTCAGCGTGTAGTTGTCCGTGGCGCTCGTGGTCAGGCCGCGGCCGGTGAGGCCGGACACGCCGTCGGCGGTGGCGTAGGAGCCGCTGGTGCCGATGCCGGCACCGGCCGTGGTCTGCGAGCCGTTGACCAGCTCCAGGCCGTTGAAGTCGGTGCTGGCCGCGATTCGCGTCACTTCCGACAACAGGGCCTGGTACTCGGTGTTGAGCATGGCGCGCTCGGTGCCGGAGAGCTGGCCCGAACCGGCCTGCACGGCCAGGGTCTTCATGCGAATGAGCACGTCGTTGACCTTGGCCATGGCGCCGTCGGCGATCTGCAGCATCGACACGCCCTGGCCGGCGTTGACGCTCGCCTGCTTCAGGGAGTTGACGGTGCTGTTCAACCTCGAACCGATGGCCATCGAGGCGGCGTCGTCCTTGGCCGACACGACACGGCTGCCCGAGGACAGCTTGGTCAACGAGCTGGTCGCCGCCATGTCCGCGACCGTCAGGTTGCGGTGCGCGACGTTGGCGGCGTAGTTGGAAAGAACTGTAAGTGCCATGTGAGGAGTCTCCTACTTGGATGGTTTCGAATGCGGCTACCTGCCACACGAGGCCATCATGACCTCGATCCGCCAGGGTGGCGGACTCAACGAACGAGTCTGGTGCCAAGACCTTGAGAAGCCGTTAACAGCACGGAGTCGCGCGCGGTCGGCGGCGACCGTGCCGCCGCTCCCGCCGGAAAGACGGCAAGTCCTGCCGGATTCGTCGACCGCGCGTCGTTCGTTGCAGGCGCACCGTTAGGGCTTTGTCAACCATACCGCGACAGCATGGGGAGAGAGCTGCGGTCCGCCGCGGCCAGCAACAGGGCACGAAGGTGGGGACGCAGGCGATGAAGGGAACCAAACCGCGCCGGTCGCGGGCCGCACCGCCGTCGCCGGCGGCACGGGCGGTCGAGGCGGCTGCGGCGGCGGCCGCGGCGACGGCGGCGACGCTTCAGCAGGGCCTTGCCTTGCACCTCGGCGGCGATCTGGCCGGCGCCGCCGCGGTGTACGAAGCAATCCTTTCCAGGCATCCGGACCAGCCGGACGCCTTGCACCTGCTCGGCGTGGTGCGCCACCAGAGCGGCGACAGCGAAGCGGCGGTGCTGTTGATCCGGCGCGCGATCCGGATCAGCCCTGGGAATCCGCACTGCTTGATCAATCTCGGCGCCGCGCTTCAGGCGCTCGACCGGCCGGACGAGGCGGCCGAGAGCTACCGGGCGGCGCTGGCCCGCTTGCCGAACAGCGCGGAGGCGCACGGCAACCTGGGCACGATCTACGAAAACAGGGGCGACGCGGCGGCGGCCCTGGCCGAGTACCAGGCGGCGGCGCGTCTCAACCCGGCGAAGTTCGAATACCGTCGTCACTTTGCCGACTTGCTGCTCGACCTCGGCCGCCTCGACGAAGCGGTCGACGCCTTCCGACTCCTTCTCGACGAGGCGCCGCAGCACAGCGCCGTGCGCAACAATCTCGGCCTCGCGCTCGAGCGCCGGAGCGACTTCGAGGCGGCCGCGGCCGAGTACCGGATGGTCGCCGAGCAGTCCCCCGAGCTCGCCGAACCGGTTGGCAATCTGGGCAACGTCCTCGCGGCCCTGGGCCGGCCGGCGGACGCCGAAGCCGCCTACCGCCGGGCCATCGCGCTCGCGCCCGAGGAGTGGCGGCATCGCGGCAATCTCGGTTCCTTTCTGGCGCAGATCGGCCGGCTCGACGAGGCCAGGGCGCTATTCCAGGGAATCAGGCAGACGCTCGGCGACGGCGACGCGCCGGTGTGGAACGAGCTCGGCGCGCACATGGCCAAGGCGCGCTGCTACGACGATGCCGAACTCGCCTTCCGCCGGGCGGTCGAGATCGACCCGAAGCTGCTCGATGCGTACAACAGTCTCGGCACCCTGTACGTGCTCACGCTTCGGCCGGCGGAGGGAATCGAGGCCTACAAGACGGCGGTCCGCATCGATCCGCAGTACATGCCGTCGCAGATCAACCTCTGTCTTCTCCTGCAGCGCGAGATGCGCCTCGACGAGGCGGCGGTCCATGCGCACGGGCTGCGCGTGCTGGAGCGCTACGACCCGAAATACTGCAACTCCCGGCTCGTGCAGATCATGAGCGAGGTCTGCGACTTCGACGGTCTGGAGGAGGTGGAGGACATCTGGACGACGGCGGAAAGCTTCGACCGCGGCGAGCTGGCGTCGATCCTGCTGACCTTGCTCAAGCTCTCCGACACCCCGGACAAGACGCGCCGGCTGGTCGGAATGACGCGCCGCATCGCCGCCAGCGACGAGGCCGAGGCGGCGCGCGTGGCCCTGCCGCCGCTGCCGGCGCGGGCCCCGGGGAAGAAGCTGCGTATCGGCCTGATGTCCGCCGATTTCCGCCGGCATTCGGCGGTGAAGTTCATTCTGCCGGTGCTGCGCCACTTCGACCGGAGTCGGTTCGAGTTTTCCTGCTACTCGGCCTACCCCGAGGGCCCGACGGCCGGCATCCACCAGGAGGTGACCGAGCTCGCCGATGCCTTCGTCTCGATCGACGGCCTGACGGACCGAGCGCTGGCGAGCCGCGTCCGCGACGACAGGATCGACGTCCTCATGGATTTGAACGGCTTCACGGCGCGCACGCGCGTCGGCGCCTTCGCCCATCGCATGGCCCCGGTGCAGGTCTCATGGCTCGGCTGGCCAGCCACCACCGGCTACCGCGCGATGGATTACTTCATCGTCGATCGCTTCGATCGCCCAACCGCCGGTGACTTTCTGCTGGAGAAGCCGCTCGAACTGCCCGGCGCGACCTTCTGCTTCGAATCGTTCCCCGAGGAGCTGATGGTGCCGCCGCCGTGCCTCGCCAATGGCTACGTGACCCTGGGCACCTTCAACAATCCCTACAAGTTCTCGCGCGCGACGATCGCCGCCTGGGCGCGCGTCCTCAACCGGCTCGAGGGGTCGCGCTTCGTCGTCGTGCGACCGGAGTGCAAGTCGCTGATCCTGCTCAACCACTTGATCCAGGAGTTCGGCCGGCATGGCATCGGCGCCGAGCGGCTCGACTTCATCGACAACTACCGCGGCAATGTCAGTCACTTCGCCTTCTACAATCTCATGGACATGACGCTCGACACCTTCCCGGTGACCGGCGGGACGACGACCTGCGACACGCTGTGGATGGGCGTGCCGACGGTCAGCCTCGTCGGCGACGCCTTCCATCAGCGCCTGAGCCACAGCATTCTCAACCATGTCGGCCTGGGCGATCTCAGCCGCGCCTCGGTCGACGACTATGTCGAAACCGCCGTGGCCCTGGCCCAGGACTGCGACCGTCTGGTCCGGTTGCGCAACGAGCTGCGCCCCATGCTCCTCGCCTCGCCGCTATGTCGCGCCGACCGGTTCGTCGCGGAGCTCCAGGACGCCCTCATTCGCGCGCTGGACGAGCGCGGCCGCGCCTGACGCCGTCGCGCCAGGACCGCAATGCGAATCGAACTCGACGGCGCCGAACGGTTGACGGCCGCGGCCGACGCGGCCGGCAACCCTCCGGCTACGGAGCTGCGCCGGGCCTTCGCGGAGCAGGGGTTCGTCGTGGTTCCCGGATTCCTCGCGCCCGCCGAGATCGACGACATCGCCGCCGATCTGTGCTGGCTGGTGGAAACGCAACTCGATCTCGCCGGCGGCGCGCCCGGCGAGCGGGGCGGGGACGCGATCCGCCGGTTGAGCCGCGCCTTGATCGATCTCGTGGCGGTGAAGCCCGAGGCGCAGGCCTGGATCTACGACGAGGTCAACCGCCAACCCTTCATGTTCGCGCTCGCCTCGGAACCCCGGCTGTTGGCGCTGGTCCGCGAGCTTCTGTCCGACCGGGTCGCCATTCACCCGCGGCTCAACATCGTCATGTCCTCGCCCGGTGAGGAATGGCACCTGGCGCCGTGGCACCAGGACGGGTTCTACGGCCCCGCCCTCCATCTCGTGGCTTACCTGCCGCTGCAGCCCACCGACGCGCGCAACGGCGGCCTGATGGTGGCGCCGGGGCAGCATCGCCAAGGCCTGCGCCCGCACGGCCGGCACGATCACGGCGTCGCCAGCAAGTTCCTGACGATCGCGCCCGAGGAGGTGGCCGGGTTCCCGGAGCGGCGCCAACTCCGTCTCGACGCCGGCGACCTCCTGCTGTTCGACCGGCACTTGCCGCACAGCGCGGCGCCCAACCGCAGCCGGGATGTCCGATTCGCGATCACCATTCGCTACAGCGACCAGAGCGATCCCTTCTTTGCGGCGCGCGGCTGGCAATGGCGCGACTTGGCCGAGGACGGACTGCGGGCGCTGGCGCGCCAGCCCACGCAAGCCTGAGGGAGAGAAGCATGGCCGAACCTCTGAAGGGGATGATCCGCGAATCGTCGCGGCAGAGCGGCGCGAACCTCCAGGCGCTCGACGCGATCGAGCGCTACTGGCACGACAGCCCGGGCGGCGTCAACGTCAAGCTCGAGAACTTCACGAAATACGCGACCCGCGAGAGCCTGACCAAGTTCCTCGCCCGCACCGAGGTGTTCCTCCAGCAGCTCGAAGTGAACGGCTCGGTCGTCGAGCTCGGCGTCGCGCGCGGCGCCAGCCTGATGACCTGGGCGCATCTCAGCGCCATCTACGAGCCGACGAACTACCTGCGCGAGGTGATCGGCTTCGACACCTTCGCCGGCTTTCCCGAGGTCGGCGCGAAGGACCTCGCTTCGCAGGCGGTCAGCGAGCACACCAGGCCGGGCGGCTTCGCGGTCGAGCGCGGCATGCGCGAGGACATCGAGCGCGCCGCGTCGATCCACGACCTGACCCGCTTCCTCGGCCACATCCCGAAGCTGCGCCTGATCGCGGGCGACGTCTCGGAGACGCTACCCGCCTTCCTCGCCGAGAACCCCCATCTCGTCGTCTCGCTGCTGCATCTCGACGTCGATCTGTTCGAGCCGACGCGCCTGGCGCTGCAACTGCTCGTGCCGCGGATGCCGAAGGGCGCCGTGATCCTGTTCGACGAGCTGAACATGCGGCAGTTTCCGGGCGAGACGCTGGCGGTCCTGGAGACGCTGGGCATCCGCGCGCTGCGCCTCAAGCGGTTCCGCTACGCGACCTGTATGTCTTACGCGGTCCTGGACTGATCGTGCGCTGCGATGCGGCGGCCGGCGCCGCCGTCTCCGGCGTCGGCGCCGGCCTCTGGTAGGGATGGTCGTCCCGAACGAAGTCGATCAGGCGGCCGCCGTGCTCGATCAGCACGGCCTCGCAGCGGATGCCGTGGCGGGCCATCTCCTCCATGATGTCGCGCGCCCGCCATTGCGGCGGGATCAGGACGACATCGACCGGATGGTCGAGCAGCCAGTCGCGGAAGCGGATTTGCTGTCCGGTTCCGGGAACATGGGTGCCGACCTTCGCCGGGTCGGAATCGACGACCGTGGGGAAGCGCTCGGCATCGACGCCGTGGCGGTTCATGAACGCCGCCGACTTGCCCGTTCCGCCCCAGATCGCGACGCGCCGACCGCTGGCGTGCAGGTCGGCGAGCTGCGCCCGGATGACCGCGCGCGCGGACGGCGGCCTCCCAGAAGGCGTGGGCGGTCCCGGCGTAGGCTCGGTGCTCGATGCGGCCGCCGAGCCGCGCAAAGCCATAGATGACCTCGCCGTCATAGCCATGGCCGACGGCTTCGACGGCCGTGGCGCAGCGGCCGAGCATGTGCGAGAAGGACTTGGTGGTGAAGTGGGAATTGTGCTCGAAGTAGAAGTCCGTCGTGCGCCGGCTGTCCAGGGCACGATCGACGCACGGCACCTCGAAATAGGCGAGCAAGGCGAGGCCCAGGTTGGAGGCGGCGAACGATATGCGCTGCAGGAAGCCGAGCGGGTTGGTGAGGTGTTCGAGCACGTGGCGGCTGATCGCCAGATCGGGGCGCAGATCGCCGATGTGAACGGCGGGGTCGAACAGCTCGCGCCGCAGCTCTACCGCCCCCTCGCCCTGGCCGGCGCCGTGCGGGTCGAAGCCGACATAGCGGCCGCGCGGCCGCGCCCGGGCCAGCATCGCCAGAAAGCTGCCGTCGCCGTGACCGATTTCGACGACCGTCGGGCGCTCGGGCAGGCGGGTGAGGATCTGGTCGCCGACCGCGCGCACGAACCCCGACCACAGGCCGCCGCGGTTGAACATCAGGTTGGGCATCTCGGAATAGGGGACGGCGCCGTAGTCGAAGGCGGCGTTGTAAACGTGGCCGCACTCGACGCAGCGCACGAAATCGAGCCGGTGGCACGCCAGGGCGGCGGCCTCGGCGCTGTCGGGCCAGGCCAGGGTGGCGAGCGGCTGCTCGCCGCCGTCGAAGAACGGCACGCACACGTAATGACCGCAGGCCGGACAGGCGCGTTCGCGCGCCTGTCGCTGCTGTCCGGCGCGCGCCTTGCGGCTCATGGCAGAATCTCTTTTTCCCGGGCGATCGCCGCGTAGGCCGCCTCGAGGTTCCGCGTGAACCGCTCGGCGTCGCAGAAGATGGACCCGGCCATGTCCTCCCGTTGAGCGCGGCGCCAGTCGCGCAGCCGTTCGGGGTGTCGGGCGAGCGAGGCGGCAAGCCGCACGTAGCCGTCGACGGTCTCGGCGACCCACTCGGGCCGGCCCACGGCGTTGAGGATCGTGGCGCCGACGCGCGAGACCCAGCGCGCGCCCTGCAGGGTGACCACGGCGGCCCCCTGCCACAGCGCCTCGGCCGTCGTCGTGCCGCCGTTCCTTGGGAACGTGTCGAGCACGATGTCGATGCGCCGGTAGGTCTCGAGGAAGTCGTGGTGCGGAACGCCGCCCAGCAGCTCGACGCGCCCGGGATCGACGCCGTGGCGCTCGAACGCCCGCCGGTAGGATTGCGAGTTGTGCTCGTTGATGTCCTCGTTCCTGATGAGGATCGTGCTGTCGGGCACGGCCTTCAGGATCTCCGACCACACCCGAACCGTCTCGGCGTTGATCTTGATATCCGAAGCGAGACTGCCGAACGTGCAGCGGCCGCGGAAGAGCATCGGCGGTGCGTGCATTTCAGGTGCCTGCTTCGGCTTGTCCCACAACACGTAGCAGCCGGGCAGGCGGTAAATTCTCTCCGGGTAGAAGCGGTCCTCTTCGGGCGGCGCCACGAACGAATCGGCGAACAAGTAATCCACTGCCGCGATGCCGGTGGACGAGAACGCGTTGAACCAGGACACGACGATCGGGGCGGGTTTGCGCGCGAGCAGGCCCAATCGCCCCGGCGCCCCATAGGTGTCTGTGTCGACGAGTATGTGGATGCCGTCCTTGCGGATCTTGCGGCACAGCTCGTCGTTGCCGAGCGCGCTCACGTCGCGCACGCCGTCGTCCGGGCCGATGCAGCGGTCGCTCGCATAGATCCGGACGTCGAACTTCGACGTGTCATGGAGCTTGCGGATGCTGTCGAGGAAGCCGAGATAGTTTTTCCTGGAGTAGTAGGAAGAGAGATATCCGACCCGCAGGCGGGCCGGCGGCGGCTGGCCGCCGGTCGGGGGAGCGCGTTTCGGGGCCGGCCCGCGCGACAGCTTCGCGCCCGCGGCGGCGGCCAGCGCGCTTTCCTGCTCGATCCCGACCAGCGGGTTCAGAAACGCTTGCAGGAAGAGTGCGGAGACGGCTTTCTCGCTCGGGCAAGCTCCGGCCAGAGCCGCCTCAAGCTGCGTGACATGCTCGTCGAATCGCGCGGCCTTGACCAGCGCCATGCCGAGGTTGGCTTGCGCCGCCGCATCGCCGGGCTTGATCGCGAGCGTTTGCCGGAATGCCGCAGCGGCGCCGTCCCATTCGCCTTGGTCGCGCCGCGCCTCGCCGAGCCCTGCCCATGCGTCGGCGTTGCCGGGATCGCAGTCGACGGCCCGTTGAAACGCGGCGGCGGCGGCGGGGAAGCGCCGCAGGGCATAGAGGACCTTGCCGAAGTCGGCGTGGAAGTCCGGGTTCCGCGGTTTCGCCGCGACGGCCCTGTCCAGCAGCTCGACCGCCTCGTCCGGGCGGCCCGCCTGGTGGCACAGCACGCCCATCAGGTGCAGGGCGTCCGGCTCGTCGGGCCGCTCGGCGAGCACGCCGCGGTAGAGAACCTCGGCCTCGGCCAGCCGGCCGGCCTGATGCAGCTCCACGGCCCGGTGCAAGGCCGGAGCAGGCGCGTTCACGGGGGCGTTCGGTTCGAGACGGCCATCGGGCCGGCGGATCACAGGCCGCCGGCCGGATGGTGGAGCGCCGGGTCCTTGTGCGCGAGCAGCTTCGGGCTGACGCCCGGCCGCATCAGGAATGGCGCTGCCGTCAGCATCGCCTCGTCCTTCACCGCCACCATGTTGAAACCGTGCGGGGGGCCCTCGAGATGGATGTCGCCGGTCGGCACCAGCTCGATCGGCCGGCCGTTCATCGGCACGTTCGACTGGAAGTCGCGCACCGCATAGACGCGGTAGCCGAAGCCGGCCAGAGTGCGGACGATCTCGGTGTTATCCAGCCCTTCGGACCAGTCCACGAAGCTGCGGTGGATCTCGAAGACGACGTGCGGCGCCTTGCCCTTGGGCTGGGCCAGCCGGACGGCGGCGCCCTGCAGCGCGGCCAGCTCGGCGCCTTCGATGTCGAGCATGATGAGGTCGATACCGTCGATGCCGAGGGCGTCGGCATAGGCGTCGATCGTCGTCGTCGGGAAGCTGTCGCCGCCGTCGCCGTGGCCGTTGACCACTTCGGGATGGGCGAAGGAGTCGTCGCCGACCAGGCGCAGCCGCGTGTTGGCGTCTCGCCACAGGCCGACGCCGTTGATGCGGATGTTATCGAGGCCGTTCAGCTTGGCATTGGTTTCGAGCATCGCCCGCTGATCGGGATTGGGCTCGAAGCAGTGGACGATGCCGCCTTGCCGGGCCAGCTTGTGCGCGATCAACACCGCCTGATCGCCGGAATAGGCGCCGCCGACGATCACGTGGCGCGCCTTCTTCGCCAGGTGCAGCAGCAGCTTGGTCGTCTGCGGCTCCCAGACGTGGTCGGGCCGCGCCGGCGCGGCCATGGCGAAGTCGCGGGCGATCTTGGAGCGGTAGAGGTACTCGAAGGTCAGGCCCGAACGCAGCCGGCGGCGCAGGTGCCCGACGTCGCGGTGCAGGGCGTCGACGAGCGGCCCGGTGAGATCGTCGCGGATGCTGCGGTTCGGCTCGTGCGGCAGCACCTGTTCCGCCTTCTTGATGATCTCGACCATCGCCTTGCGCAAGCGGTCGTCGCGGCCGATCCGGGCCAGGGCCTCGGCGAGGACTTCGGAAGTTGTCGCAGCCATCGAATGTCTCCTGCGTGTGGCGGTCAGAGGCGGAAGATGTCGGCCAGGATGTCGCGGCGCGGGCGCTTGAACACGGGGCCGCGGTCGCCGGAAAACACCAGGCAGTCGCCGGGCGTATCGGCGTTGACGAGCGAGGCGCCTTGCGCAAGGTAGCTGCGCGCGCGCACCTTGCAGCGGCCGATCACGGCGCTGCCCGGATACATGACGACGCCATCCTCGAATTCGGGCGTGTCGCCGTGGTTCTTGCCGACCGTGCAGTTCTGATAGAGCGCGAGGTAGTTCGGGTATTTCGCGCGCACCAGCACGATGCCGACCGTGTGCCCGATGAAGAACACCTCCGGCAGGTCGTTGTCGTAGAAGCACTCGAAGCCGTTGAGCGCTTTGTTCAGGTAGAACAGCTTGGTGCAGACCCGTTCCGCCCTGTCGTTCCGCCAGGCCGTGTTCGCCAGGTAATAGAGGAAGATCGCGTACTGGCTGGAATGCAGGTAGTCGAACTCGCCCGGCTTCCACATGCGCACGCCGTCGATGCAGCGCTTCAGGCGCGCCAGCGCCTCGTCGAGGTTGCGGTCGACGACCTCGGTGGCGCCGGCCCGCCGATCCGGGAAGAAGTGATCGAGCTGGTCCGCGACATAGCCGCCGAGCTCGCCGCGGTCGATGCCCTTGAGGATCATGGCGCGGCCACCGCCGGCGCCGCGCACGCGGCGACCAGACCGGGGATCGCGTCCAGCACCGGGCGCGGACGGATATCGAACTCGGCCGCGATGCGCTCGACGCCGATGCGCGGCGCCGCGTCACCGCCCTCCCGCGTCGCCGCGATGGCGCAGCCCGTCGCGCGTCCGATCGCCGCCAGCAGCTCGCGGTTGCGGACGTTCGCGCCGCTGGCGACGTTGTAGATGCGGTGCCGCCCGCGCGTCGCGATGGCGCGCAGCAGCGCGGCGACGTCGTCCATGTGGATGTAATCCCGCGCCATGTCGGGCGAGGTTGCCAGGCGCATCGACTTGCGTCCGATCGCCTGGCGCAGGACGCCGTGCAGGAAATTGTCGCGCTCTAGGTCGCCGCCATAGACGCAGGCCAGACGGGCGACGCGGACGGTTTCGCCGGCGCCGAGACAAAGCGCCTCGCCGGTCGCCTTGCTGAGGTCGAAGATGTGCCGAGGATTGTGCGGGTTCAGCAGCAGGTCGTCGTCCTCGCGGCACGGGGCGTCCGCCGCGCTCCCGGCGCGCGAGTCGTAGAGCCGCGTCGACGACAGATAGAGCAGCGAGTCGAACCGGGCGCGCCGCAGCAGATCCGCGAGCACGCAGACATGCGCCGCCACCGTGTCGAGCGGCCGGCGCTGGTAGTCGGCCGTCAGGCCGATGCAATAGACGACGTGGCCGAGCGGGCGGTCGAACACGCGGTCGTCGTCGCGGGACGGGGCGAAGCAGTTGCCGCCGCCGCGGCGCAGGTGCCGGACGAAGCACGAGCCGATGTAGCCCGAGGCGCCGAGAACGGTGAACGTCATCGTACCCGTCCCTCGGCTCAACACGGCACGGCCTCGAGCACGGGCAGGGCGCGGTCGCGCTCCGACATCGTCGGGTCGGGGAGGGGCCAGGGGACGGCGATCGTCGGGTCGTCCCAGCGCAGGCCGCGAACGGCCTGGGCGTGGAACGGCGCCGAGATCTGGTAGAACAGCTCGCTGTCGTCCTCGAGGGTCTGGAAGCCGTGCGCGAAGCCCTTTGGGGCGTACATCGTCAGGCCGTTGTCGGCGCTTAGCTCGGCCGCGAACCAGCGGTTGCGGGTCGGCGATCCGGGCCTGAGGTCGACGATCGCATCGAAGACGCGGCCGCGGGTGCAACGGACCAGTTTCGCCTCGGCGTGCGGCGGCGCCTGGTAATGCAGCCCGCGCAGCGTACCGCGGCGCCGGTTGAACGAGGTGCTGCACTGGCTCCAACCCGCCGCGAGGCCGCGGCGGGCGAATTCCTCGGCGCACCAGGTGCGCGCGAAGAAGCCGCGCTCGTCGCTCAACCGCTCGGGCTCGATCACGTAGGCGCCGTCGAGGCCGGTGGCGCGGAAGATCATGGCTCGACGCGCACGGTCGGGATCGGCAGGACGAATTGGCCGCCCCATTCGCGGATATGGGCCATCCGCGCCATGATCTCGCGCTCCAGGTTCCACGGCAGGATCAGCAGGTAGTCGGGCCGCGTCGCGCGGATGCGGTCGGGGTGGTGGATCGGAATGTGCGTTCCCGGCAGGAACCGCCCCTGCTTGTGCGGGCTCGCATCGACGACGTAGTCGAGGAAGTCGCTGCCGACGCCGCAGTAGTTGAGCAGCGTGTTGCCCTTCGCCGCCGCGCCGTAGCCGACGATGCTCTTGCCCGCCGTCTTGGCCTCGATAAGGAAGCCGAGGAGTTCGCGCTTGACCGCCTTGACCCGCTCGGCGAAGCCGCGATAGGTCGCCAGGTCGGCCAAGCCGGCCTCGCGCTCGCGGGCGCGCAATCCGGCGACCCGTTGGCCGATCGGGCCGGGCGCGGCGCGATGCCGCGCGATCACCCGCAGCGATCCCCCGTGCGTCGGCAGCGTCTCGGCGTCGGCCACCACCAGCCCATGCGCCGCCAGGACGCGCTCCACCGCTTGCAACGACAGGTACGAAAAATGCTCGTGATAGATCGTGTCGAACTGGACGTTGCGCATGAGCTGCAGCAGATGCGGGAACTCCAGGCTCAGCGCGCCGGACGGCTTCAAGGCGACGGCCAGGCCGGCGACGAAGTCGTTGATGTCGGGGACATGCGCCAGCACGTTGTTGGCGATCAGCAGGTCCGCCTGCTGTCCCCGCGTCGCCAGCGCCCTTGCCGTCTCGACGCCGAAGAACCGCACCAGGGTCGGGATGCCCTTGGCGGCGGCAACGGCGGCGACGTTGGCTGCCGGCTCGACGCCGAGCACCGGCACGCCGCGACGTTGGAAGTACTGGAGCAGGTAGCCGTCATTGCTGGCGATTTCAAGGACTTGGCTATCTGTATTCAGGTCGAATCTCTCAATTGCCTGCGTCGCGAAACGCGCGGCGTGGTCGAGCCAGGTCTCCGAATAGGACGAGAAATAGGCGTAGTCGCCGAAAATTTCGTCGGGCGTCTGAAAGGCATCGAGCTGGACCAGCAGACATCCGCCGCAGACATAGGCGTGCAGCGGATAGAACGGCTCCATCCGCGACAGCTCCTCGGACCGCAGATAGGCGTTGGCCGGTGGCGTCATGCCGAGGTCGGCGAAACTTTCCGTCAGCGGCGCCCGGCAGAACCGGCAGCGGCGTACCGCTTCGGCTTCGTCGCGCGCCGCGTCGCCCGTCCGTGCCACGGACTCAGGCAGCATCGGTGTATTCCTCGATCTGGGCGATCGACAGGGCGCGCAGATCCTCGTCGCGGCGCTGCGCCCGGTACCAGCCGACCGTGCGCGCGACGGCGCGGTCGAGCGGCCAGGCCGCCCGCCAGCCGAGCCCGACTTCGGCCTTGCTCGAATCGACCGCGAGCAGGCGCGCCTCATGCGGCGCGCCGGACGCGTTGTCGGCGCGCCAGGCGGCGCCGTCGCCCCACAGCCGCGCCAGCTCGTCGGCGATCCAGGCGACCGGCAGGCTGTCGCGCTCGGCCGGCCCGAAGTTCCAGGCGCCGGCGGCGGCGGCGGGATCGGCCGCCAGGCGCTCGGCCAAACGGAGATAGCCGGCCAGCGGCTCCAGCACGTGCTGCCAGGGACGCCGGGCGTCGGGGTTGCGGATCCTCAAGATCCGGCCGCCGTCGAACGCGCGGACGGCGTCCGGGACCAGCCGGTCGGCGGCCCAGTCGCCGCCGCCGATGACGTTGCCGGCGCGGGCCGTGGCGATGCCCGTACGGCCGTCGGCGAAGTACGAGCGGCGGTAGGCGTCGGTCGCGATCTCGGCGCAGGCCTTGCTGGCGCCGTAGGGCTCGCGCCCGCCGAGGCGATCGGTCTCGCGGTAGGCCCATACCCACTCGCGGTTTTCATAGACCTTGTCCGAGGTGACGATGACGGCGGCCGCGACGCCGTCGAGGCGGCGCAGGGCGTCGAGCAGGTTGATCGTGCCCATGACGTTGGTCGCGAAGGTCTCCGCCGGTTCGGCGTAGGCCGGGCGGACGAGCGCCTGGGCGGCGAGATGGAACACGATTTCGGGCCGCGCCGCCGCCGCGGCGGCGGCGAGCCGGCCGGCGTCGCGCACGTCGGCGATCGTCGACTCGACCGCGCGGCCGAGATCGACGCTTTGGAAGAATCCGGGACCGGCCGCCGGCGGCAGGGCGTAGCCGGACACCCGGGCGCCGAGTCGTGTCAGCCACAGGCACAGCCAGCCGCCCTTGAAGCCGGTGTGACCCGTGACGAAGACCCGGCGGCCGCGCCAGAAATCCGGGTCTATGCCGACAGCCGGCATTCGTCCCAGATCCGCCAAGGGGCCTCGCCGCCCGCCCATAGCTCGTTCAGCAGGCACATCTCGCGATAGGTGTCCATCGACTGCCAGAAGCCGTCGTGCTGATAGACGCCGAGCTCGCCTTCGGTCGCCAGCCGTTCCAGCACGCCCGCTTCCAGCGGCAAATTGTCGGTCGGGCCGATGCCGTCGAAGGCAGAGCGTTCGAACACCATGAAGCCGCCGTTGATCCAGCCCTCGGCGACCTGCGGCTTCTCGCGGAACGACTTGACCAGTCCGTCGCCGATCGCCAGCTCGCCGTAGCGCGACGAGGGGTGCACGGCGGTGACGGTGGCAGTCCGGCCGCCGCGCCGGTGGTGGGCGAGCAGAGCCGCCAAATCGACGTCGGACACGCCGTCGCCGTAGGTGGCGAAGAAGGCGTTGCCGCTGATATAGTGCAGCGCGCGCGCGATGCGCGATCCGGTGAGCGTTTCGGCGCCGGTCTCGGCCAGCACGACCCGCCAATCCTCGCCGGCCCCGTTCGACAGCGTCTCGACGCCGCCGGTCCTGAGGTCGACGGCGAAATCCCGGTTGCGCACCTGGTAGTTAAGGAAGTAATCGCGGATCGCGTCGCCGCGATAGCCGAGGCAAAGCACGAAGTTGCGCACACCGAACCAGTGGTAGTGCTTCATGATGTGCCAGACGATCGGCCGCCCGCCGATCTCGACCATCGGCTTCGGCTTGAACTCGGTCTCCTCGCGCA
This sequence comes from Dongiaceae bacterium, assembly GCA_040881945.1. Lineage (GTDB taxonomy): Bacteria > Pseudomonadota > Alphaproteobacteria > Dongiales > Dongiaceae > JBBECF01. Next base: position 28,335 of record JBBECF010000163.1, on the reverse strand, counting down.
GCCGCGTGCCCATGCCGCCGCACAGGATGACCGCGGTCATCTCGTGCAGGCGCACGACCTGCCGGTCTGTCGCACGGCGGCGGTCTGTGTCGTCTCCCGGCATCGTGGCGCTCGTCCTGGTCGGTGGCGTCCGCTGCATGTTTGCCTCCGCCGCTTAAGAAGCCTTTAACGACGTTCGTGAACCACGGCCCGCCTGACCGCGGCCGGGCGGCGCCGCCCGCGTCAGATCGGGTGCCGGACCGAATAGCCGGGGTTGTTCAGCACCATCTGCCGGCCGACCCGGCGCTCCGGATCGACGATCACCGGGGCGCGCAGGTTGACCGACATGGCGATGCCGGCCTCGCCCGAACGGACGGTGACGATGAGCAGCACGAGCGGGTCGGCCGACGTCATGCCGCCGGCGGCGCAGGCCTCGTCGATGTCGGCGGCGGCGATCAGGCCGCCGTCCCGCCCGCTCGGCGCGACGACGAACGAAACCGCCGCGTCGCTCAGGCTCTGCAACAGCTTGAACTGGTTCAGCCGCGGGTTGGGCAGGGCGGTAAGGGCGAAGCTGCGGTGCTGAGCGAAGCCCAGCGGCCCCTGCGGCATTTCGATGACCGCGTTGCGGCTTATCGTCACCGGGCCGAACCGGGTCTCCACGACGATCGTCTCGGCATGCGCGCCGCCGGCGACGGCGGGCGGCGCGGCAAGGCCGGGCATCTGGGGCTGCGGGAGGGACATGGCGGTCATCCTTTCCATGGCTGGCGTCGTTCGGGCAGGGCGCCCGCTTACCGCAGGAACTGCAGGAGGCTGAGTTGGCTCAGCCGCGAGATGGTCATGAAGGCGGCTTCGAGTTGTGTCTGCTGGGCGGTGAGCTGCGTGATCGCCTCGGCGACATCGACGTTCTCGATGTCGCCGATGTTCTGTTCGGTGTAGAGGGTGAATTCCCCCAGGCGCTGGGTGGCCGAATCGAGGGAGCGCCGCGACGTGCCGATGGCTGTCCTCAGGTCGGCGAGATCGCGCGCGATCGGGTCGGCGCCAAGCGCGGCGTTCGGCGATTCGGTCCCGAGCGCCGTGTTGAGCAGCGCCAGCGCCGTCTCCAGGGTGGCGCGGTCCGGCGCGGTGCCGGTCAGTTCCACGTAGTGCATGGCGCGCAGCACGTATTCGAACGCGTTCTCGCTGGCGGTCATCCCGTAGTCCACGGACAAGGCCGTATCGGCCTCGGCGGCCAGGATCACGCCATCGCCCTTGTAGTATTGGCTGGCGTACGGGGTCAGCGGCGGGGTCAGCGGCATTGCCGGCGGCGTCCAGCCGTTGAGATCGACCGGCTTCACTTCCGTGCGCGACCCGGCGAACAGGTAGCGCCCTTCGACTTCGATGTTCAGCAAGTTGGCCACCTCCTTCTTGAAGTTGCCGGCCTCGTTCGCGATCGACAGATCCACCGCGTTGTCGGTGTTGAGGGCGTTGACCAGCAGCGTGCGGAATCGGGAGGCGGTGTCGTAGACCTGGGAGATGCTGGTCTCCATCGTCTCCAACCGCCGCGTGACGAGGGAGTTGTTCTCGACGTACTGCCCAGCGCGGAGGTGGGCCGTCTCCAGGCTTACCAGGCGCTGCGCGTCGGCGGCGATGCCGGCGTAGTCGCGTGCGACCTTGCCGCTCGAGACCTGGATCTGCAGGTCGAGCATCTGCCGCTGGCTGTTGAGCGCGTGGGCGAGCGTCAACTGCTGGTGCGCGAAAGTGCCGATTCGGATCATCGAGGACTCCTATCGACCCATGGCGGTGAGCACGTCGAACATCTCGGCGGCCGTGGTGATGATGCGCGCCGAGGCCGCGTAGGCGTTCTGCAGGACCACCATGTTGGCCAGCTCTTCGTCCATGTTGACGCCGCTGATCGAGCGCGATCGAAAGTCCAGCTCGTCGAACAGCGCCTGCTTGCGGGCCATCTGGTCGCTGAGCGTGGCATAGTCCGACGAGACCAGCGCCAGGATCGTGGCGCCGTAGTCGGCCAGCGTCGCGCCGGTCTGCGGCAGCTTGCCGGCGGCGGCAAACACCAGCTGCTCGTTGAACTTGGTGGCCAGACTCTGGATCACGGTGTTGTCGCCGGCGCTCAGGTAGTAGGTGCCGGTGACGGGGTCCAGGCGCAATTGCCCGCGCGAGACGCGGTGCGGGCTGCTGACGATGTCGCTGCGCACGGCGATCACCGCGGCGTGGTCGGCGCCGGCCGGGTCGTCGCCCACGAAGAAGTCGTTGAGGTGCAGGAAATCCGACAGGTTCGTGACCGGCGCGCCGCCGCCCGGCGTGATCGTGCCGCCGCTCAAGACCACTCCGTAGGTGCCGCCGCCGTTGATCGTGACGACGCCGCCGACGGCGTTGGCCGAGGCGCCGACGCCGAAGCCGGCCAGGACCGTGTTGATTTGGGTGGCGAAGCCGGCGGCGTCGAGGGTGCCCGGCGCGGCGACGACGCCGGTGAAGGCCTGCGTGCCATCGGCGTTGACGAGCGTGATCCGCACCGTCCCGGCCAGCAACGTGGCGGTGCCGGTTTGCGCCCGGCTGCCGGTCAGCGTCGTCGGCGCCGGCCGGCCGCTGCCCTCGTTGTGGACGCGGTTCACCTCGTCGCGCAGGGTCTGGGCGAGGCGGCTGATCTCCGCCGTCAGTTCTGGCAACGTGTCGTCGCGCAGATCGACCAGCGCACCGATGCGCCCGGACAAAAGATCGCCGGTGATGTCGACGCCGCCGGACATGATCCCCGTGACGACGCCCGGATAGGCGAAGCCGGCCGTCATCGACGAGACGGGCGCGTGGCTGAGCGGCTGGAATGTTTGATCGAGGAGGACGCGGCCGCTGCCCGTGAACACCACCACCTCGCCGTTGTCGCGGGTGAAGGTGCGAATGTCGATCTGTTCGGCGAGCTTGCCCAGGGCGATGTCGCGCTGGTCCTCGAGGTCGGCGGTCGGCTGGTTGTTCGCCTTGCCGCGGGAGATCTGCCCGTTCAGCTCGTCGATCGCCGAAAGCTGGTCGTTGACGATCGCGGCTGCGGTGGCGATCTTCTGGTCCGCTTCGAAGCGGAGTTGCTGGACCTCCAGCGACATGGCGTTGAGCTGTTGCGCCAACGCCTCGCCCGCGGCGACGACGGTGAGGCGCAGCGACGCGGTCTCCGGACTGGCGGCGAGCGCCGCGAGGTCCGTCGCGAAACGGCTGATGGCGGCACCGATCGAGGTGTCGGACGATGGCGACCCGAACATGTTCTGGACACGCTGAAGGATACTGTCCTGGACCTGCATGCCGGCCAGGCTGGAGGTCGAGGCGCGCAGCTCCGTGACCAGGAATTCGTCGACGTGGCGGCGGATGGCGGTCAGATCGACGCCGGCGCCCTGGCCATCCAGCACGACATGCTGCTGATCGACGATCTTTCGGGTGTAGCCCGCGGTATTCGCGTTGGCGATGTTGTTCGACGTCACCTGCAACGCGGCCTGATTCGTTTGCAGTCCGGTCAACGCGTTGTGCAGGGCGATGGTAAGGCTCATGGTCTGGTCCGTCCGGGGCTATTGCGCGCGATTGCCGCTAATATCGCTGGTTGACGGCCAGCGACACCGCGGCCGCGGCACGCCCGCCGGGCGCCGCGCCGCTGCCGGTATAGCCGACCGGTCGGCCGCGTTCCTCGTCGGCGGCCTCGACGATGGCCTTCAGCACGCGCTCGTTCACCTCCTTGACCGCGCGCAGCGCTCGGGCGTTTTCGGCGAGCACCGTCTGCAACCGTTCCGTGGCCTCGGTGAGCTCGTGGCGCAGTTGTTCGCTGATCGCGGCCTCGGGGCCGTCGCCTTGGCGCATCACCCGCAGATGCGCCTCATAGGCGTCGGCGAGGCCCGCCTTGTCGATCTGCAGCGCCTGCATCTCGTGCGGGCGCATGGCGCGCAGCAGGGCGATCTCGCGTTCGATGCAGGCGATCAGCCGCGCGGTGATGGCCAGCAGGTCGCCGACCGCTCCGGATGCAATCATGACCGTTCAAGCCTCCTGAAGGCGGAGAATTTCGCGTTGCACGGCGTCGGCGAGGCCGAAGCCGCCGGCGCCCGCCACTGCCTTGCCGTATTCCTGGAACAGCAGGGAGCGGAAAGCCGGTTCGCCGGCGCCGCCGCCGAACAGCGCGTCCGGCTCGACTCCGGCGAACATCTGCTCCATGACCTGCGCCACGAAAAAAGCCTCGAAGTCCTGCGCCGCCCGGCGCGCCTCCACCGGGTCGGCGGTGTGCGGCAGGCGCGGCACGCCGGTGGCGGCGAGCGCCAGTCCCGAATCGAGGATCGGCAACGAAAGCTCCATCACCTCACCTCGATGTCGGCTTGCAGCGCGCCGGCCGACTTGATCGCCTGCAGTATGGCGATCATGTCGCGCGGACCGACGCCCATGGTGTTCAGGCTGTTGACGAGCTCCTGCAGGCTGACGCCCGAGGGCAGGACCGCCAGCTTGTTCTTCGACCCCTCGTCCACCTGGATGTCGGTGCGCGGCACCGTCGTCGTCGTGCCGGTGTTGGACAGGGGGTTGGGTTGCGACACCTGCGGCGATTCGGTGATGCGGATGGTCAGGTTGCCCTGGGCGATGGCGACCGTGCTGATGCGCACGCTCTCGCCCATCACGATGATGCCGGATTCCTCGTCGATGACGACGCGGGCGATCTGGTCCGGTTCGACCGGAAGCTGTTCGATCGCCGTGAGCAACGCCACCGTGGCCGAGCCGGTGGCCGACGGCACGGCGAGATGCACGGTGCCGGGGTCGAGCGGCTCGGCGACGCGCTCGCCGATGTGCTGGTTGATCGCGTCGGCGATGCGCCGGGCGGTGGTGAAGTCGGGGTTGCGCAGCGAAATCTTGACGCTGCGCATCTGCGCCATGTCGAAGCCGAGCTCGCGCTCGATGATGCCGCCGTTGGCGATGCCACCGCCGGTGGGCACGCCCTTGGTGACGGACTGGCCGTCGCCCTCGGCGCTGAACCCGCCGATGGCGACGGGTCCCTGGGCCACCGCATAGACCTCGCTGTCGGCGCCCAGCATCGGCGTGACGAGCAGCGTTCCGCCGAGCAGGCTCTTGGCGTCGCCGAGGGCGGAGACCTGGACGTCGATGTTGGTCCCCTGGCGCGCGAAGGGCGGCAGCAGGGCGGTCACCATCACGGCCGCGACGTTATCGGTGTCGAGGTCGGCGTCGCGCGCGTTGACGCCCATCCGCTCGAGCATGCCGATCAGGCTCTCGCGCGTGAAGACGGCTTTGTTCAAGCTGTCGCCGGAGCCGTTCAATCCGACCACCAGGCCGTAGCCGACGAGCTGGTTCTCGCGTACACCTTCGAAATCGGCGATGTCCTTGATGCGCGAGGTAGCGCCGGCGCCGACCGGGAGCAGGAACAACGCCGCCGCGCCGAGCGCCGACAGCGCTCGGATCGCCGTCCGCGCCGCGCCGAGGCGGCGCGGTGGCGAGCGAAGCGGAAGCTGTCGGCGATGAGTGAGACGCATGTCGCCCCTGTTCGTTCGGTCGCGATGATCCAGGGGTTATCTAGCGCGCCGCGTGCCATCGCGGTCGGATCGCACAAGCCATTGAACGGAGTGAATTTCGGTCGACGCGGGGGGCGTCGGGCGGGGCCGGCCGACGGCGCCGACCCGGCAAAAATTGCCGGCGGCCCGGCAGGAGTTGCCGCCCGGGTGCGATCCGGCCGGCCGCGTTTAAGCGCTTCTTTACCCGCTATGTCCTAATAGTTGCCGCATGATCCATTCGGTACCCATACCGGCATGAAAATCGACCCCGCCGCGCCTCAGCGCCCCGTGGCCGTGCGCCGCAACGGCGCCGCCGGTCCGGCCAAATCCGACGGCTTCGCCAGGGCCCTGGCCGAGGACGCCCCCGCGGCCGGCGTCGGCGCCGCCGGACGCATCGACGCGCTTAACGGGGTGTTCGCCTTGCAGGAGGTGACGGACCCGACCGAGCGCCGGCGGCTTGCCCGCCGGCGCGGCAACGAGCTGCTGGATCGGCTCGACGATATCCGCCACGGCCTGCTCGCCGGCGCCATTCCGCTGGCGGGTCTTGAGGATCTGGCCCGAGTCTTGCGTGCGCATCGCGGCGACGTCGACGACCCACGCCTCGCCGACCTGCTCGACCACATCGACCTGCGCGCCGCCGTGGAGCTGGCCAAACTGTCCTGGTCCGCCTAAGCTCATCACGCGTTTATCGTTACATTTCAATGACATGTTCTCACCCTGGTCGGGCATACTCGGGCTTGCAGCGGAACGGAAAAGCCATATACTCCGCGGCTGCTTTTCGGCTCCCTTGACCACTGGGTGAATGTGAGCGTGACTGCATGAAGCCGTTGTTGCCTCCCGACTATCGTCCGACCGAGGGCGAGCCGTTCATGAATCCGATGCAGACGGAATACTTCCGCCAGAAGCTGCTCGCCTGGCGCACGGAGCTGTTGCAGGACTCGACGGAGACGCTCCAGCACCTGCAGGAAGAAAGCCTGTCCGAACCGGATATCGCCGACCGCGCGTCGCTGGAGACGGACCGCTCGCTCGAGCTGCGCACACGCGACCGCGAGCGCAAGCTGATCGCCAAGATCGACGAGGCGCTGCGTCGCCTCGATGACGGCTCCTACGGCTTCTGCGAGGAGACCAACGAGCGGATCAGCCTGCGCCGGCTCGAGGCGCGGCCGATCGCGACCCTCAGCATCGAGGCGCAGGAGCGCCACGAGCGCATGGAGCGCACTCACCGCGACGACTGACCGTCCGGCCCTAGTGTCCTGCCCCAGAATTCGTTTTCGAATTTCTGGGATAAGCAGGCCACTAGATTCAAATGCTTAGTGGCCCGTTCACCCCGAAATTCGTGAAACGAATTTCGCGGACGGGACACTAGAACGGGAACAGGACGTCGAACACCTGCTGACCGTAGCGCGGCTGCTGCACGTCGGTGATGTGGCCGCGGCCACCATAGGCGATGCGCGCCTCGGCGATCTTGTCGTAGTCGATGGTGTTGGTCGAGGTGATGTCCTCGGGACGGATCACCCCGACGACCTGCAACTCGCGCACCTCGAAATTGACCCGCACCTCCTGGCGGCCGGACACGACCAGGTTGCCGTTCGGCAGCACCTGCGTGATCAGGGCGGCGACGCGCAGCTTGATGTCCTCCTGGCGGTCGACGCTGCCGGTTCCGCTGCTGTTGCTGTCGCTTTCGGCGTCGACCAGTTTCGTCGGATCGAAGCCGTCGGGCAGTATCCTGCCGAGTTCCGCCTCGAAGCCGAGGAGGGAGCTGAGCGACGCGCCCTCGCCGGCGCCCCGGCTGCGCTTCGTCTCATTGCTCAGCTTCGCCTCGTCCTTGATCTCGATGATGACGGTGAGGATGTCGCCGACGCGGCCGGCGCGCTGGTCCTTGAAGAAGGCGCGGCTGCCCTGACGCCACAACGAATTGGCCTGGCGCTCCTCGGTCATCGGCGCCGGCATCGGCAGGCTGACCGGCTGGTAGCCGGGCGCCGCCGTCGGATTCCGGATGTCGGTCAGCGGCGGCGTCTCGCCGACGCTGGCTAGCCGCGACATGGCGTTGCAGGCCGACAGCGTGCCGCCGGCGAGCAGCAGGGCGGCGATCGTGGCGAGTCGGCGGCGTTGGCTTCGCCGGGGCGAGCACGGGAATGCGGGCATGTCGTCCTCCTATTGGCCGGCGCCGTCCGCCGCGACGGTGACGGTGCTGGCGTCGAGCACGACCGCGGCGATGATCCGGTTGCTCTTGGTGTTCATCACGCGCACGACGTCACCCTCGATGCCGTCGGCCAGGGCGCGCCCCTGGACGGTCAGCGTCATCTGCGGCGATTGCAGCAGCATCGTCACGATACTGCCCTTCTTGATCGTCACGGCCGTCTGCAAATCGGCGGTGCGGACGGGCTCGCCGGCGCGGATCGGCCGGCGCGGCGACTTGCCGACGAGCTGCGCCGGGTCGACGACGACGTTCGATGCAACGCGGTCCGCGCGTATCGAGACCCAGTCGATATCGGCCGGACGGATGACGTCGCCGGGAACCAGCCGGCGGGCCGCGACCGGCAGATCGGTCATCGCGAACACCCGCCCGGAGATGGCGCCGCGGACCGCCGCCGGCCCCTCGGCCGGGGCCGCGACGGTGGCGGCGAAGCGGCCGCTGCGCGGGTCGAAATTGAGCTGCTGCACGGTCACGCTGCGCGTCACGCCGACCGGCAGGTGTAGCGCCACGATGCCGCTGTCGAATTGGACGTCGAGCTCGCCGGTCATGCCGCGTTCGGCGACCGCCCGGATCACCGCCGCCCGGATCTCGGCGGCGCCGACCACCTGGCTGGCGCGGGCCACGACCGTCTGCTCGAAACGCGAGTCGGGCCGCCACGACAGGTCGTAGGCGCGCGCCAGCGCCAGCAGCCACGGGGCGTCGAGGACGACGCTGGCGCCGGGTGCGGGCGCGCGGGCGACCGCGACCGTAGGATCGGACAGCTCGCCGTCGAACAGGTCGCCGAGGCGGATCACCGCGTCCTCGACGCTGACCGAGGCGCGTAGGCTGAGCGGCGCGGCCGACGTCCCGGCCGTCGCCTCCGGCCGGCCGAAGCCGGCCAGCGCGAGGGTGAGGAACGTGAAGAACAGGAGAATTCGCATTGTCGCGGCCCTAACGCATCTGAGTGAGCGAACCCATCATGTCGTCCGAGGCTTGGATCACCTTGGAGTTCATTTCATAGGCGCGCTGGGCGGTGATCAGGTTGGTGATCTCGGACACCACGTTGACGTTCGAGGTCTCGAGGAACCCCTGTTGCAGCGTGCCGAAGCCGGCCGAACCCGGGGTGGCGACGATGGCCGGGCCGGACGCCCCGGTCTCCAGCAACAGGTTGTCGCCGATCGCTTGCAGGCCGCCCTCGTTGGCAAACACCGCCAGCTCGAATTGGCCAATGTTCTGGGGCGCCACGGTGCCGGAAATCTGCACCAACACCTCGCCGGTGGCGTTGACCGTGACCGAGGTCGCGTCGTCCGGGACGGTGATGCCGGGCATCACGACGTAGCCGTCGGCGGTGACGATCGTGCCGTCGGCGCTGCGCTGCAGCGCGCCCGACCGGGTATAGCCGATGTCGCCGCTCGGCAGCTCGACCTCGAAATAACCGCGCCCCTGGATCGCCAGGTCGAGCGGGTTGTCGGTGATCAACATGTTGCCTTGTTCGGTGATGCGATAGACCGCCGACGGCTTGACGCCGATGCCGATCTGCACGCCCGCCGGCACGATGGTCCCGGCGTCCGACGAGGTGGATCCGACGCGGCGCAGGTCCTGATACAGCAGGTCCGTGAACTCCGCGCGCCGGCGCTTGAAGCCGGTCGTGTTCATGTTGGCGATGTTGTTCGAGATGACTTCGACGTTGAGCTGCTGGGCCAGCATTCCGGTCGCGGCTATGCTCAGGGACCTCATGTGCCGGGTTCTCCCTTGCTACTCGTTCTCAGGTGGACGAAACGATCGTGTTGATGACGCGGCGCTGCAGCTCGTCCTGGGTTTCGATCATGCGCTGGGCGGCCTGGAAGTTGCGCATCACCGACATCATCAGGGTCAGCTCGACCACCGGGCGGACGTTCGATTCCTCGACCATGCCCTGGACGATTTCGGCCGCCAGGTTCGGCAGCGGCGTCGCGTCGGTCTCGTACAGGCCGCCGGACACCTTGCGCAAATCCTGCTCGTCGGCGAAGCGCACGACATTCAGGCGGTCGATCGGGCCGCTCTTGGTCGAAATTGTGCCGTCGGATGCGACGACGATCTCGCCGTCGTCCGCCGGAATGATGATCGCGCCGCCGGCGCCGCGTACCGCATGGCCTTCGCTGGTCACCAGCTTGCCTTCGGCGTCGAGCTGGAAACGGCCGAGGCGGGTGTAGCGGGGCCCCTGCGGCGTATCGACGACGAAGTAGCCCTCGCCGTGGATGGCAAAATCGAGCGGACCGGCGGTCGGCGTCATCGGTCCCTCGGAGGTGTCGCGCACGACCGCGAGGTCCTGCACGTAGGCGACGGCGCCGTCGGGGCCGGTGAAGGTGGGCTCGCCGTTGAGGTCGGCCTGCACCAGGTACTCGACGAACAGCATCTCCTCGCCCTTGAAGGCCGGCGTCGCGGCGTTCGCCATGTTGTTGGCGACGATGTCCATCTGCCGGCTCAGAACCAGCTGGCGGGACAGAGCGATGTAGGTCGGAGACTCCATGGCGCTCGCTTCCTGTGCGGCCGCGCTCGGAACGGGCGGGCCGGGACGTCGCTCGGGTTTCCCCGTCCTGCATCCCCTATGCCAGGGCGCCGCCGGCGCGAATTCGGGGGCCGGCAAGGGCCGGGCGGCCGCATCGGCCGATCGATGGGCAGCCTTTGCCCGGCAGTTCCTGCCCGACGGCGGTTCCTCAACCTGATCTTAACCGTCGAGCCTTAGTTTCTGACCCGGTTCCTCCGGCGCGGCGGGGGTGCGGGAAGAGGCGAGAAAAAATGGCCAATGCGGCGGTGGCAGCGGATCCCGACAAGGACGAGGTCGGCGAAGGCAAAGGCGGCGACGGGGTCGAGGTCGAAGTCCGGCCCCGCGGCCGCGGCCTCAGCGGCAAGAAGCTGGTGTTGTTCGTCGCGTTGCCGGTGCTGCTCCTGCTGGTCGCCGGAGCCGCCGTCTATTTCACCGGCTTGGCCGACGGCCTGCTCGGCCTCGGCGAAGAGGCGGATGCGGAGACGGTGGCCGAGAGCGGCCCCGACCATTACTACGAGCTGCCCGAAATACTGGTGAACCTCAGCTCGAGCGGAAAGCGCGCCAATTTCCTCAAGCTGCGCGTCAGCCTCGAGCTGGCCGATCCGGAATCGGTGCCGCAGATCGAAGCCGTCCTGCCGCGCATCGTCGACAGCTTCCAAGTCTATCTGCGCGAGCTGCGGATCGAGGATCTGCGCGGTTCGGCGGGCCTTTATCGACTGCGCGAGGAGCTGCTGCTGCGCATCAACGCTGCGGTCAAGCCGGTCGAAATCAGGGACGTGCTGTTCAAGGAAATGCTCGTCCAGTAGCGGGTCCGAAATGTCCGACACGGCCGATACCGAACAGCTCAGCGAGGAAGAGCTCGCCGCCGCCGCCGAATGGGAGGCGATGGCCGGCGGCGACGCCGCGACGGCGGAGCAGGGCACCGGCGTCTCGACCCGGGTCCTCGACCAGGAAGAGATCGACAGCCTGCTCGGACTCGCCGGCGGCGCCGACGGCGACGACGACAAGTCCGGCATCCAGGCGATCGTCAACAGCGCGCTCGTGTCCTACGAGCGACTGCCGATGCTCGAGGTCGTCTTCGACCGCCTGGTCCGCATGATGTCGACATCCTTGCGCAACTTCACCTCGGATAACGTCGAGGTTTCGCTCGATAGCATCACGTCGACGCGCTTCGGCGACTATCTGAACTCGATCCCGCTGCCGGCCATGCTCGGCGTGTTCAAGGCCGAGGAATGGGACAATTTCGGCCTGATTACCGTTGACAGCTCGCTCACCTACTCGATCGTCGACGTGTTGCTCGGGGGCCGTCGCGGCACGGCCGCGATGCGCATCGAGGGGCGCCCCTACACGACGATCGAGCGCAACCTGGTCGAGCGCATGATCGCGGTCGTCCTCAACGACTTGTCGGCGACCTTCGATCCGCTGTCGCCCGTGACCTTCCGCTTCGAACGGCTGGAAACCAATCCGCGCTTCGCGACAATCGCCCGTCATGCCAACGCCGCGGTGCTGGCGCGCCTGCGTGTCGATATGGAGGACCGCGGCGGCCGGCTCGAGCTGCTGCTGCCGTACGCCACGCTCGAACCGGTGCGCGAGCTCCTGCTGCAGATGTTCATGGGCGAAAAGTTCGGCCGCGACTCGATCTGGGAAAGTCATCTGACCGGCGAGCTGTGGCATACCAAGGTCAAGATCAAGGCCGTGCTCGACGAGTTCCCTCTGCCGCTCGGCGAAGTGCTGAACTGGCGCGTCGGTAGCCGGCTCGAGTTGAACTCGGTCGCGACTTCTCCGGTAAAATTGCGCAGCGGTGATGTGGAGATGTTCCGCGGCCGGATGGGACGCAGCAACGGCTGCATCGCCATCAAGATCGCCGACCGGATGGTGAAATAGGGACGGTGCGATGAACTACAGCGTGTTTATCGACGCGGGGCTCGCCATCTTGCTGGTCGCGACGCTGGTTTATGCCGCGCGGCTCGCGCGCCGGCTCGACGAACTGCGCCGCGGACGCACCGAATTCGAGGCGCTGATCATGCGCTTCACCGAGGCAACCGAACAGGCCGAGCGCGGCATGGCCGGCTTGAAGACGACGCTGGCCGACGCCGCCGTCGGGCTGCAGCAGCGGATCGATCGCGCCGCCGTCCTGTCCGACGATCTGGCGTTACTCGCCGAACGCGCCAACGGCTCGGCCGACCGTCTGGAGGCCGCGGTCGCCCACGGCCGCGGCGATGCCCGGCCGGCGGCGGCGCCGACCGCCGTTCGCGCTCGCCCCGGCGAAGGCAGGGCCGCTCCGGCGGCCGAGGGTAAGCCGGCGGCGCCCCTGGCACCGGCCACGCAGGAGCTTCTGCGCGCGCTGGCGTCGGTGCGCTGAGGCCGCGGGCCTTGCCGCCAAGTCGCAATCGAATCATGCGCGTGCGCCTTCGCCTGCTGCACCTGGTCCTGTTCGTCGGGGCACTGTTGCTCAGCGTCAAAGTCGGCGACCTGTGGCACGGTCTGTCGATCGACGCCGGCAGTCAAAGCGCCGCGCAAACGGCGCCGGCCGTGCTTCCGCCCGCAGACGCGGCCGCGCCTCCGTCCGCCGACGCGGCCGCGCCTCCGTCCGCCGACGCGGCCGAGACATCCGCCGCCGCGGCGACGGCGCCGAAGGACCCCTTCGCCTATACCGACGAGGAGATGGCCGTGCTGCAGTCGCTGGCGGCGCGGCGCGGGGAACTGGACGCCCGAGAGGCGCAGATCGCGGAGCGCGAGGCGCTACTCGCCGCCGCCGAAAATCGGATGGACGAGAAGACAGCCGAGCTCAAGGCCCTCCAGGACTCGATCCAGGGCCTCGTCGGCCAGCACGACGAGCAGGAGCAGGCGCAATTCAAGAGCCTCGTGAAGATCTATGAGAACATGAAGCCGAAGGACGCCGCCAAGATCTTCGAGCAGCTCGAGATGGACGTCCTGCTCGAGGTCGTGGGGCGGATGCGCGAGCAGAAGGTGGCGCCGATCCTGGCCCAAATGCAACCGACCAAGGCCAAGGACGTGACCTTCGAGCTCGCACAGCGCCGCCAACTGCCCGTTCCGAAGTAAAACGACGGCCGGTTTAACGGCAACTTAACCACCGCCCGGGTAACTTGCCGAAGCTCGCGCCCGCTAAGGCGGGGGCTACGAAGAATTCAGCGCGCCGGTCCCGCTTGAAGGAGACGACAGATGGCTGTCGACATGAACATGTCGATTCTGATTGTGGACGACTACAAGACGATGCTCCGCATCATTCGGAATCTGCTGAAACAACTCGGCTTCAACAACGTCGACGAAGCGACCGACGGCAGCTCCGCCCTGCACAAGCTGCGGGAAAAGGGCTACGGCCTGGTCATTTCGGACTGGAACATGGAGCCGATGACCGGCATCCAACTCCTGCGCGAGGTTCGCGCCGACACCCACCTGAAGGAAATGCCGTTTATCATGATCACCGCCGAAAGCAAAAGCGAAAACGTCGTCGCGGCGAAGGAGGCAGGGGTCAGCAACTACATTGTCAAGCCGTTCAATGCCGCCACGCTCAAGCAGAAGCTGACGTCGATCATCGGCAACTTCTAGCTGGAAGGAGACGGCGATGCGAACATCCGCGGTCAGCCGGGACGTCTCGGAACGTCTCGACGCGCTCCAGAAGCGGAGCGATCGGATCGACCCCGGCGAAATCGTCGAAGTCGTCGAAGGCATCATGGGCACGATGCGCGGCGACCTCTCCACCGCCGAACTCGATCTTTACGCCGAGCTCGGATCTCTCGGCAAGTACATCGCCGACGCCAAAGCCGAGATATCGTCGCTGCGGCCCAACGAGATCCGCGATCAGCACCTGCCGATCGCGTCCGACGAGCTGGATGCAATCGTCGGCGCGACCGAACAGGCGACCAACGGGATTCTCGAGGCGGTCGAGACGATCGAGGGCCTGACCCAGGATATGAGCCCGGAGGTTGCGGAAAAGGTGACCGAGGCCGTGACCCGCGTTTACGAATCATGCAATTTTCAGGACATCACGGGCCAGCGCGTCACCAAGGTCGTCAAGGCGCTGAAGCAAATCGAAGCGAGTGTCATCGGCCTGCTCGCCGCCTTCGGCGATGACTCGTCGCCGGCCGCCAGGCCGGCCGCGCCGTCGCCGGACGAAGCGCCGGTGGACCATGAATTGCTGAACGGGCCGCAGCTTCCCGGCGAGGCGACGACGCAGGCGGATATCGACGCGCTGCTCGCCGGCGGGTTCTAAGGCCGTCGTCGGCCATGGCGGCGTTTGGCGAGGGCGCGGGACGCGGTACTCGCGACCCCAATATGCTGACGCTGCTCAGCCTGAATTTGCTGCTGCTGGCCTTCTTCATCCTGCTCGCCAGCATCTCGCGCTTCGAAGAAGAGCGCGTGCGCTCGGTGATCGATAGCGTCCAGGTGGCGTTCGGCGGCGCGGCCGCCCCCTCGAGCGGGTCCGCCGCCGTCGCCGCGGCCGAGTCGCTGGCGATCCGCAATGTTCAGGAGGAAATCCGCGCCCTGGCGGAGCGGTCGATTCCGCTGACCCGGGTCGGACGCACGGGCGTCGGTGAGATTCGCATCGATCTGCCGGTCGATGCGCTGTTCCGGCCGGGCGAGGCGCGCATCAATCCGGCGCAGACGCCGTTCCTGCGGCGGCTGACGGCGATGCTGGCGGGTGGGCCGGCGACCCTTCGCTACGAGATCGACGTGACCCAGGCCGACATCGGCGACCGGCCGATCGAGGTGGCGCGCGCCGGCGCGGTGGTGCGCGCGCTGGCGGGGGCGGGCGCCCCGGCCGAGGGGCTGTCCGCCGGGACCGGTCCCGGCGATCCCGGCTGGGTGCGCCTGGCGGTCCGATTCATCGAGGGCGACCGGCCGCGTCGCCTGTTCGACGATCCGGTCGATTGAGCGATGCGCACCGGGTCCGACACGTCCGCTGCCGCGGCCGGGCCGCCACGGCCCTTCGGCGACCCCGTCTGGCTCGTCACCTTTGCCGACCTGGTCGGGCTGATGCTCGCCTTCTTCGTCATGATGTTCGCCATGTCGGGCATCGACGGCGCCAAGTGGCGCGGGGTGGCGAACGCGCTGTCGCGTAGCCTCGATCCCGTCATCGCGGTCGAGGACGAAGGCTCGCGCGCGGAGCGCAATGTGGAAGAAGTCGCGGTCGAGCCAGGCAGCGATCTCGACTACCTGGCGGCGCTGCTCGCCCACGAACTGGCGGCCGAGCCGGCGCTCGCCGCCGCCGTCCTGCGGCCCCTCGACGACCGGATCGTGATTTCGCTTCCCGCCGACCTGCTGTTCGAGCCGATCAGCGCGCGACTCGGCGGGCAGGCCGGCCCGGCCTTGTTCGCCCTCGGCGGTTTGCTGCGGAACTTGGACAACCGGATCGAGGTCGCCGGGCACGCGGACCGGCGGGTCATCGATAGCGCGGACTATCCGTCGAACTGGGAGCTGTCCCTGGCGCGCGCGCTGGCCGTCGCCGACGCGCTGCGGGATTCCGGCTATGGCCGCCCGATCGTGGCGCGCGGCTACGGGGACTCGCGCTTCGACGAGATTTCACCGCGGCTGGCCGCGGCGCCCCCCCCGGC
>JBBECF010000163.1:0-12557 GCA_040881945.1 Dongiaceae bacterium | reverse complement strand
CCCGGGGGGGGGCCGGGGCGCGCCGCGAGGCCCTGGCGCGCCGCGTCGATATCGTGATTCGCGAGGCCGGAGGGCTCGCGGAATGAGGCGCCGCCGGGACTGGTCGGTGCCGGCCTTGGCGGCGGTCGCGGCCGTCGTCGCGGTGCTCTGCCTTTCGCTGGTCCTGATCTTCGGCGCCGCCGTGGCCGGCGCGGCCGAGCCGGCCGCCGCCGAGGCCGCTGCCGGGCCGGCGGACGGGACTGTCGTGCCGGTACGCGCCGGCGAACACCCCGGTTTCAGCCGCCTTGTCTTCGACTGGACGGCCCCTGTCCCTTATGAGTTGAGCCGCGCGGGCGATGTCGTCACGCTTCGCTTCGCCGCCGCCGGCCGCCTCGACCTTGCGCCGGCGCTCGCGCTCCGGCCGCTGCGCGTCCGCGCCGCCGAGACCGCGGTCTGGGAGCGCGGCGTGGCGGTGCGCATAACGCTGCCACCGGGCGCGGGCTTGCACGACTTCCGCACGGGCACGAAGATCGTCCTCGATATCCTCGACCCGGCCGCCGCGCCCGAGCCGCCGCCGGCCACGCCGACGGCGGCGCCCGAAGCAGCCGCTCCGCCACCCGCGCCACCCCGCGAATCCGCAACTCCGGCCGCCGCTCCCGTCGCCCCGGCTCCGACCGCCGCCGCGACTGCCCCGGCTCCGGCCGTCGCCCCGGCCGCCCCGGCTCCGGTGACGTCGCCCCAGCCGGCCGCCCGGTCGGCAGCGGCGGAACCCGCGGAGGCGCCTTTGCAGCTTCTGCCGCCCGCGCCGGCCGCCGCATCGCCGCCGACGGAGGCCGCGGCTGAGAAGCCGCCGGCCGAAGTTGCGGCGCTAACGTCGACCGCGCCGTCGCCGGCCGACGGAACCCTGACGCCGGTACAGGTCGCCGCCGACGAGGACGGCGCCGTGCTGCGCATCCCTTGGACTGAACCGGCCGCCGCCGCCGTCTTTCGCCGCGGCGGCGCGGTCTGGCTGGTGTTCGACCGCCCGGCCGCCTTCGACCTTCGCGAGGTGGTTGCCGCCGGCCACCCTGCTCTCGGCACGGTGACGCAGCCGGTGAACACCGTCGCGGTGCTGCGTCTGGCCGGGGCCGCCGCGCCCCGCCTGAGCCGCGACGGCGCCGACTGGTTGATCGACTTCCGCGCGCAGTCCGAGCGCCCTGACGTCGCTATCCCGCAGCGGGTCGATCTGCGGGCGCCCGGCGGTGCCCGGCTGGTGCTCGAAACCGAACGGCCGGCGGCCGCCGTCGAGCTCGTCGACCCCGAGCTCGGCGACCGCCTGCTCGTGACGCCCGTGCCCGGCCTCGGCGAGGGCGTGGCCGAGGGCCGGGACTGGCCGGACTTCCGGCTGCTTGCGACCGTCCAGGGCATCGCCGTGGCGCCGCGCGGCGACGGTATCGCCCTGCGCGCCGAGGCGCGCGCCGTGATCGTCGGCCGCCTCGGCGGGCTCCTCGTTTCCGCCGGCGCGGCCAACTATGCCGCCGCCTCCGCCCTCGAAACCGCCGCGATGCGGCCGCGGCTGTTCGATCTGCCGGCGTGGCGCGGCGAAGGCGTCGCCGGCTTCGCCGCGACACGTCAGGCCCTGCAGCGCGCCGTCGCCGAGGCGCCGGTCGAGCGCCAGAACCTCGCCCGGCTCGATCTCGCCCGCTTCTACTTCGCGCACGGCCTCGCCGCCGAGGCCGTTGGACTGCTCGAGCTGATCCGCGGCGCCGACGGCGGCGATCCCGAGGAGATGCTGCTGAGCGGCGCCAGCCAGCTTCTCCAGGGCGACCTGAAAACCGCCGCCGCCGAGTTGGGGAACGCGGCGCTCGACGACGAGAGCGAGGCGGTGCTGTGGCGGGCGGCGCTGGCGGCCTCGCTCGGCGAATGGGAGCCCGCCGCCGAGCGCTTCGCGCGCACCGTCGACCTCGTCGACGACTATCCGAAGGTCATCCGTTCCCGCCTGAGGCTGTGGGGCGCCGAGGCGCAGATCGAAGCCGGCGACCCGGTCGGCGCCCTCGACTATCTCGACCGGCTGCGCGCCGACGCGCCGACCGCCGACGAGGCGGCGCAGATCGGCTACCTCGAGGGCCAGCGCACGGCGCGCGAGGGCCGCTTCATCGAGGCCCGCGACATTTGGCAGCGCCTGACCGAGAACGCCCACCAGCCGACCCGCGCGCGGGCCATCTTCGGCATCACCGAGATCATGCTGAAAAACGGCGAGATAGACACCCGCGCCGCCATCGACCGGCTCGAGCGGCTGCGCTTCCTATGGCGGGGCGGGCCGTTCGAGTTGGCCCTGCTGCGCCGCCTCGGGCAACTCTACCTTGCCGCCGACGACGCGCGCGCCGGCCTGGCCGCCCTGCGCCAGGCCGCCGCCAATTTCCCGGCCAGCGGCGAGGCGCCGGCGATCGCCGAGGAGATGAGCGCGGCGTTCCGCCGACTCTATCTCGACGGCGCCGCCGACGCGCTGCCGGCGCTGACCGCGGTCGCCCTGTTCGAGGAGTTCCGCGAGCTGACGCCGGCCGGCGCCGACGGCGACCGCATGATCGCGGCGCTGGCCGACCGGCTGGTGCGGGTTGATCTGCTCGACCGTGCCGGCGCGCTGCTCGCCGATCAGGTCGCCCATCGCCTCGCCGGTGTCGACAAGGCGCGCGCGGGCGCGCGGCTGGCCGCCATCCGGCTGCTCGACCGCAGCCCCGAGCTGGCGCTGGAGGCGCTCGCCGCCGGGGCCGCCGACGACCTGCCGACCGACCTTGTCGACGAACGCCGCCGCTTGCAGGCGCGCGCCCTGTTCGATCTCGGCAAGGAGCCCGAGGCGCTCGCCCTGCTCGAGGGCGACATCGCGCGCGAGGCGAAGGAAATGCGCGCCGACATGCTGTGGCGGCTGCAGGAATGGGGCCCGGCGGCGGCCGCCCTGGCCGAGCTGCTCGACGATGGCGCCGCCGCGGCCGCCGGGCCCGAACAGCTCGACGCCACAACCGCCGGTCTCGTGCTGAACCGGGCCGTGGCCCTGTCCCTGGTCGACGACCGCGAGGGCTTACGCGCGCTCGGAGCGCGCTACGGGGCGGCCATGGCCGGCGGCCCCCTGGCCGAGCCGTTCGACGTCCTGACCGCCGACCTCGAAGGCGCCGACGTGACGCGGCCGATCGCCGAACGGCTCGCCGCCGCCGGCCGCCTCGTCACCTTCATGTCTGACTACCGCGCCCGCCTGCAAACCGCCAGCATGAGCGGCAAGAGCTGACGCGGCCGGCCGCCGGGCCGCTCCCTACCGCGACAATACCCGATTACCGCAGCGGCCTTGCATGCCGTGACGCGTCAATACGCGAATCAAGCATTGTGTCCCCGAAACTGCCGGTCATGGCAATCTCGGCGTGCTGCGCGGTCCGGCGAACAGCCAGATCAGGAAGCCGATCAGGGGAAACAGCAGGATCAGGAGGATCCACAGCACCTTGCCGCCGGTCGAGACGCCGCTGCCAACCACGTTCACGATCGACCAGATCGCCGCGACGAGGAGGAGCAGGCCGATGAGACCGTTGACTTCGACACTCATCGTGTCGTCCTTTCGCCGATGAAGGTCCGAGGTGCGAATACCGGCATCAGTCCGTTGCGACCGCCACGCCGTACTCTTCGGCCGCTGCCTCGAGCCAGGTCCACAAATGGTCGGCGAAGCTGTTGAGCAGATAGATTTCGAAGGTCGGACGGTCGTCGGTCCGGTGCAGGATGACGTTGGCCTTGGCCAGGCCGGTCTGGGCGCAAGCCCCCGGGCCGAAGACGCGCGGGTGCAGGTCCAAGGGCGTGCCCTTGGCGAGCAGGTCGCGGGCGCGCGGGCCGGCGACGGCGATCGCCGTGCGCGCCTCGGAGACGTCGGTGACGGCGGCGTGGAGGTTCGCGAGCGCGGCGCGCAGCCGGGGCGCAAGCTCCGCCTCGCGGCCGGGCGGACCGACGATCAGCCACTCGTCGGGACCGAGCCACAGCGCCGCCAACCCGCCGGCTTCGGCCATGGTGTTGGGTTCGATCGGCAGGGTCAGGCCCGCGGCCTCGGCGACGGCCTGCGCGAAGGCCGGGTTCGACGCGTCGCCGCGCAGGTCGATCTGGCAGCGGTGCGCGCGCTCGCCGAGCACGATTCCGGCGCCGGCGGGCGCCCCGGCCGCGCGCGCGGCCAGGCCCAGATGCGCGAGCGGGCTACGCCGCAGATAGGGCTCAACCATGCAGGCGCGTCCCCTCGGGATCGAAGAAGCGGGGTTCGGCGACCCTGGCCCGGATCACCCGGTCGGGGAGCGGCACATGCACCGTCTCGCCCAGGCGGTTGCGGCCGTTTTTGACCAGCGCCAGGGCGATCGACCGGCCGAGGTTCGGGCTGAAATAGCTCGAGGTGACGTGGCCGATCATGGCCATCGGCGGCTTGGCCTTGAGCTCGGCGACGATCTGCCCGCCCTCGGGGATCGTCTCGCTCGGGTTGTCGGTCAGCAGCCCGACCAGGTGCTTGCGGTCGGGCCGCGCCGTGTCGGCGCGCGCCAGCGAGCGCTTGCCGATGAAGTCGGGCTTGGTCTTGGAGACGATCCAGCCCATGCCGAGGTCGTAGGGCGTGACCGTGCCGTCGGTCTCCTGGCCGACGATGACGTAGCCCTTTTCGGCGCGCAGCACGTGCATCGCCTCGGTGCCATAGGGCGTGATCCGGTATTTCTCGCCCGCCGCCAGCAGCGCCTGCCACAAGGCGAGCGCGTAGCTCGGCGGCACGTTGATCTCGAAGCTGAGCTCGCCGGTGAAGCTGATGCGGAACACCCGCGCCGGGATGCCGGCGACGTGGCCGGCGCGCACCGCCATGAACGGGAACGCTTGCGCGTCGAGGTCGATGTCGGCGGCCAGCTCGGCGAGCAGCCGTCGGCTCATCGGGCCGTTGATCGCGACCGTCGCCCATTGCTCGGTGACGCTGGTGCAGAACACCTTGAAATGCGGCCATTCGCATTGCAGCCAGCTCTCCAGCCAGCCGAGCACGCGCGCCGCGTTGCCGGTCGTCGTGGTCATCAGATAGTGATGCTCGCCGAGCCGCGTGGTGACGCCGTCGTCCATCGCCATGCCGTCCTCGCCCAGCATCAGGCCGTAGCGGCAGCGGCCGACGTCGAGCCGGTCCCAGGCGTTGGTGTAGACCCAGTTGAGCAGCCGCACCGCGTCCGGCCCCTGGATGTCGATCTTGCCGAGCGTCGAGGCATCGACGATGCCGACGCCGGCGCGCGCCGCCTTGACCTCGCGGTTGACCGCCTCGTGCAGCGTCTCGCCGGCCTTCGGGTAGTACCAGGCGCGCCGCCAGCCGCCGCCGACGTTCTCGAACGGGGCGCCGACGCTGTCGTGCCAGGTGTGCAGCGGCGTCTTGCGGATCGGGTCCAGGAGGTCGCCGCGTTCGTGCCCGGCGAAGGCGCCGATCGTGACCGGCGTATAGGGCGGGCGGAACGTCGTCGTGCCGAGCCCCGCGATGTCCGCGCCCTGGCTCGCGGCGAGCAGCGCCAGGGCGTTGACGTTGCTCGTCTTTCCCTGGTCGGTGCCCATGCCGGTGGCGGTGTAGCGCTTGAGGTGCTCGACCGAGCGATAGCCTTCGCGCGCCGCGAGCAGCACGTCGGCCGCGGTCACGTCGTTCTGGTGGTCGATGAAGTGCTTGCCGCCGCGCCCCACCGGGCGGTCCGACGGCACCAGCCACAGCGTCCGCGCCGGCGCCTCGTCGGGCGTCGGCGCGGCGGTCGGCGGCGAACCGACATCGGCCGCCGCGAAGCCGGCCTCGGCCGCGGCCGCGGCGCCGGCCGCGAAACCGTCGGCCAGGCAGTCGGCCAGCGCGTAACGGCCGCGGGCGGCGCCGGCCGAACGCTCCGCCTGCGCCGAGGCGTCGGGCACGAAGGCGGCCAAGCCCGCGTCGTAGCGCAACCGGCCGCGCGACTGCGAGAACAGGTGCACCGTCGGGTTCCAGCCGCCGGACACGCACACCAGATCGCAGGCGATCGTCTGCCCGACGCCGACGACGCCGTCGCCGGCCTCGTCGAGCGGCGCCGCGCGGACCGCGCGCACGCGCCGCGATCCCTTGGTGCTGACGACCGCGTGGCCGCCGAGGACGCGGATGCCGCGCTCGCGCGCCCGGCGCGGCAGCGCCCCCTGCGGGTCGGGGCGCGGGTCGATCGCCGCCGCCACCTCGACACCCACCTCGGCAAGGTCGAGCGCCGCTTGATAGGCGCCATCGTTGTTGGCGAACAGCACCGCCCGCCGGCCGGGCAGCACGGCGTAGCGGTTGACGTAGGCCTGCGCCGCCGAGGCCAGCATGATGCCGGGCCGGTCGTTGTCGGCGAACACCAGCGGCCGCTCGATGGCGCCCGTCGCCAGCACGACTTGGCGCGCGCGCAGTTTCCACAGGCGCTGGCGGGGAAGGCGGGGCGGGGGCGTTTCCAGATGGTCCGCCACCCGCTCGATCAGTTCCAGATGGTTGTGGTCGTAATAGCCGAAGACGGTGCAGCGCGGCAGCAGGCGCACCTCCGGCATGGCCGCGAGTTCGGCCACGGCCGATTCCACCCAGGCCGCGGCGGGCGCGTCGTCGATCGTCTCGCGGCTGCCGAGCAGGGCGCCGCCGAACTCCGCCTGCTCGTCGGCGAGGACGACGCGCGCCCCGGCGCGGCCGGCCGCGAGCGCGGCGGCAAGGCCGGCCGGGCCGCCGCCGACGACCAGGACGTCGCAATGGGCGTAGGTCTTGTCGTAGCGGTCGGGGTCGGGCTCCGCCGGCGCCCTACCGAGCCCGGCCATGCGGCGGATGACGGCCTCGTAGGTCATCCACAGCTTGGGCGGCCACATGAAGGTCTTGTAGTAGAAGCCGGCCGGCAAGAACCGCGACAGCAGGCCGTTGACCGTGCCGAAGTCGATATTGAGCGACGGCCAGCGGTTGACGCTGGCGGCCTCGAGCCCGTCGAACAGCTCGACCTGCGTGGCGCGCAGGTTGGGCTCGGTGCGGGGCCCGGCGCCAAGCTGGACGATCGCGTTCGGCTCCTCCGCCCCCGCCGCCATGATTCCGCGCGGGCGGTGGTACTTGAAGCTGCGCCCGACCGGCCTGACGCCGTTGGCGAGCAGCGCCGAGGCCAGCGTGTCCCCGGCATAGCCATCGTAGGCGCGGCCGTCGAAGCGGAAGCGCAAGGTACGCGCCCGGTCGATGCGCCCGCCCTGCGGCAGCCGGTGGGATTGTCCTGTCACGTCGGTCGGCCTCTTGGCTGCATGACGATCCCGCGTCCTTCGACAAGCTCAGGATGAGGAGGAATCCTCGTGGCACGAAGAAAACACCTCGTCCTGAGCCTGTCGAAGGACGCACCGTGCTCGTCCCAATCTCCCGCAACCTGGCGAAGCGACGCGCTCATCGTCCGATGCCTTCCGGCGGCGGCTCGCCCATCCTGTAGACCGCGGCGATGCGGTGGCCGACGGTGTCGCGGGCGACGTTGAACCAGCGCCGGCAGCCGCGGGCATGGACCCAGCGCTCGTAGTGCACGCCCTTCGGGTTCTTGCGCATGAACAGGTAGTCGGCCCATTCGGCGTCCGTGAGCCTGTCGGGCGCCGCCGGCCGGGCGATATGCGCCTCGCCGCCGCAGGCGAACTCGCTCTCGTCGCGCGGCCCGCAATAGGGGCAGGAGATCAGCAGCATGATTTGGACAGTCCCGATCGCAATTTGCGGCTAATGCGCGACGCCGGCGGCGCCGTGCTCGTCGATGAGGTGGCCCGAGGTGAAACGGTCGAGCTGGAACGGCGCGTTCAGGGGATGCGGCTCGTCGCGCGCGATCGTGTGGGCGAACACCCAGCCCGACCCCGGCGTCGACTTGAAGCCGCCGGTGCCCCAGCCGCAGTTGAAGAAAAGGCCGTCGACCGGCGTCCGCCCGACGATCGGGCTGGCGTCCGGGCAGATGTCGACGATGCCGCCCCACTGCCGCATCATCTTCATCCGGCCGAAGATCGGGAACAGCTCGATGAGCGCATTCAGCAGGTTCTCGACGACCAGCGGGCTGCCGCGCTGGGAATAGGAGTTGTAGCCGTCGATGCCGGCGCCCATGACCAGCTCGCCCTTGTCCGACTGGCTGACATAGACATGCACGGCGCTCGACATGACGACCGTGTGCAGCACCGGCTTGACCGGCTCGGAGACGAGTGCCTGGAGCGGGTGGCTTTCGATCGGCAGGCGGAAACCGGCGAGCGCGGCGAGCACGCTGGAATGGCCGGCGGCGACGCAGGCGACCTTCTTGGCGCCGATATATCCCTTTGTCGTTTCCACGCCCTGCACGCGGTTGTTCGTGATGCGGAAGCCGGTGACGGCGCAGTCCTGGATGATGTCGACGCCGCGCGCGTCGGCCGCCCGGGCATAGCCCCAGGCGACGGCGTCATGGCGGGCGACGCCGCCGCGCCGTTGCAGCGACGCGCCGAGCACGGGATGGCGCGCCTTGGGATCGCAGTCGAGGATCGGACAGAACTTCTTGATCTGTTCGACGTCGAGGATCTCGGAATCGATATCGTTGAGTCGAATCGCGTTCACGCGCCGGTGCAGCTCGCGCAGCTCATGCTGATTATGCGCGAGGCTGAGCAAGCCGCGTTGGCTGAACATCAAATTGAAGTTCAGCTCGCGTGTCAGCCCCTCCCACATTTTCAGGGAATGCTCGTAGAGATGCGCGCTCTCGTCCCACAGGTAATTCGAGCGCACGACCGTGGTGTTGCGCCCGGTGTTGCCGCCGCCGAGCCAGCCCTTCTCGACGACCGCGACGTTGGCGAGCCCGTGCTCCTTGGCCAGGTAATAGGCGGTCGCCAGCCCGTGGCCGCCGCCGCCGACGATGACGACGTCGTAGTCCGGCTTCGGCGCCGGGCTGCGCCAGACCTCGGGCCAGTTCTCGTGATAGCTGAGCGCGTTGCGCACCAGGCTCCAGATCGAATAGCGCGATTTCGGCTTCGGCATCCGCCCGTTCCCCCTCGCGCCGCATGGTGGCAGCCCGCCCCGGCCAATTCAAGAGCGCGACGCCGTCCTTTATTGCGCCGGCGACCTGGCGTAGTGTCGCCGGCGGCCGAAAATGCGCGCCCTGTTCCCAACCGTGCCATAGGGGGTCCCCAGTTCATGCCTCTCTCGATGTATCAAGCGTCGGTCCCGGCCTTGCTGCAGATGTTGTCCAGCCTGTCCGCGATCCTGGACAAGGCCGCGGCGCACGCCGCCGCGCGCAAGATCGACCCGTCGGTGCTGCTCAATACGCGGCTCTATCCGGACATGTTCCCCCTGGTCCGGCAGGTTCAGCTCGCGAGCGATTTTGCGAAGGGAGCGGGCGCACGCCTCGCCGGGATCGACCCGCCCAAGT
This sequence comes from Dongiaceae bacterium, assembly GCA_040881945.1. Taxonomy (GTDB): domain Bacteria; phylum Pseudomonadota; class Alphaproteobacteria; order Dongiales; family Dongiaceae; genus JBBECF01. Next base: position 3,216 of record JBBECF010000163.1, on the reverse strand, counting down.
TTCCCGACACCGAAGCCGGCTTCGACGAGCTGAAGGCGCGGCTCGGCAAGACGGTCGATTTTCTCAAGGGGCTGGAGCCCGCTCAGATCGACGGCGCCGAAGACAGAGAGATCACGCTCACGATCGGCGGCGAGCCGCATACGTTCACGGGACAGGCGTACCTGATCCGTGTCGCCTTGCCGAACTTCTACTTCCACGTCACGGCGGCCTACGCGATCCTGCGCCACTGCGGGGTCGAGATCGGCAAGCGCGATTTCATCGGGCCGTTTTAGGCGCAGTAACGGTCGGCCGCGCCCTCACTCCGCCGTCAGGAAATCGAGCACCGCCTTGTTGAACAGCGCCGGGTCCTGCCACATGCCGAAGTGGCTGACGCCGGGCAGGATGACGAGCTGCGCGCCGGGGATGGCGGCGGCCATTTCCTTGTTGTGCTCCTGGCGGATCGCCTCGTCATGCTCGCCGTCGGCGATGGCGACCGGCACGCCGATCTTGCCGAGCTGCGCCGCCGTGTAGTCCGGCTGCGTCGCCCACATCTCGCCGATCTGCGCGACGAAGGCGTCGTAGTCCTTCGGCGTCGGCGACATCCGTTCATAGTCCTTGCCGGCGTTCTCGATGTACTGGTTGAACACGACGCTGTCGGCGATGTCGGGCCGCAGCCCGGCGACGTTGGTGTTGGCGCCATAGGCGAACAGCCTGGTCAGCCGGTCCGGGTGGTTCATGGCGATGTCGAGGCCGATGATGCCGCCGTCGCTCCAGCCCACGATCGCCGCCTTGTCGAGCTTCAGGTCGTCCATCAGCGCCACCACGTCGCTCGCCATCAGCGCATAGCTATAGGGCTGGGCCGAGCGCGTGCTGCGGCCGTGGCCGCGGCTGTCGGCGACGATGACCTTGAACCCGGCATCGACCAGCGCCGGCACCTGGTGGCCCCATACGTCGGAATGGCCGAGGCCGCCATGCAGCAGGATGACCGGCTCGCCGGCGCCATAGATGGCGTAGTACATGCGGATGTCGTTGACCGCCGCGGCGCCGCTCTCGGCCGCGGCCGGCATCGCCGGCGGCGCCGGCAGGGTTTGCCAGACCTCTTCGGCCCGGGTCGTCGCGGCGGCGGTCAGCCCGGCGGCGAGACCCGCCGCCAGCGCCAGTGCGCGGGTGTTCGTCATGGATCCTCCCTTTGCGGCGCCGGCGGCGCGGAGCGCGCCCGGCGCCTTGTTTCTCTTGCTCGGCCTTTAGGGCCGATCGGTCTCAGATTACGTGAGATCGCAACCGTGCGATAGCCGCGCCGTGCCGCCCAAGGGCGCCCCCCGCCCGGCCGGTTGATCCCGCCACGCCGTCCTTTATCGCATTCGCGACATGGCGTAGTCTCTCCGACTGTTGAAAACGTTAGGGTCGGTCTTCGATGTTCGGCGCCAAGCCGGCCGAGTTGCCGCAGCCTCGCCCGCGGCCACGAAAGAGCACCGATCCCATTGATTGGCCGAAGCGATGCCGACGATCTCCGAATTTTACGGCATGACTGTCATGATGTTCTATGAGGACCACGATCCGCCTCATTTCCATGTGCGCCACGCCGACTTCAAGGCGAAATTCGCGATCGCCGACCTTTCCGTGCTATCATCGAGCGGCAATGTCGCGGGCCGAGACATCGTTCGCATCCGGACTTGGACGCGGGCCAATCAGACTGCATTGCTCGAAAATTGGTTCCGCTGCCAACGAGGCGAGCCGCTACAGAAAATCGAAGGGTTGAAGTGATGGAGGCCACGATTAAGTCGGCGAGGGCGCGCCCCGACTTCACGGTGGAGATCGAGTGGGCCGACGGCAGCCGCTCGGTCGTCGATTTCACGGCGACGATACGGAAGGGCGGGGTTTTCACCCGTCTCGCCGATCCGGACTTCTTCAGCAGGAAATTGACCGTAGGTGGAGAGGGCGACTGGCTCTCCTGGCCGGGCGATCTCGACTTCTCCGCCGACAGCCTGTGGTACCGCAGCCATCCCAGCGAGGAAATCGCGGACAAAGCGGCGTTTCGCTAACGAAGACGCCGCGCCGCGCCGGCTGGTTGGTCCCGCCACGCCGTCCTTTATCGCGTTCGCGACATGGCGTAGTCTTCTTGGCGGTTGAACCCGTTAGGGTCGGTCTTCGATGTTCGGTGCCAAGCCGGCCGAGCTGCCGCAGCGAATCGCGTTCCTGCTCGTGCCGAATTTTTCCATGATCGCCTTCGCCTCGGCGGTCGAGCCGCTGCGTCTGGCCAACCGGGCGAGCGGGCGCGCGCTCTATGGCTGGCACCTGCTGTCGGCCGACGGCCGGCCGGTCAAGGCGAGCAACGGCATCGTGCTCGACGCGGAAGCCGGCATCGAGCGGGCCGACGGCTTCGGCACCGTCGTCCTGTGCAGCGGCATCGACGGACACCTCTACGACGACAAGGCGGCGTTCGCCTGGCTGCGCCGCCAGGACCGGCGCGGCGCCGACATCGGCGCCTTGTGCACCGGCAGCCACGCGCTTGCCCGCGCCGGCCTGCTCGACGGCCATCGCTGCACCGTCCACTGGGAGAACCTGGCCGGCTTCGCCGAGGCGTTCCCGCGCGTCGAGGCGACCTCGGAGCTATTCGAGATCGACCGCAACCGCTTTACCTGCGCCGGCGGCAGCGCCGCCCTCGACATGATGCTTAACATGATCGCGTTGCAGCACGGCCACGAGTTGGCGGCGGCGGTGTCCGACCAGATGATCCACGAGCGCATCCGCGACCGCCACGACCGCCAGCGCATGGCGCTGCCAGCCCGCCTCGGCGTCCGCCAGCCGAAGCTGGTCGCCGTCATCGGGCACATGGAGGAGAACCTGGAGGAGCCGCTGACGCGCGCCGAGCTGGCGGCGGCCTCGGACCTGTCGAGCCGCCAGGTCGAGCGACTGTTTCGCAAGTACCTGAACCGCTCGCCAGCGCGCTATTACGTCGAGCTGCGGCTGAACCGGGCGCGCCTGCTGCTGTTGCAGACCGACATGTCGGTAATTGGCGTGGCGCTCGCCTGCGGCTTCGTGTCGGCGTCGCACTTCTCCAAATGCTACCGCGACTTCTTCGGCAAGACCCCGCGCAAGGAGCGCAGCCTGCCGCCCTTCGCGGCCGCGTCGGGCGCCGCCTGGCGGTGAGCGCATGAAATCGCACGCCCGCGTCGTCGTGATCGGCGGCGGCATCGCCGGGTGCAGTTTGCTCTACCACTTGACGAAACTCGACTG
>JBBECF010000162.1:0-15672 GCA_040881945.1 Dongiaceae bacterium | reverse complement strand
CCCGATAAACCAGGGGGGAGTCCATGCGCAAGATCAGTCGTCGCCGTTTCGTCGAAACCGCCGTCGCCGCCGGCGCCCTCGCCGGCCTCGCCCGGCCGGCCATCGCGCAGAAGGCCCCGGTCAAGGTCGGCGTCGTCCAGCCGTTCAGCGGCGGCCTCGAGCTGTTCGGCCAGCAGGCCAAGCTTGGCCTCGACCTGGCCGCCGCCGAGATCAACGCCGCCGGCGGCATCATGGGCAGCCCGGTCGAGCTCCTCTACGAGGACAACAAGACCGACCCCAAGACCTCGGTCGAGAAGGCGCAAAAGCTGATCCAGCGCGACGAGGTCGTCGCCATCTCGGGCCCGATCACCTCGGCGGCGCGCGACGCCATGGCCCCGATCATGAGCCGGCTCAAGACGCCGCTGCTCTACGCCACCAACTACGAAGGCGGCGGCTGCGACCGCTACCTGTTCTTCTTCAACACCGTGCCGAACCAGGACACGGCGCCGCTCATCCCCTACCTGAACAAGACGGTCGGCGACAGCTACTACATGTTCGGCGCCGACTACGTCTGGCCGCAGAACATGTTCAAGACCGCCAAGCAGATCATCGCCGAAGTCGGCGGCAAGACGCTCGGCGAGGAATACACGCCTTTCGGCGTCAAGGACTTCTCCCCGACCATCCGCAAGATCGCCGACAGCGGCGCGCGTATCCTCGTCTTCGCCCTGCCCGGCGCCGACGGCATCACCTTCATCAACCAGGCCGAGGATTTCGGCCTGATGAAGAAGATGACCGTGGCGTTCCTCGGCTTCTCGGAGACCTATCTCGGCGCCTTCGGCCCGGGCCGCGGCGAAGGCATGTATGCCGGCGTCCCCTTCGTGGCGTCGAGCGACGAGCCCGGCGTCAAGGACTTCGTCGGCCGCGTGCGCGCGGCGAACGGGCCGGACACCGTCGTCTCGTTCTACGTCATGACCCACTACAACTCGCTGATCGCGCTCAAGGCCGGCCTGGAGAAGTCGGGGGCGATCGACCGCGAGGCGGCCGTGGACGGATTGACCGGCCTCGCCTTCGACATCCCGACGGGCCCGGCGCAAATCACCGTCGACGACCACCACACGTCGATGAACATGTACATCGCCCGGACCGAGGGCGGCACGTTGAAGATCGTCGAGCCGCTCGGCCGCATCGACCCGACGGCCCAGTGCGCGGCCTGAGGCCGGCGCCGTGGCGACGCAGCAAACGGACGCGCCGCCCGGCCGGCTGGTGATCCGCGACATCGGCCTCTTGCTCTCGGGCGATCTCGCGCGGCCGATCCTCGACGCCGACACCATCGTCGCCGACGGCGGTCTTATCACGGCGGTCGGCAAGGCGCGTGACGTCGACACCTCGGGCGCCGCGACCGTGGTCAGCGCCAGGGGCACCGCCGTCGCGCCCGGCCTGATCGACAGCCACGTCCATCCGGTGTTCGGCGACTGGACGCCGCGCCAGCAGCAGCTCAACTGGATCGACAGCTACCTGCACGGCGGCGTGACCGCGATGGTCTCGGCCGGCGAGGTGCATCTGCCCGGCCGCCCGCGCGACATCGTCGGTCTCAAGGCGCTGGCAATCACGGCACAGCGCGCCTTCGCCAATTTCCGCCCCGGCGGGGTCAAGGTCCATGCCGGGGCGCCGGTCCTCGAGCAGGGCATGGTCGAGGACGACTTCAGGGAGCTCGCCGCGGCCGGGGTAACGCTGCTGGGCGAGGTCGGCCTGGGCGGCGTCAAGGCCGGCGACGAAGCGAAACGGATGGTCGCCTGGGCGCGGAAATACGGCATCCGCAGCACCATCCACACCGGCGGCCCGTCGATCCCCGGGTCGGGCCTGATCGACAAGGACGTGGTGCTCGAGGCCGACGCCGACGTCATCGGCCACATCAACGGCGGCCATACCGCCCTGCCCCTCGACCAGATCCGGGGCTTGTGCGAAGGCTGCGGGCGGGCCATCGAGATCGTGCATAACGGCAACGAGAAGGCGGCGCTCTACGCGCTGCGCACCGCCGGCGAGCTGGGCCAACTCGAACGCGTCATCCTCGGCACCGATTCGCCGGCCGGCTCGGGCGTGCAGCCGCTCGGCATCCTGCGCATGATCGCCCTGCTGAGCAGCCTCGGCGACGTGCCGGCGGAACAGGCGTTCTGCTTCGCCACCGGCAACACGGCGCGGCTGCGCGGCCTCGACGGCGGGCTGATCGAGGTCGGCCGCGCCGCCGACTTCGTCATCCTAGACCGCGCCCAGCACACGGCCGGCAAGACGCTGCTCGACAGCGTCCGCCTCGGCGACCTGCCCGGCCTCGGCATGGTCGTCATCGATGGAGTCGTGCGGACGGGCCGCAGCCGCAACACGCCCCCGGCCACCACCCTGCCGGAGGTGATGGCCTAGCGCAACCCGTCCTCGCCCCTGATCTCGTCCTTGGTCAGGCCGCCGACGCGCGGCAGCGGGCGGCCGGAATCGGTGACGGCGACGGCGACGACGATCTCGTCGGCGCGCGGGGCGTCGGCGACGCGCACCTCGATCGCGTCGAAGTGGCTGCGCACATAGGCCGCGTCCTTGTGGCCAAGCGGCACGTCGATGGGCGCGCCGATGCCGCCCATCTTCTTCGCCGAGGGCACCAGCGCCGCGCCCTTTCCGACCGCCTCGCGCAGGGGCTTGCCGAGGCGCGGATGCAGGATGGCGGCGGCGTGCTCGAGCTCGCCGGCCTCGCCGACGATCGCCGCCTTGCCGTAGCTCTCGATCCTGGCCGGCTCGATGCCCAGCGCGGCGACGGCGCGCCGGCCGAGCAGCCCGCCGAGCTCCTCGCCGATCGCCATCAGCAGCTCCAGATTCGCCTCGAAGCGCCCGGCGCAGGGGTTGCGGATCACGGCCAGCGCCGCGGCCTTCCGCGTCGGCGGGTCGATCGTCTTGCCCATCTCGCGGTGCGTCTCCTCGACGACGGTCACGATCTTGCGGATCTCGGCGGTCATCGCAGTCCGTCCTCCCCCTTGATGTCCCGCGCCTGCAGGCCGCCAACGCGGGCATGGACGCGCGGGCCGGTCGTCATCACCAGCGCCAGCACGATCTCGTTGCCGTGCGGCGCGTCGGCGATGCCGACCTCGACCGCGTCGAAATGGCTGCGCACGTAGGAGGCGTTGATGTGCGTCACCGGCACGTCGAGCCGGGCGCCGGGGCCGCCGACCTTCTTGGCCGAGGGCACGATCGCCTTGGCGCCGCCCAGCAGCTCGCGCATCGCATAGCCGCCGGGAACGTGCCACAGCGCGCCGTGCTCGATCTCGCCGGCGCCGCCGACGATGGCGCCCTTGCCGAAGCCCTCGACGGCCGTCGGATCGCCGCCGAGCGCCGCCAGCAGGCGCCGCGCCATCTCCAGCCCGAGCGGCTTCAGCGCCTCCATCAGCGGCAGGATGTCGGGCGCGTAGCGGCCGGCATAGGGGTTGCGGATGACCGCGCAGACCGCGGCGCGGCGCAAGGGGCGGGCCGGCGGCGGCCCGCCCTCGTGGCGGATCTCCTCGACGCTGGTCTGGAACTTGCGCAACTCGACCGCCTGCATCCTATGCACCTTCCCGTAACGGCTCGCCGACGACGCGCCAGCGTCCGCGCAATAGCAGCACCGCGGCCTCGATGAGTCCAGCCCGGCGCATCGCCGCCGCCGCGCCCGCGCCGGCGTCGAGGGCGGCGTCCACGGCCGCGGGCTCGAGCGCGCCGACCGCCACCGTGACCGGCAGCTCGCCGAGGTCGCTGTCCGGGTCGAGGTCGCGCGCCGGCGCCCGCTCGACCGCCGGATGGTCGAGGTTCACGGCGTTGGCGATCAGCGTCGCGGCGGCGTCGGCGGCGGCGGCGTCGCGTGCCAGCACGGTCACCGCGTCGGCGATGCCGAGCGAGAAGCTGCGGCCGCCCTGCCCGCTGGTCGCCAGGCCGCGCACGGCCATGTCGGCGGTGATCGCCGCGATGCCGTCGATGGCGGGCATCCTCGGGTCGGCGACGACGCCGGCGGCGAAGCTCTCGCCGGGAGTCAGGTAAAGCGCGATGTCGCCGCCGTCGTTGACATAGGCGCGCGCGAGGTCGCGGCCGGCGACGAGCGCCGCCAGCACCTCGTCGGCGACGGCGCCGGCGACCGCCGCCATCGGGGTCACGAACGCCGCGCGGTGCGGCCACACCGCGGCCACCATGCGCCGCGCCACCGGTCCCTTCAGCATCGGACAAGGCGCCGCGATCGGCCGGCGCAACGCCGGCAACTCGCGCACCAGCGTCGCCAGCACATCGTCGAAACAGGCGGCGGCCTGGTCGTAGGCGCGGGCGACTTCGGCGGGCGCGCCGAAGGCCTCGATCACCAGATCGATCGGCCCGTGCTGCAGGTGGAGGCGCCGGCCGTCCGGCAGCAGGGCGCGTTGCGGCCGGTCGGCCGACCGGACACGCGGCCCCGGCATCGCGAGGACGCCCGCCATGCCAGGCGATGGCGCACGGACGAGCACGACACTGACATAGGTGAAGATTCCGATGAAGGCAAATAGAAACAGGAAGCCGATGCCGAAGCCTGCACGCAGCGCCGGGAGTTACGGGGACAGGAGTTACGGGGATACAATACTTAATCTCTTGGCGCCCGATCGCGCGTCGGACCGGACGTCGTGTCGCCGCCCGCTTCATCGAGACCGCCACGCGCATTCGCATCAAATCGCAAAACACGCTACGCTCGTGAATTGGTCAGGTTAGACGGCGGCCAGTTATGTGGTACTCTGTCATCCAGCTTCTGCGGAAGCCGCATTACGTCAAACTCGGCAATCAAGTCCGAGGATGGGGGGCGGACCGTGCCATTAGCCGCGTCGGTGGCCGTGTCACATTCGAGTTTGCTTGACCTGCGCGAGCGGAAAGGTCGGTCATCGTACGCGACGCCGAGTCTCAAGCCCGCGCCGCGAACCGCCCATCGGCGACCCAACCCATCGCGTCGGTCGTTTGATTCCCCACTGGAATATCGTCTTGAGGCTGGTTCACCGACAGTTGGGGAGCGTCGGATGAACATGAAAAACAAACATTCGGGAGGAGAATATGCGCAAGACATCCGTCTTTTCCGCGCTGATCATAGGCGGAGCGCTCGCCCTGGGTGCTCAGGCCGCGAACGCCCAAGCCAAGATCAAGATCGGTTTTCTGCCGGGCGTTGTGGACCCATTTTACCAGGTGATGCAGCTCGGCGTTGAGAAGGCGGCGAAGGACCTTGGCGTCGAGGTGGTGACCCAGATTCCGCCGACCTGGGGCGTCGACGTTCAAACGCCGATCCTCGATTCGTTGATTGCCCGCGGCGACCTCAACTACCTCATCACCGCGCCCACCGACAAAGACCAGATGATCGGTCCGCTGAAGGCCGCACAGGACGCCGGCATCAAAGTCATCACCGTCGATACCTTCCTCGGCGACGGTGACTACGTAAACGGCGCCGTCACGTTCCCGATCAGCTACATCGGCTCGGACAACGTGGAAGGCGGACGTATTTCCGCTCGCGGCCTGGCGAAGGCCATCGGCGGCAAGGGCACCGTCTACATCAACTCGACGAACCCGAACGTCAGCTCGGTCGAGGGCCGCGAACAAGGCTTCAAGGAAGTGATGACCAAGGAGTTTCCGGACATCAAGGTTCTTGGGCCGGATTACAATCTCGATGACATGAACAAGGCCTTGCAGCAGACAGCGGCTGTGCTCGAGCGCGTGCCCGATCTGGCCGGAGTGTTCGGAACCAACGTCTTCAGCGCCCAGGGCGCCGGAACGGCGGTCGTCAATGCCGGGCTCGGCGGCCATGTACAGGTCGTCGCCTATGACGCGACCAAGGCCGCGATCGAGCAGATGGACAGGGGCGTGGTGACGCTTGTGCTGGCGCAGAAGCCCTTCGACATGGGCTACATGGCCGTCCAGTTCGCGGCCGCCGATGCGGCCGGCGTCACGAGCCTGCCGCGTCGCGTCGAAACGGGCTTCGCCATCATCGATAAGGACAACGTCAAAGACCCTGCCGTCGCCCGGTTCATCTACCAGGTTCCCGGAAAGTAAGATTGCGATTTGCGACCGAATTGGGTCGGAGGGCGCTCTCGGCAGCGCTCTTCGGCTGAATCTCTGTGGCAGCGCCGCAGTTCTTCGATTCATGAGGAAGATACCTGGTGGCTGAACGCGACTCCGAGTTTGTCGTGGAAGTCGAGGCCGCCCCTCGGCAAGACCGGCCGCCGTCAGCCCGATTCGTTCTCACGCTCAGCCGGCTGTGGGCGTGGGCGTTTCTCGGCCTGATGATCGTTTTCTTCGTTGCAACCGTTCCGATCGTGAACGATGGGGCGGTCAATTTCCTGACGCTGCGCAACTCGCAGAATGTACTGGTGGCAATCGTGCCCGTTCTCCTCCTCGGGCTGGGGCAGACATTCGTCATCATCGGCGCCGGAATCGATCTTTCGGTCGGATGGGTGATGAGCCTGGCGTCGGTGCTGTCCGCGTTGGCGATCCGATCGGTGTTCAACGCCGGGCTCCCGTTACTTCCCGCGGTCGTTGCTGGATTCGCGGCTGCGGTCGCGGGGGCGGCCTTCGTCGGATTGATCAATGGGGTAATCATCGCGAAGCTCAAGGTGCCGGCCTTCATCGTGACCCTCGGCAGCTCGTTTATCGTGCGCGGCTTTGCGCTGCTGATGTCCGACAACACCACCGTCATCGGCTTGCCGCCCGGCATTCGCTTTTACGGCAATGAGGCACTGATCTATTTCATCCATGGCGAGGGCGGCGGCCTGTCGTTTCTCGCCCCCCCGGCCGTCGCGGGCGACCTGCTGCGCCGAATGGATCGTATCCTCCCGTATCCGGTGGTCCTCACGGCGATCGTCGTCGCCGTCGCGTATTTTCTGTTGCGCAAGACGCAATTCGGACGGCACACCTACGCAATCGGCGGAAACATGGAAGCGGCGCGGCGTGCCGGCATCCCGGTCGACCGTCACATCATCGCTCTCTACATGCTATCGGCGGCAACCGCGGGCGTCGCCGGCTTCCTGTCGACGCTGCGCTTCACGGCGGGCTCCGCAGTCATTGGGGACCCGCTACTCCTGTCGTCGATCGCGGCGGTCATTATCGGCGGAGTAAGTCTGTTTGGTGGGGCGGGGAGCGTCATCGGCACGGTCATCGGCTCGCTCATCATCGCGGTGCTGACGACCGGACTGGTGATGCTTAATGTGGAGGCATTCTTTCAGTTCATCGTCGTCGGCGTCGTCGTGATCGTCGCCGTCTTGATCGATCAGTCTCGCGACCTGATTATCGGCCGAACCAAACCTGGAAATTCGACGTGACCGACCCCGTATTGTCCATCCGGAGCCTGACCAAACGCTTTGGCGGCCTGGTTGCCGTCGACCGCGTCAGTTGGGACGTCTACCCGGGTGAGGTCGTCGCCCTCCTCGGCGACAACGGCGCCGGCAAATCGACCTTGATCAAATGCGTATCGGGTGTCCATCACGCCGATGAAGGCGACATCTATTTCCAAGGCAAACAGAGCCTGTTCGCGCATCCCATGGATGCACGCCGGCAGGGGATCGAGACGATCTATCAGGATCTGGCGCTGGCCAACAATCTCGATGTCAGTGCCAACATATTTCTCGGCCGCGAGGTCAAGAAGCGATACGTGGCAGGCCTCGTGCGCGTCCTCGACGAAGCGCAGATGATGCGCGAATCGCAAGCCGCGCTGGCCTCCTTACAGATCCATTTCCCCACCCTCACGCAACCGATCGAGAACCTTTCCGGCGGCCAGCGTCAGGCGGTTGCCGTCGCCCGCGCCGTGTATTGGGACGCCAGGCTGATGATAATGGACGAGCCGACCAACAACCTCGGGGTTCCTGAACAGCAGAAGGTGTTGGATGTCATTCGCAGATTGCGCGACCAGGGGGTCCCCGTCATCCTGATCACCCATATCCTGCCCGACGTCTTCGCCGTGTCGGATCGCTTGATGGTGATGCATCGCGGACGCAAGGTCACCGAGAAGAAGACGTCGGACACCAGTACCGAAGAACTCGTCCAGTATATGGTCGGAGCGCGGGACGACACGAGAGTTCACTAACGGCAGGCGCGGTGAGGCGGGTGATGAATTCGGCTGGCAGCGCGGCTACCGCGACGTGGACCTCGCTGCCCTACCACCGTTCGTGGCTTCTGAATCAGGCTACCAGCCTATTCGATTTCTTCGAGCCCCATACTATCGACCCGGCAGGCGGCTTCTACCTTCTCGACGACCGCGGTCGGCCGATCGTACGCAGCGCAAAGACCGGCAAGGCACCGGCCCGCCCGCTCCACGCCACGGCGCGCATGGTCCACTGCTTCGCGATCGCCCAGCTGCTGGGGCGGCCTGGGGCGAAGCGGTTCATCGACCACGGCATGGACTTCCTCTGGAACGGCCACCGTGACCGCGTGCATGGCGGCTATGTCTGGTCGGTTGGCAAGGACGGCCCGGGTGATGATCGAAAGCAGGCTTACGGCCATGCCTTCGTTCTGCTTGCCGCGTCCTCGGCCAAGGTCGTCGGCCATCCCGATGCCGACCGGCTGCTCGCCAATGTAAGCGAGGTCCTGCTGGCGCGCTTCTGGGAATCTGAGGTCGGCGCCGCCGCCGAGGAGTTTGAGCGCGAATGGTCACCGATCGGCCGCTATCGCGGCCAGAACTCCAACATGCATCTCACCGAGGCTTGCATGGCCGCGTTCGAGGCCACCGGCGACAAATCCTGGCTCGACAAGGCCGAAAGCATCGCCACGCTCGTCATCGGCAAATGCGCTGCCGTGCTCGGCGGGCGAGTTCCCGAGCATTTCAACGAGAATTGGGAGATCGATCGTGACTATGTCGGCGACGAAGTCTTCCGTCCGTTCGGCATGACGCCCGGTCATTGGTTGGAATGGACGCGTTTGTTGCTGCAGCTTTGGGAAACCGGCGGGCGCCGCCTCTCCTGGCTCACCGATGCGGCGAAGACCCTGTTCGCCCACGCGGCGGCCGAGGGCTGGGACAACGCGCATGGCGGATTTTACTATACGCTCGACTGGGCGAGCAGGCCGCGTCTCCGACGGCGACTCTGGTGGCCCGCTGCCGAGGGCATCGGCGCCGCGGCGTTTCTCAACGCCGTCGACGGCAGTCCGCAATACGAGGCGTGGTACCGACGCGTCTGGGATTTCATCGCCGACCAACTGATCGACCGCGAATTCGGTGGCTGGCGCTCGGAGGCGTTCGATCCCGCGGAACCGACAGCGCCCTTCTTTGAAGGTCGGCCCGACCTTTACCACGCGCTGCAGGCCTGCCTCATCCCGCTCTTGTCCACGTCCGGATCGATCACGCGGACTCTCGCCACCACCGGCCTGGGATGGAACGCGGCGCCCGCCCTCCGCTGCGGCCAAGATGCGGAAACGTCCGTGAAATAGGAAATGCGAGGTTGGTATCGTTTCGATATGGCGGGCCTATGGGCCGCGCCGGGGTATTTCGTCGTCGTCCGCGCCGAACGGCCAGGGGTTGCCGGCGCGCCAGTCGGTCAGCCGGACGCGGTCGCTGCCGGTCACGTCCGTGAGTTGGCGGACGCTGTCCATATGCCCGCCGAGCGCCCGGTAGTCGTCGAGCCTGAGCGTGAATTCGATCGGCGCGACGATCGCCGGCGTCGGCACATAGCCGAAGGCGTTGTCCGGCATGGCCAGCACGTCCACCATGTAGGTGATGCCGCCGCCCGGCCAGACATAGACCGGCGCGCCGCCGGAGGTGACGCGCACGAGGGCGTCCTTGATCGAGCGCGTCAGCCGGATCGGGTTCTCGGTGACGCCGGCGCGCAGACTGCCGCCGGCGCCGGCCATGAAAAGCACCGACGTCAGCGCCGGCTCGCAGTTCTCGCCGATGCGCTCGACCACCTTGGCGACCGCCGCCGGCATCGCGGCCGGCACGGGCCGCAACGCGTCGTCGAGGACGTAATAGCCCGCGTCCTCGCCGGTCGTGCTGACCATCAGCAGCCGCAGGCCTGGGCGCGCGACCTTCGGGTCGATCTTCTCGATGATCGTCAGCGGGTCGTCGATGTTCGTGCCGCCCCAGCCCGCCCCCGGCTCGGCGACCTGGAAGTAGCGGCCGGGCGTCGAGCGCCGGCCGCGCACGCGGATGCCCGACGGCGGCATGTCGAGGAAGCGCCCGGCCTGGTGCTCGGTCAGCACGCCGGTGATGTGGTCGTCGACGACGATCACCTCGTCGACATGGCCGTGCCACTGCTTGGCGAAGATGCCGATCGCCGCCGAGCCGCAGCCGACCCGCATGCGCGCTTCTTCGACGCCGTCGATCACCGGCGCCCGCCCGGCCTGGACGGTGAGCGCCGCGCCGCCGTCGACAACGAGCTCGGCCGCGCCCTTGTTGCACAGGGTCAGCATGGTCCGGCAGGTGACATTACCTTCCTTCTTGCTGCCGCCGGTGAGATGGCGCACGCCGCCCAGCGCCAGCATCTGCGAGCCGTACTCGGCGGTCGTCACATGCCCGACCTGCTCGCCCTCGGCGCGCACCGCCGCCTGCTCCGGCCCGATATAGCGGTCGGTGTCGATCTTCAGCTTGAGTCCGCAATAGCTGAAGATGCCCTCGGTCACGACGGTCACCATATCGACGCCGCGCGGCCGGCTGGCGACGATGAAGGGCGCCGGTTTGTAGTCGGGGTAGGTCGTGCCGGCGCCGATGCCGGTGACGAAGGTGTCCTCGGCGCCGGCGGCGAGGAACGGCACCGTCCGGCCCTGCCGCTCGGCGACCCGTCGCATGATCAGCAACGGGTCGAGGCGGGCCAGCGCGCCGCCGACATTGCCGTAGCGGTCGCAGGCGCCGGTGCGGTCCGGGCGGATGCGGCACAAGACCGGGCAGGCGTCGCAGACGACGGTGCCTTCGGTCTTCGTCATCGCCGCGGTCAGCGCGGCCTCCTCCGGCGTGTCGGTGGAGGCGACGGGGTCGGGCTTCGGATCGATCATATCTGCGTGTTGCCTCGAACCGCTCCGGCGTGCGCGCCCATTTGCCAGTGATGAGCCTTTGGCGCGTTCCGGCAGGCTGTCAAGGGCCCTGATCCGCCGGAAGGCGGGCCGGCGGCGCCATTGAAGGCCTGTCGGAACGAGTTCGCAGTCCTCGGCAGAGGGGCGCCCCCGGCCGCTCGGGACCGGCGAGAAATCCGGGCTAATCGAACAACTCGTGGAGCCAGGACTTGCGTCGGTAACCGTGCTTGCCGTAGCCGCCGTGATGGCCGTAGCCGGGGCTCGCGTATCCGGCATACGGATCTCTGGGCGGTTCGTTCGCCGCCGGCCGCTCGCGTGCTTGCGTCGCGTTCCGTTCGATGATCTTGTCCAACTCCCCGCGATCGAGCCAGACGCCCCGGCATTTCGGGCAATAGTCGATCTCGATGCCCTGCCGGTCGCTCATGACGAGATCGACTTTGCAGGTGGGGCACGGCATACCGGTCGCGGTTTGACGCTCAGCCTGATTCATAGAGTCGCCTCCTAGGTAGAACTCGCACTTCTTTCGTCCTTCGTCGCATCGAATCTCAGCAGGCGGAGCGCGTTGGACACCACCAGCAGAGAAGCCCCGACATCCGCCGCGATCGCGCCCCAGAGGCTCGCCATACCGGCAAAGGTGAGCACGAAGAACACGGCCTTCACGCCGAGCGAGAAGACGATGTTCTGCCGGATAATCGTGAGTGTCCGCTTCGCATGATGCACGAGCCAGGGCAGTTTCGAGACGTCGTCGGTCATCAACGCGATGTCGGCGGTTTCGATCGCCGCGTCGCTGCCGATGGCACCCATGGCAATGCCGAGGCTGGCGCGCGCCAGGGCGGGCGCGTCGTTCACGCCGTCGCCGACCATCGCAACCGTTCCGTACTGGGTGACGAGCTGTTCAATTTTTCGAAGCTTGTCCTCGGGCAGAAGTTCGGCATGCACCTCGTCGATGCCAACTTCCCGCGCGATGGCTTCCGCGGTGACGCGATTGTCGCCGGTCAACATGATCACGTGTTCGATGCCGGCTGCATGCAGGCCGGCCACGATCGCGCGCGCCTCCGGCCGCACGGTGTCGGCAACCGCGATTAGCCCGCAGACATGCCGCGCATTGCCGATGACGATCACCGTCTTGCCGTCGGCCTCAAGCGACTCGGCTTGGCGGGCGATCTCCGGCGCGTCCTGTCCGCGCTCGATGACATAGCGATGCGAGCCGAGCCAGAAGGGCTCGCCACCGAACGTGCCGGTCAACCCCTTGCCCTGGAGAACCTGGACGTCGTTGGCCGGCTCCGGTGGGACGCCCTGGGCCTTCGCATAACCGATGATCGCGCGTGCGAGCGGGTGCGTGGAGCGCGCCTCGAGCGCCCCTGCGCGTGCGAGAAGCTCCGCTTCCGTGTGATCGCCGAGCGGGATCACGCGAACGACAGCCGGTTCGCCGCGCGTGATGGTTCCCGTCTTGTCCATGGCGATCGCCCGCAGACGGGCCGGCAGCTCGATGAACGCGCCGCCCTTGATCAGCACGCCGGCCCGCGCCGACGCCGCGAGCGAGGCGACGATCGAGACCGGCGTCGAGATCACCAGCGCGCAGGGGCAGGCGATGACCAGCATCACGAGCGCCCGGTAGAACCAATCCTCCCAACCGCCGCCGAAGGCGAGCGGCGGCACCAGGAAGACGAGGAACGCGAGCGCCATGACGGCGGGCGTGTAGACCCGCGCAAAGCGTTCCACCCATTGCTCCGACGGCGCGCGCCGGGCATGGGCGTCCTCCACCATGCGAATGATCCGGGCGAGCGTCGTGTCTTCGGCGGCCTTGGTCGCCTCAACCGTCAGCGTTCCGTCGCCGTTGATCGTGCCGGCATAGACCTCCGCTCCCGGCTGTTTCTCGACCGGAACACTCTCGCCCGTGATCGGCGCCTGGTTGACGGCGCTGGCTCCCGCGACGACGCGGCCATCGAGGGCGATGCGCTCGCCCGCGGCCACAAGGAAGCGGTCGCCGGCGCTGACCTGGGCGACGGGCACCTCGGCCTCCCCTCCGCCGGCTCGCAGGAGACGAACGGTCGGCGGAGCGAGGTCGAGGAGCGCCGCGATCGCGCGCCGCGCCCGTCCGACGCTCCAGGTTTCGAGCGCCAGCGACAGCGCGAACAGGAAACTGACGGTCGCGGCCTCGAACCACTCGTCGATGGCCATCGCGCCCAGCACGGCCACCGTCATCAATAGATTCATGTCGGGGCGCAGGCCGCGCGCCGCGCGCCAGGCCTTGACCGCCACGAACCGGCCCCCGGCGAGGACCGCTGCGAGATAGGCGGCGATCTCGGGCCACGGCATCGCCCGATCGGCATGGCTGACGAACAGCCGCCAGGCCTCGTCGAGGTCGCGCGTCGACCAAACGTGAAGGGCCATGCCAAGCAGAAGAGTTGCGCCGCTCGCCGCGGCAAAGAAGTTCTGTTGGCGGCGGTGCCGGTCGGGTTCGCCCTTGGCGGCCTGCGTCTCCCACGGGACGGCGCTCAGGCCGGTGGCCGCGACGGCCTTGAGGATGGCCGCTTCCGGCACCTCGCGGGCCGCGTCCGCGACGGCCATGCGGCCGTTCAGCACATCGAAGGCAAGGCGGTCCGCGCCGCCAACGACGGGCCCAACGGCCCGCCTGAGGGCCGAAACCTCTTCGGCGCAGTCCATGCCGCGCACCTTGAAGGCGCGGCCGCCCCGAAATGAGCGGGCTGGCGCGCCGCCGGTCCCGGGGGCGCAGCACGCATCCGCTTCGCGCTCGTGCTCGTGTTCATGATCATGCTCATGAGCCTGATCGTGGTCGTGCTTGTAATCGTGCCTATGCGCCTGAGCCATCGGTATCTCCGTCCGTCGTCCGTTCCGGGCGGCCGTTAAGTGAAAGATAGGATCTACAGCGATTGTAGGTTCAAGGGGCAATCCTGCGACGCCTCGGCGCGAACATGGCGCCGGCAAGCAGCAGCGCAACACCTAGGAAAATCAAAGCATCCGCGAGGTTGAAGGTCGGCCAATGCCAGCCCGCATAGAACAGATCGATGTAGTCGACCACCGCCCCGATGCGGAATCGGTCGATGATGTTGCCCGTCGCACCGCCGGCGATGAGCCCGAACGCCAGAGTGTCAAGCCGCCGGTCAGTCCGGACGGCAAAGCCGGCGATGACGGCAACAATGCCGATCTTGATCGCGGCGAGCAGCCATGGCGCCTCGCGGAAGGTCTCGGCGAACATGCTGAAGCTCACGCCCGTGTTGTAGCCGAGCCGGAGATTGAGGACCGGGGCGAGGGCAACGGGGCCGGACCCCGCAAGACGTTCGACCATGGCCGCCTTGACGCCCTGGTCGGCCAATGCCGCCAAGCCCATCACCAGCAGAAAAACAACAACCCGATAGCGCAGTTTGATCATAGTTCTGAACTTCCGGCTCCTCTCATGCCGATTCGCGGGCCATTCGTCGTGCGAGGGCGATGCATCCGAAGCCTCGATGTGAAGCCCAAGGACTTGCGTCCAATCCGTTTCGTGCTTAAGTCTAGAACCTACAGTGACTGTAGCTTCAAGAGGACAATGAGCCATGCCGGAGCGAGAATTTTCGATCGGCGAGCTCGCCAAGCGGACGGGCAGCAAGGTCCAGACCATCCGCTACTACGAGCAGATCGGTCTGATGCCGGAGCCGCTGCGCACGCAGGGCAACCAGCGGCGCTATGGTCCGAAGCATCTGGCGCGGCTCGCCTTCATCCGGCACAGCCGGGAACTGGGGTTCCCGCTCGATGCGATTCGCGAACTACTCAGCCTCGCCGACGTTCCCGAGCGGTCCTGTACCGCCGCCGACGCCATCGCCAGACGCCAGCTCGAGGCCGCCGAGCGACGCATCAGGCAGCTCAAGGCGCTCAAGATGGAGCTCAAGCGGATGATAGCGGAGTGCCAAGGCGGCAAGATTTGCGAGTGCCGGGTCATCGAGGTGCTTGCCGATAGCTCGCACGGCCATTGCCTGAGCGACCACCGCGCCGCGGAGAAAGATCGCCGCCCGGTCCCGCGCCATGCGCATTTGACGGCCTGAGTTTCCGTCGACGCGCGAGCGGCGCGGCCCGTAGCGGCGTTTCGACCTCGCCGAGACACGGCGACCGTTCTCGTTACGGCCGCCCCTCGCCCAACGCCAGGATCGCCGCGCGCACCCGGTCGGGCGTCGCCGGCAGGCGGCGCAGGCGCGCGCCGGTCGCGTGGTGGATCGCGGCCAGGATGGCCGGCGCGGTCGGGATCAGCGCCGGCTCGCCGATGCCCTTGGCGCCGTAGGGGCCGAGCGGCTCGGCGGATTCGACGATGATGGTCTCGATCTCCGGCACGTCGCCGACGGTCGGGATCAGGTAGTCGTGCAGGTTTTCGCTCCGCCCCGGCAGGTATTCCTCCATCAGCGCCATGCCGAGGCCTTGCGCGATGCCGCCGTGGATCTGGCCCTCGACCTGGGTCGGGTTGATCGCCCGGCCGACGTCGTGGGCGGCGGTGATCTTCAGGACGCGGACCGTCCCCAACTCTATATCGACCTCGGCCTCGGCGACCTGGGCGGCGAAGCCGTAGGTGGCGTAGGGCACGCCCTGGCCGTCCGCGTCGAGCGGCTTCGTCGGCGGGTCGAACGACCCGGTGCCGGTCAGCACGTTGCCCTCGGCGCCCGCCGGCAGCGCCGCGAGATCGACGACGCGCAACGCCTCGCCGTCATG